>CAZPUD010000248.1:0-6415 GCA_964589115.1 uncultured candidatus Brocadiaceae bacterium | reverse complement strand
CCTGCCTTTCCTCTTCAAGAGAGTTACTAACAAAATTTTATTTTGGCATTGTACAGTTCAAGCTAAAATTGATCATACAATAAACCTCTTTTTCGTTCAAGAGGCAAAGTATGTTGATTTGGTAATCTGAGATAGACAATGATTGTGAAGGTTATATTAATATTGACAATTATAATTTGTATCGCTATACTTCTTCCAAAATATGAGAAACCTACTTTGTATTCATGGACTGGGATGCGGTGGCGATACGATATCGCTGCTGAACGCAGAAGAGCCGGAACTATTGACAACTTTAGAGATGCTGGACATAAATATAGCCTGGCATCCCTCACTTTCCCTGGAAAAGGGTGAAGATGTCTTAAAAATTTGTTCCGACTTCCTTGCGGGAAAGTCCACCCTGGATTTTTTTCTGATAGAGGGGGCAATTCCAACCGCACCTGATGGTACAGGGCTCATATTTGAATTTTTAGGCAGGCCTCTTGCCGCGTGGGTAAAAGATCTGGCAAGTATAGCTGAGTACACCATCGCCGTTGGCACCTGCGCTGCTTTCGGAGGTATATCTGCTTCTTATCCAAATCCGGCAGGGGCCGTAGGCTCTCAATTTTCCTGTGATCAGGCCGGCGGTATCCTGGGTAAAGAATATCGTTCAAGATCCGGCCTTCCGGTTATAAATATTCCGGGTTGTCCCGCACACCCTGACTGGATTATAGAAACGCTTTATCTGGCAGCTCACCAAAAATTAAACCCCGGTCTGCTCGACTACGCAAACCGCCCCTCTCATTTTTTTAATAATCTTGCACATCACGGCTGCCCGAAAAATGAATTTTATGAATTTAAGGCCTCTGCCAATGAATTTGGTCAGATGGGATGTATGTTCGAATTTCTCGGATGCCGTGGGACACAGTGTGAATCCGATTGTAATATCCGTTTATGGCTCGGTAGAACCGGAAGCTGTACAAGGGCAGGTTATCCCTGTATTTCATGTACTTCACAAAACTTTCCATTTCCAGGTGCACACTATTTTGAGACGGAGATGATCGGTAATATCCCTCGTTCTTTGCCACTCGATGTGCCTAAAGCCTGGTATATTGGAATTACCGGCCTTTCCAAGCTGGCAACACCGGAACGACTTAAAGTAAATTCGGTATCAACACATAACAAGTATAATCCTAAAACCAACGGATAAAGATTATCATGGGTAAAACCATAATTATATCGCCGTTTAACCGCGTTGAAGGTGATTTAAGGATTAAGGTTGATATAAAAGACGGTGTAATAACCGACGCAAAAGCATCCGGAGTTATGTTTAGGGGTTTTGAACAGATACTGAAAGGGCATTTTCCGGAAGATGCGCTTGTATATGTACCGAGAATCTGCGGTATTTGTTCTGTCTCACATTCCGTCGCTTCTTCAAATGCCCTCGGTGCAATCTCTGAGGATTTTGTCCCTTCAAAAAGCGGCCAGCATGCAAAAAATATCAGTCATGCAACTGAAAATATTATGAGCCACATTACTCAATTTTATGTATACTTCACTCCGGATATTTCTAATCACAAGTACAAAAATCTCAAATACTATCCGTTTATAGTAAAGCGCTTAATGCCCCTGAAAGGGGAATCTACAAAAGTTATCATAAGCGAGCGAAAAAGATTTTTGGAAATTCTTGGTCTTATCGGAGGGAAATGGCCGCATACGCTTGCCATTCAGCCGGGTGGTATTACCAAATCGCTCACATCTTCAGATATATTCCGCATACACGGCATATTAACACACTTTACCTCCATAGTCGAATCCATCCTGCTTGGTATCCCAATAGAAGATTACTTGCAAATAAAGTCGGTTGCCGATCTTGATTCCGCTTTCCCTGAAAATGGAGATTGGAAATCGGATATTGGATTATTTTACCGTTTTGTCATGGATACAGGCCTTTCTGTCATGGGTAAAGGGCCTGGTAAATTTATTACCGCCGGGGTTTATCCACAACCTGAGGGTAATCTACACATCCCCTCCGGTTATTGGAATAAAGGCTTATCTGAACTTAATCCGGAAATGATTACGGAATCGGTTTACTATTCGTTCTTTCATGCGGCAAAACCGGTTTCTCATCCGATGGCAGATATCTCCGAGCCAAAATGGAACAAGCCAAATGCATACAGTTGGGCAAAAGCACCCCGTTACTACGGCGAAGTTATTGAAGTTGGTGCACTGGCCCGCCAGGTAATAAGCGGTGATCCCCTTATTATGGATTTGTTTCAGAGATACGGTTCCACCGTTTTTACACGGGTTTTTGCCAGGCTTCATGAGGCAGTAAAGTTACTACGGGTAATGCATGGCTGGATTAAGCAACTGGGTATAAATGATAACTATTATGCTAAAAACACTTTGAAAGAGACTGCTTCCGGCATTGGGATAACAGAGGCCGCCCGTGGGTTTCTCGGGCACTGGATACAGGTAGAAAATGGAAAAATAACAAATTATCAGGTAATAACCCCCACTACATGGAATGCTTCTCCCCGTGATGAAAAAGAAAATCCGGGAGCTATAGAAAAATCATTGATGGATACAAAAATAGATGATGAAAGCAATCCCGTTGAAATTGACCATGTGATACGGTCGTATGACCCGTGTCTGGTTTGTACGGTACACTAAAGTATATTTATCGGGTTGGAGTTTAGAGTTTGAAGTTTAGAGTTTGGAGTTTGAACTCTAAATACGAAACACGAAACTCGAAACAATCTTCTTATCCCTTCCGAAGAAAAGAAAATAGATAGTTTCTTTAGTTGCAGCTTCGCTGCACTAGGTATAAAGCACATAATAAGCCATGGAAAAGACAGAACCTACCTACCAGGAGCTTTTAGAGAAAGTAAAAGAGCATGAAATTCAGGAAGAGACCTTCCGTAATGTTATAAAACAGATGGAAGGACTTTATGCTCAAATAGCATCTAATCAATCAGAAATTGAGAAGAAAAACCTGGAACTGGAAGAAGAACGAAAAAAATTAAGAATCCTCAATGATCAATTGCAGAAGGCAAAAGAAGTGGCAGAGTCAGCCAACCGTGCCAAAAGTGAATTCCTTGCCAGTATGAGCCATGAAATCCGCACACCGATGAATGCCATCATTGGCATGGCGGAATTACTCTGTGATACCCCTCTAACCTCAGAACAACAGGAATACGTTCTGCTGTTTAAATCCGCAGGAGAGAATCTCCTGGATCTTATCAATGATATCCTGGATTTTTCAAAGGTTGAATCAGGTCAGCTTGAGCTTGAAAGCGTTGACTTCGATCTTTATGAGGTTATTGAAAAGATCTGTGAGATTATGGCGTTTCGTGCCCATAAAAAAGGCCTTGAGCTTGCGCATTACATTATGCCGGATGTACCACTCTACCTTGTGGGAGATCCACTCAGATTGAGACAGATTATCGTTAATCTGATAGGGAATGCAATCAAGTTTACTGAAAGAGGTGAAGTTGTGGTGTACGTGGAGCTGGATAAGAGAGATGCCAGGGAATCCGGAATACAGGACGGTGAATCCGAAGACCGTTATGTACGTCTCATATTTTCCGTTAAAGATACCGGAATTGGTATCCCGCAGGACAAAAAAGAGCTTATCTTCAATAGTTTTACTCAGGTTGATGTTTCCACAACAAGGAGGTATGGTGGAACCGGACTTGGACTGACCATCTCAAAGCGGCTTGTAGAGCTAATGGATGGATGTATCCGGGTGGAAAGCCAAATGGGGCATGGTAGTATTTTCTACTTTACCGCCAGGCTGAAGACCAGAACCGGGCATAAAAAATATGTTAAGCCGGCAGAGTTGAATATGAAAGGACTTAAGGTTTTGGTAATAGATGATAATGCAACGAATCGTATGATCCTTAGGGAAACGCTCTCTGCATGGGGTGCGGTGGTAAAAGAAGCCGGGAATGGAAAGCAGGGTATAACTGAATTGAAGAATGCCAGGGATGAAGGTGACCCTTATAAACTTGTGCTCCTTGACTGCCGTATGCCTGAGATGGATGGATTTATGGTTGCTGAATATATACAGAAAGAGCAGAATCTTCTTGAGACTACAGTCATGATGATCACGTCGGACAATCGAAGCGGAGATTCGGAGAGATGTAAAAAATTAGGTATCACCGGTTATTTAACGAAACCCATCAAGCGTTCTTCTTTGAGAGATGCTATTATTAATGCTGTAGGCCTCACAAAGGCTGTATCCAAAGAACAACAGTTACCGGGGAAAGGTCCGTTTTCTGGGGGAACTATCCTGCATGGTGAAAAATACAAACCCCTGCGTATTCTTCTTGCTGAGGATAACGTGGTAAATCAAAAACTTGCTATGCGTATGTTAGAAAAAAGAAGGTATACAGTTTCAGTTGCCAATAATGGCAGGGATGCGCTGACGGCATATACAAAGGAGGGTTTTGATCTTATTCTGATGGATGTTCATATGCCAGAGATGGATGGTTTTGAGACAACTGCTGCTATTCGGACAAAGGAAAAAGAGACCGGTGGGCATATACCCATTATTGCCATGACGGCTCTTGCCATGCATGGTGACAGGGAACGGTGTCTGGAATCAGGGATGGATGGCTACGTATCCAAACCTATCAGGTCAAGGGAACTTTTCGGGGCTATTGACAGTTTGATTTCCCCGTTTGTTGAAGAGCAAAATAATACTTCTATAGAGGAGTGTAACGATGCGATTTTCAATATGCATAAAGCATTAGCTCATGCCGATGGTGATATGGAATTTTTCAAGGAACTAATAAGAATATTTCTCACAAGTTATCCAGATCAATTGACTAATATCCAGGATGCTATTATGAAGGGTGATAGTAATACCCTGGAAAGAAATGCCCACACGATCAAGGGCTCTTTGGGGGTATTTTGTGCCGGGCATGCTCTTGAGGCCGCATTACAGTTGGAACTTATGGGCCGTGAAAATAATATGACCGGTGTCGAAAATGCTTATATCTCACTGGAGAAAGAAATAGGACGGCTGAAGTCGAGGCTAGAGGCAGTGATAAAGGATGATTGTATATGAGGATATTGATAGCTGAAGACGATCCCATATACTGCCGTATGCTGGAATCTATGCTTGGCAAATGGGGATACGATGTTATTACCTGTACCAATGGCTTAGAGGCATGTCGGGTGCTTCAGGCAGAAAACACTCCCAGATTGGCCATTCTGGACTGGATAATACCAGGTATGGATGGTGTGGAAATCTGTAAGAGAGTACGGGAGATGATGAAAGAGCCGTATATTTATATAATCCTGCTTACAGTAATGGATGATAAGGAAGATATTGTCAGAGGTATGGAGGCCGGAGCTGATGACTACATTACCAAGCCTTTTCATGCTCCGGAATTGAAGGTAAGGCTTCGTGCCGGCAGGCGCATCCTCGATATGCAGGATGAACTCATGGCTTCCAGAGAAACCATCAGGGTAATGGCGACACGTGATCCGCTCACCGGACTTTTGAATCGTGCGGCAATTGTAGATACGCTTAGACGGAAAATCGAACAGGCAAGGCGTGAAAAGGGTCATGTGGGAATCGCGATGTCCGATATTGACTACTTTAAAAAAGTTAATGATACCTTTGGGCATATTGCCGGTGATGCGGTTCTCCGTGAAACTGCCAAAAGGATGTGTTCTTCACTTAGGCCGTATGATGAAATTGGCAGGTACGGAGGAGAGGAGTTTCTCATAATTATGCCAGGTTGTGATGCACAGAATGCAATAAGAAATGCTGAAAGACTTCGTTTGTGTGTTGAGAAGAGTGCAATGGATACTTCTGAAGGTATGATTCCCGTAACGATGTGTTTTGGCGTGACTGCCATAACGCATGGGAAGACAGAAGAAGTAAACGCAATTATTCATACAGCAGATAAGGCCCTTTACAGGGCAAAGGCCGGCGGGCGGAATCGTGTTGAATTTATTATGGAGTTGGAACTGTAAACTTCGTGTAGGTATTTCAATCATAGTTTGAATTAAATTAATGATGTAAGCCCGTGGGGATGATAGAAACAGATACAACTCAATCGTGCCTCAGAATTGATTCAATCGTCCACGATTGAACCGAAATGTTTAGCATGTTTCATATGTCTGGAATAAACCAAAACGTACAGGCCTATGCTAAACGAATGGTTCAATCTACAAGATTGAACCAACCTTAGTCGCTGCCAAAGGCAGCTTAACTTGATGTATAGGAATTTCAAAGTTTTTCATTATGCCTTTAACCCACCCCTAACCCCTCCCAAGAGGGGAATTGAAGAAGTCCCCTCTTGGGAGGGGATTTAGGGGTGGGTAAAAAGTAGTTGGGTTTTGTCTTTTAAAACCCAACCTAATTTAATAGTATAGGAATTTTCATTTTAATTAAGCGGTTTTCAGGGTGGCACGGACAAAC
>CAZPUD010000247.1:0-6418 GCA_964589115.1 uncultured candidatus Brocadiaceae bacterium | reverse complement strand
CCTTTTTTGGGATATTCAGGAGATTGCTTCGGAAAAGGCCCTCGCAATGACAAGCTCTACCTCTTTGGATACCCCCATACTGTTACAAATTATGCTGACTATGGTACTAGGATGTTATATCACCCTTACCACAGCCTTTTACCGGTAGTATAACGACAACTTTGGTATATTCCCCCTCAACACTGTCAACCAGAACCTTACCACCATAATCCCGGATAATGCTGTGGCTGATGCTTAAGCCTAATCCGGTTCCTTTATGCCTGGATTTCGTTGTAAAGAACGGATCCAGGACTTTGTCTATTATACTGGCAGGTATGCCAGTACCGTGGTCATAAAAGGTAACCTTTACGTACGGATTATTATCCATCGTTATCACTTCACCCAGTATTTCAAGGATTTTATTATCGTGTGCTTCCGGATATTTTTGATTCAGGGCGTACCGTGCATTACTGATAATATTCAAAAAGACCTGCTGAATTTGTTGTGGATGTACTGCTATCTTTGGTAATTTTTCAGGAATATTTAATTTTATCTTAATGCCCTCTTCACGTAACTGGGCATCTGTCAATATGAATGTATCGAGTAGTATTTCATCGACGCCAACAATCTTTTTTTCTTCTTCATCCTCAGACCTGGCAAAAGAAATAAGGCTGTGTACTATATTGGCCACACGGTTTCCCTCTTTGATAATCCGGTTAGCAATGTCCTTCTCATTACTTCCATCTTTACTTTTGTTAGACAATATCTGGGCACAATTAATAATACCTGTCATAGGATTGTTAATTTCATGACCTACACCTGCGGCTAATTCACCCAATGCTACCAGGTGCCTGTTACGTATAGATTCCATTTGTAAAGCCACTTTTTCCGTAATATCCCAGAAGATACCCAGGATGCCGATGATATCGCCCTTTTTATTCCTTACGGGGGTTTTCAAGGTATGAATGATCAATTCCCGTCCATTTCTTACATATTCTTCTTCTACATCCTTTGTCTGACCTGACTCAATGATACTTTTATCATCTGCCCTGTATTTATCAGCAAGTTCTTTAGGATAAAAATCATAATCTGTTTTTCCTGTAATTTCGACTAGTTCGATATCTAAGTCTCTTGCTAAATTCTCATTGCAGGATATATATGTCGAATTTCTATCCTTATAGAATATCCTTTGCGGAAGATTCTCAAGGAGCAGCCGGTATTTCTCCTCACTCATACGTATAGCTTCTTCTGCCTGTTTACGTTCAGTAATATCCTGAACAGTGCCATTCATCTGAATTGCCCTGCCATTGTTATCAAAAATAACCTCTGCCTCTTCATGGACAATACGTTCTGTATTATCTGGTAGAACGACACGGTGATCGATACTATATGGCATTTTTTTATACAAGGCTTTATTTACGGATTCTTTTACAAATTCCCTATCTTCAGGATGGACAGAGTTCAGGAATGCTTCATATGTAGCACCAAATTCCTGCGGTATTAAACCAAAAATACGGTAAACTTCATCAGACCAGTACAGCTCATCCCTTGCAATATTCCATTCCCAATTTCCTATATGTGCAATCCGTTGTGCGTTGGCAAGACTCGCTTCACTTTTCCGCAAAACGTTTTCCACTTGTTCACGTTCTGCAACTTCTAATCGTAACTTTTCACATACTTTCTTCAGCCCCAATGTCCGCTCGATTACACGTTCTTCTAAAGATCTGTTAAGAGTCCTTAACTCTTCTTCCATCCGTTTTCGGCCGGTAATGTCTTCCTTAACCGCTATAAAATGGGTAACAATACCTTTCGGATTTTTAACAGCAGAAATAGATGCCGATTCCCAGTAGAGTTCGCCGTTCTTTCTCTTATTAATAAATTCTCCCCGCCATTCTCCACCAGAAAAAATCGATGTCCATAGTTGTTTGTACTCTTCAGGTGGTGTCATGCCGGATTTTAAAACACGTGGATTTTTCCCAATAACTTCCTCCGGAGTATAACCTGTTACTTGAGTAAATTTGGGGTTTACATACTCAATGTTACCTTTTATATCAGTGATTACAATAAGACATGAGCTTTGCTTAACAGCATTTGATACTTTACGAAACTCATCTTCTAATCGCCTGGATTCAGTGATATCTTGAATTGTTCCGTTCATCCGGACAGCCTTTCCTGTATTATCAAAGTCAACCTCGGCCTGGACGTGGACAATACGTTCTGAGCCATCTTTCAAAACTACACGTGAATCAAGATTGAAAGGTTCCTTTTTGGATAAAGCATCATGCAAGGTTCTCTCTACAAATTCTTTATCGTCTGGATGAACAAAATTAAAGAACGATTCATACGTTCCAGCAAATTCTTTTTGCATCTGGGATGTCAAGCCAAAGATACGATAAAATTCGTCGGAACCACTCACGATATTTTTTGTGATATCCCATTCACAACTCCCAAGGTGTGCGATTCTTTGCGCATTAAGAAGGGCTTCTCTACTCTTCGCTAGTTCTTTATTCGCTTTTTCCAGCAGCGATGTCCTTTCTGCCACACACTGTTTCAGCATTTTATTGAACTCTTTCAATTCATCATCTATCCGCTTGCGCTCTGTAATATCTCTAAAAATTCCAATAAGGTATGTTCTTCCACCAAGAGTTATACAGGCAGAGGTGATATCAGCATAAAAAATGCTACCATCCCTTCTTTTTACAGGTATATCAACAGCCAAAGTAATTTCTCCCTTTGACTGTTTCTCAAACTTTTCTATAACGGAAAGCAGGTCCTCACCGGGATGGATATCCATAACCTTTAAATTCCTGATTTCATCGTAACTATAACCCAACATATAGCAAATTGCCCTATTGCCCACAAAGAATTGTTTAGTTTCCGTATCAGCTAAAAGTATTCCATCTGTTGCATTATCAAAAATAGCCCTGAATTTTTGTTCCGACTCCCTCAATGCTTCCACGGTACTCTTATGTTCCTCAATTTCCCTCGCAAGGTTATCAGCCATAATATTAAAACTGTCGGCCAGTTCACCAATTTCATCCTTGCCAGTTACCTTTACCCGATAGTCCAGATTTCCCTTTGTTAACTGCATTGTAGCATTTTTTAAATTCTCGATGGGCCTTACTATTGAAATAACAAAGACAACGCCTATAATAGTGACTACGCCAGAACTAATTACGCCTAAAATTAATGCAACTGTTCTTAATCCCTCCAATAACACAAAAATTTCATCTTTATCTGTCTCTGCCAGAAGTATCCAGCGATAAGCAGGTATATATATTGAAGCACCGGCAACTGACTTGCCTCTGTAATCTGTATAAATACCGATCATCTCTTTATCATGTTCGATAATATTACGGACCGGCTCTGTATCAATTATCTGTTTCAGTGGTGTATCATCTATAAATCTTGACTCCGTAAGCATAATTCTATCTCTGTTAACCAGGTAAACCTCCCCTGTTTCCCCCATCCCGGCACGGTCTGACATAATTTCATTAAGGGCAGAAAGAGAATAAGCATTTATAATGACACCCAGCGAATCAGCATTATGAATAGAAGTTAACGGTGCAGAAACGAATATGCAATTTGCGTCCAGGTAAGGATAATATCGCGGCTGACAAACACATACCTCACCAAATTTCTTACCGAATATTTTTATTTGTACGTCATTATCAAAAATAGTATTTCCCACGAGATTTTCCTGAGTAGACGAAACAATCCTGCCATCATTATCGGCAATAATTATTGCTCTCAGATGGTGATATACTGGCCTCTTATACTTTAAAAGGTATCTGTTTAACCTTTTCACTGTAACTTGTTTAACATCTCCTCTCATAATAATCTTTTCAAGGGTATTTCTTATAAACCCATCTGAGCTGAAATCTATTGCACGTACCTTTAACTTTTCCATAAAAGATAATACATTAGTCCTTTTTGCTTCTGCAATCTTGCCCAATTCCTCTAAGGTTTGACGTTTCAAGGTACTTCTTGCATGAAGATAATATATTGTTGTAACTACGGCAATGGGTATAAGAGATATACAGAGTGCAAATATAAGGAATTTGCTCTTAATTGATTGGAACAGATTTATCATAATAAGTTCTTTAAAATTAAATTAGGTTGGGTTTTAAAAGACAAAGCCCAACGACTTTTTACCCACCCCTAAATCCCCTCCCAAGAGGGGACTTCTTAATTCCCCTCTTGGGAGGGGTTAGGGGGTGGGTTGAAGGCATAACGAAAAAACTATGGTTGGTTCAATCTTGCAGATTGAACCATTCATTTAGCATTGGCCTGTACGTTTTGGTTTACTCCAGGCGTACGAGACATGCTAAACGTTTCGGTTCAATCGTGGACGATTGAACCAACTCCGGTTTCTTAATGTAGAGCGAAGTGCCACTTCACCAGTAACGGAGCAATCGCTTCGTTCTACAACTACTGCTTGCTCTGCTTTCCACATAGAGACGCCTCACATAGAGACGCCCCACCGGGGACATCTCTACTTGTTTCCAAACTTTGTTTGGGAACGAGTTGAAGCCGCTTAAATAAAACATAAATCCATATTAGATGACCTACCGCATGGTAAATTCAAAATATAGCCCGGGCTATTGGCATGAAGTACAGCAGAGAGAAAGGAATCATGAGAAAACACCTTATTAATTCTTATGTAAATAAGTATACTGACAAGCTATCATAAAGAAAGAAGAATCCCAAAATCTTTAAGGCACAATTTCCTGAGAAAGTTTTGAGTATACAGGTAGAGTAACAATAACTTTGGTATATTCTCCGTCGACACTATCAATGGTAAACTTACCTTTATAACCATTAATGATACTATGGCTGATACTTAAACCCAGTCCGGTTCCCTTGCCATGTGGTTTTGTCGTAAAAAACGGATTCATTATTTTATTTTTTATATGGGCAGGTATACCGGTTCCATGATCATAAAAAATAATCTGTACATAGTGGCATCCGTTTAAATTTGTCTTCCCACATGAGATCTCCAGAACTTTATTCTCATGCCCTCCCGGATATCTCTGATTTAAGGCATACCGCGCATTACTGATAAGATTCATAAAGACTTGTTGAATTTCCTGGGGATTTACATATATTTCCGGTAAACCTTTAGGAATATTAAGTTTTGTCATGATACAATCTTTTTTAAGTTGTTTCTCCATCAATACAAGTGTATCGGATACTATTTCATGTATATTCGTTATTGTCTTTTTCTCCTTGGGTCTGGCAAAAGAAAGAAGTTTGTTAACAATAGTGGATATTCGGTCACCTTCTTTCAAAATTCTACGAGCAAGATCTTTTTCCATGCTCCCTTCACTGCTTTTATTCAATAAAATCTGGGAGTAATTAATAATACCATTGATAGGATTGTTGATTTCATGGGTTACGCCTGCTGCTATTTCACCTATTAACGCCAGATGCCTTGATTGTTGGGACTCCCTTTCCAAATTTACTTTTTCGGTAATATCCAAACTGGAACCCAATATACCGATTACATTACCCTTTTCATTTTTTATAGGGACTTTAATTGTATGAAAAACGAATTCTTGTCCATCCTTAATGTATTTTCTCTCTATATCTCTTCTGTGCCCCGATTCAACAACTTCTCTGTCATTCGCTATATATTCTTCAGCGATTTCTTTAGGGAAAAAATCATAGTCCGTTTTTCCTGTGATTTCTTCTGGCTTTATATGAAAATCTCTGGCTAAATTCTCATTACAGGATATGTATGTTGAATTCCTGTCTTTATAGAATACCCTCAGAGGAAGGTTCTCAATAAGAAACCGGTATTTGTTCTCACTTTCCCGGAGTTTCTCATTAACTATCATCAATTCCTTTGTCCGCTTAAGTACCCGTCTTTCTAAAGACTTGTTGAGGTCGTTTAATCTCTTCTCAAATTGTTTACGTTCAGTTATATCCCTCACAATACCCCACATCCCTTTATATCTCCCCTGTTCATCCTTAACTAACCATACCTTTAGCGAAACAGGAAACACCGTTCCGTCCTTTTTTATATATTCCTTCTCATATTCACCGGAGTAACCTTTTAGCATTATTTGGTTTTCTACAATATTTTTTTCGATTTCATGCCATTTTGCCGGAGTAAGCTGTTGGTACGTTAGTTTTGTAACTTCTTCTCTTGTGTAACCAAGCATATCCAGGTAAGCATGGTTACAATCGAGTATGTACCCATCGAGATCGGTAGATACCAGCCCGTCTTTAATAGTCTCATATAAGTTGCGATATTTTTCTTCAGATTTTCTCAGTTCTTCCATTGCTCTTTTGCGCTCTGAACTTTCAAACAACACAAGCTTACCCTCGCGTTTAATAAGAGCAAATTGGTGGTTACGAACGACGTCTATAATTTCATACGCCCCACATTTATTAAGCAAATAACTACAAATTGCCATCATTTTGTATCTGCCAA
>CAZPUD010000246.1:0-6438 GCA_964589115.1 uncultured candidatus Brocadiaceae bacterium | reverse complement strand
AACCTGCCTCTATTCCTTACATTTATGGTATTAGGATTTATATCGACATTTGCTGTGACTGCGCCACCCGGTGTTGAAGTTGGTGTTACTGTTGGTGTTGGTGTTGTTGCTTCTGAAATCAAACCACCGGGAACTAAGATTACATCGCCTTCTGTTGGCGTGGCTGTTGGGGTTGTTATAGGTGTTGCGGTAGGCACTTCCGTTGGCGTCGCTACCGGAGTTACTTCAGGTGTTATAGTTGCACCTACAGTAGGGGTTGCAGACGGAGAACCAGTAGGTGATATTGTTGGTGTAACACCCGGGGTTATCCCTCTATTAACTGCAACACTGATGATTTCAAGTTTGTCATTGGGATTAACACCTTCGAGATTAAATTCTAATTCAGCATCTCCGTTAGAGATATCAAACGATTCTGAGAACGTTTGTGAATTATCATTAATCTCTGCTTCAATAACAAGGGTACTATTTTGGTTGACCGGCTGGTTATCCGGAAGCGATTGTAATCCTTTTATTGACAACTCTACTTTGCCTGTGTCACTTATTTCTATTTTTGCATCCACCTCAGGCGCAAAGGATTCCGATGATGCTGGAGTTAGACTTGATTCAAATAGTGTTTTGCCATATCCTTTTGCAGCAGTTAGTGTGGACAGGCATGCTATAAAGAAAACCCATACAATGAGAGTAAAATGTTTTTTCATAAGTTTTCTCCTTTCTTTAGCAAAGTATTATGGGATATAATTTAATAAACCTCCTCCTTTCTTAAAAATGTTCTGATAATAAATTTTATATTGCTATTAAAATAAAAAGGCCTTACTGCAAAGATATCGTATATCAACAATCTTCGGCAGTAAGGCTGTCTTTTTCCTTTATCTTCTTTTAATAAAGAAGTTTTAGGTAAGTTATAAGACCCTTTACTTTGCGTCCCCTAATTACTTAGGGTTTGCCTTTATCGTCTTGTTTTTACATAGTTGATAATTAAAAATGGTGAAATATGTTTTGAACCCTGCTGAACAAATTGCATTATAGAGCATATCTCTGCTTTTTCAACCATAATTATTGTATATTTATTTAGGTATATTGATGTTATATGTCACGTATTAAGGTACTTTCGGAATCTATAATCAACAAGATTGCTGCCGGTGAGGTGATCGACCGCCCGGCCTCTGTTGTAAAAGAGCTTGTTGAAAATGCAATCGATGCTATGGCATCGAAGATTGATACTTACTTAGAAGATGGAGGGAGAAAGGTAATACGCATATCAGATAATGGCATCGGGATGGATGCGGAAGACCTTGCACTTGCATTCCAGGGGCATGCTACAAGTAAACTTCATGATGCAGATGATTTATTTGCAATTCACACATTGGGTTTTCGGGGAGAAGCGTTACCAAGTGTTGGTGCTGTTTCTCATGCCAGCATTGTTTCCAGGGTAAAAGGGGTTATACAAGGAGGAGAGATAAAGATCGATGGAGGAATCCTGGGAAGAGTAAAGGAATGCGGTGCCCCTGAGGGTACACAGGTTGAGGTGAGGGATTTATTTTTTAACGTCCCGGTCCGCAAGAAATTCTTACGTACAATACCTACGGAAATGGCCTACATTTCTGACGTGCTGACGAGATTTTCACTATCCTATCCGGCGATTCATTTTACCCTCGCACATAATAACAGGACCGTTTTCAACCTCCCGCCTGTTCGTGACGCTGCAGAACGGATTGCTGAATTCTTTGGGGAAGAAATGAGAAGACATCTTATTCCTGTATTTCTTAGAGAGGAGAAATTCACCCTTTCCGGATATATTGCTCCTCCATTTCTGAATAAAGCGAACGCAAGAATGCAATTTACATTTTTAAATGGTCGCTATATCAAGGACAGCGCCATCTTTCGTGCTATTCACGAGGCTTATCATGGAAAACTAATGTACAGAAGATATCCAATTGTGTTCCTGTTCTTGCAAATAGAACCATGCGAGGTGGATGTAAATGTCCACCCGACAAAGATAGAGGTCCGTTTTAGAAATACAAGTTTAATCTATAATTACGTTCTGTCTGCGTTGAAAGAAGGCTTGAGTAAAACAACAGCAAACCCCATGAGAGTACCATTACCTGCCCGGGACTTAGAGAAGGAAGCAGTAAAAGTCGATGGGCACAACCTTATAAAACAGTCTTTATGGGAGCAGTTCTCTCTGGGAAAGACAGATAATGAGAAATGTAAGGCAGACGGTGAAATCAATATATATAAGGAAACTCAGAGAAGCAAAGAGTTTGATAAAAGGGATGATATATGTAATCAGGAAATGGTTCACAAAAACAGGAGACCGTATTTCCAAATTCACAATGCTTTTATTGTTGAAGAGACAGACGGCGGGATGAACATTATAGATCAGCACGCATTACATGAAATAATCTTATATCATCAAATAGAGAAAGACATAGAATCTGCAAGGCCGTTAAGTCAACGCTTATTGATACCGGAACTTGTGGAATTGAGTCCAAAAGATTTTTTTAGTATAAGTGGCTTGAGAGAACACCTGGGAATACTGGGAATTGAGATTGAAGAATTTGGACAATCCACAATAGTGATCCGTGCATTTCCGCAGATTCTCAAACATTTAAATAGCAAAGAATTTCTGGAGGGTTTATTATCTGAGTTGGGCGAGGATGATTATCTCAGGAGGAAGGATAAAACTCTAAATAAACTAATCAGTGTTATGGCCTGTAAAGGCGCTGTCAAATCAGGACAGAAATTAGAGCCACAGGAGATTGAAGAACTTCTGGAAAAGAGGAGAGAGATATATGCATATACCCATAACTGCCCGCATGGCAGGCCTACAACTCTGCATTTTTCTCTGGATGAATTACAAAAACAGTTCAAGAGAAAATAGAAAAACCCGATAGGCTGAAATTATCCTATCCTTTTCTGTAATGAGTGTTTAGGCATGTATAAACAATCAGAAATCCCTTGACTTTTATTTTTGTGAGTGATAAGATTTTTTGTAGCGCTTTAAGTTGTAAGGCGTTATTCTCCAGTAAAAATAAGCATTTTTCGGGATATCAAGTGTTTGAGCTTCTTATTGAAACTGATTTTTCTGCAGCACATAACCTTCGTGAGTATAAAGGACAGTGCGAAAGGCTTCACGGCCACAACTGGAAGGTTCAGGTCATCTTAAAATCTGAAAAGTTAGATAAACTTGGTATGGTTGTCGATTTTAGAGAAGCAAAAAGGATCATGGGAGAAATTATCGATAAATTTGACCATGCCTATTTGAACGATCTTGAGGATTTTAAAATGTTAAATCCAACAACTGAGAACCTCTCAAAGATACTATATGAAAAGCTTAAGAGTACATTGCCACCGGGAGTAAAAGTTGAGAGAGTTACAACCTGGGAATCTGACCACTGCGGCGCTGTTTATTATGAATAAAAGTTCTTTTACAATTGAGTGATAGATAATGGCGGTAATATTACAAGTAGCCCTTGATTTTATTGATCTTCACAGGGCTGTAAAGGTTGCTGAGGAAGTAATTGAGGGAGGAGCCGACTGGATTGAGATAGGCACACCACTTATTAAAAGCGAGGGGATGAATGCGATACGGCATATGAGAAAGTTATTTCCCCATACAACTTTGATCGCAGATATGAAAACCATGGATGCAGGCCGCACCGAAATGGAAATGGCTGCCAAAGCAGGCGCAAACATTGCTGTTGTGATGGGAAATGCTCCTGATTCAACGATTAAAGAATGCATACAGGCAGGGAAAAATTACGGTATAAAAATATGTGTGGATTTTATAAATAATAGTGAAGTTGAAGAGCATGCCGCTGATGCAGAAGAATGGGGTGCCGACTATGTTAGCGTTCATACCGCTATTGATGACCAAATGTACGGGCAGACACCTTTCGAGGCGCTGCAGCGTATTTCCACGAGAGTAAAAATACCGGTCGCTGTGGCAGGCGGGATAAATTCCGAAAATGTAATTGATGCAGTAAATATGGGGGCTGGCATTATAATCGTTGGAGGATATATCAGTAAATCAGCAAATGCAAAAACAGCGGCGGAGAATATTAAAAATGCTATTCGGGAAAACCGGAGAACCCATACGGCACTATTTAAAAGGGTAACAAATGAAGGTGTCCGCGAGGCGTTGATGAAGCTTTCTACGGCAAATATATCAGACGGAAGCCATCGTGCGCAGGGCGTTACCGGACTAAACCCAATATACCAGAATATTAAACTTATAGGGAATGCGGTGACGGTCAGAACATATCCAGGAGATTGGGCTAAACCTGTAGAGGCTATAGATGTTGCAAAAGAAGGGGATGTAATAGTGATTGACGCCGGGGGAGCCGGTCCGGCAGTTTGGGGAGAACTGGCCACTCACAGTGCTCTGCAGAAAAAAATAAGCGGTGTAGTGATCAATGGTGCGATGCGCGATATCTCAGAAATTAGAAAACTAGGTTTTCCGGCCTTTACAAAGATGATCACACCGGCGGCCGGTGAACCCAAAGGGCTTGGAGAAATTAATGTACCTATTCGTATTTCCGGAATTCAAATAAATCCGGGCGACTGGGTTGTGGGAGATGATGACGGATTAATGGTAATTCCCTTATCAGAGGCCGGTATGAGGGTTAATTACGGTATGGATTGCCTGGAAAAAGAAAATAGGATCAGGCAGGAAATATTATCGGAAAAAAGTTCTTTAGGAAAAGTCATTGATGTGTTAAAATGGGAAAAAAGTAAGTGATGTCCGGTACAGTTACAGTCGCAATTGAAAAAATTATATAATAATGCAAGAATTCAAAATAGAGATAAAGAGGTTTTTTGCAGGGTAATAATATTATGGCTTGTCTAAGTTGTCTAAGATTATTTAGGATATATAAACAATGAAATGTGAATCTTGTAATAAAAAACATGCAACGGTGCATTTGACCGAGATCGTTGGTAATGTAAAAAAAGAACGCCATCTCTGTGAGGAATGCGCCCAAAGTATAAATACCCATCTCACAAAAGTACCTTCTCCGACTGAGATATTGACAAGCCTCATTAATCAGGTAGCACCAGAAATCAATGAAATGTCCAAAATCGTATGCCCTGTATGTGGATTGACGTATTTAGAATTTCGGTCCAATGGAAGGCTGGGCTGTCCTATGGACTATACCATTTTCAGAAAAGGTCTGATTCCGTTGCTGGAAAAAATGCACAGCAGTACACAGCATGTGGGAAAGGTGCCTTCGAGGGCAGGAAAAGAACTAATAAAGAAGAACGAGCTTATGCAACTGCGGAATGAGCTTAATAAGGCCGTGGAAAAGGAAGATTATGAAAAGGCGGCTGAATTGAGAGACAGAATTTATGAACTTTCAGGCGATAGTGATGAAAATTAGTGATTTAACCGATAATACAGGCGAATGGTTGAGGGGGACGGGTCCCGAATCTGATATCGTTATCAGCAGCAGGATCCGTTTAGCGAGGAACGTAGCGCGATTTCCTTTTCTTTCAAGGGCTAACGCGAAACAAAAAAAAGAACTTGAAACATTAGTTAAGGCAAGAATTAAGGAATCTGATCTTACCCCGGACCTCTGCTACATAAATCTTGCGGATATTACGCCTGTAGACAGACTCTTTTTAGTGGAACGGCACCTTATAAGCAGGGAGCATGCGGGAGGAGATAGTGAGAGGGGTGTAGCCTTCGGTAAATCGGAGACGATAAGCCTGATGGTTAATGAGGAAGATCATTTAAGGATACAGGTGATCCGATCCGGATTTGAATTGAGAGAGGCATGGAAGACAATTGATGAAGTTGATAATAAGCTTGAGAAAAAGCTGAGCTATGCTTACTCTTCCCGGTTTGGCTACCTGACGGCCTGCCCTACAAATGTTGGTACAGGGATGAGGGCTTCGGTCATGTTGCATTTGCCCGCCCTCGGAATGACGCATCATATTGAAAAAGTATTTAATGCAGTTATGAAGCTCGGGTTGGTAGTAAGAGGTTTGTACGGTGAAGGAACGCAGGTTTCCGGTGACCTGTATCAGATCTCAAACCAGTTTACCCTTGGAAAGTCGGAAATAGAGATAATTGAAATTATAGAGAGTGTGATTCCAAGAATTACCAGTTATGAACGAATGGCCCGTAAGGCCTTGGTTTCCGAGAGCCGGGAACAGCTTGAGGACCGTGTTTGGCGTTCTTATGGAATGCTGAAAGTGGCACGCATGATTTCATCTGAAGAGATTATGCATCTCCTGTCTCAAGTCAGAATGGGAGTTAATTTGGGAATTATTAATGATATTGAAATGAAAACGCTTAATGAGCTTTTTATTCTCACACTACCTGGTCATTTACAGAAATTAGAAGGGCGTGAACTTTCTTCAGCACAGAGGAATATCATTCGCGCAGCGTATGTAAGAAAACGCCTGGAAAAGATAGAAAGTTTGAAAGGATAGGTG
>CAZPUD010000245.1:0-6472 GCA_964589115.1 uncultured candidatus Brocadiaceae bacterium | reverse complement strand
GAAGAAAGACATAAACCGGGCGGGTTCAAGTTTGTAACTTGAACCCTATGTTTTACGTTGCCGATCACGCCTTTTACACAGGACCGGGTAAACACGAGGGACGAAAGACGATAGACGATGGATGAAGGACGACAGACGCCCTCATCCCTCGTCCTTCGTCCATCGTCTCTCATCCCTCGTATTTTTTCCATTAGAAAAATCCTTTCTGTCATCTGTGCCATCTGTGCAATCTGTGGTTCCTGTTTTTTTAATCCGTCAGAAATTCTATCTGAAAGATAAGGGACTGATTACTGAGTTCTCTTATTTCATGGAAGCGGACACCACTGAACCCATTCACACCCTCCAGGTTTGTTACATAGCCCTTGAGTATTTCCAGCGGATTATCGCTGCCCTCCGGCGCTTTAACCCGCCCCCCCAGCCTGACCCACCTGGATGAGCCGAGCGATTGAAATCCCCCTACAGTCCTGACAGCAACGTCCTTCAGGATAATATCACCGGGGATTTTTACATCGAGGAGTTTTTCCAGTACGTTAAGCGAAAAATCCTTGTCGCAGTTATTTTTCAATTTCCTGAGCTGCTCCCCAAGTTTCTTTTGCCCCTCTGCAATGCCGAGCAGCCTGCTTTCATTGCTGATATACGCTGTTAAAGTGTTTTCAGCCTTTCTTGCGTTGTTCCGGTAAGTATTCATACTAACGTAATTGTAGTACAGGATCACAAATGCCGCAGCCAGCACAAAGGACATGGCAATCTTGAGATATCTGAAATTCCTTGCATCTTTTTTTCTGGCCTCGGTACGCCTGGGTATAAGCCTGATATAGAGAGGTAATCTGTCAAGTATTCCGAGCGCCAATCCTATGGCTACAGTCATACCGTTCAGGCTGCCATCCACACCCCTGGATTTGTTTTTACCGGATATTTTTATACCGGCAGATGCAGCGGGGTCAAAAAGACGGACTTCTTTACCTAGACGTTCACCGAGATACCGTGCCAGCCCCTCATCACTGTACCTCTCACCTGATATCCGGAAATGTGCGATGTCCAGATCTGGACGCTTCAGTTCATTCCGGCAAGCCGCTATTGTCTGCTGAACCTCGTCATATACAGTCTGGTACACATCCTGTACGCTGCTATTTTCAGTAAATTTACGCCGGACACTCCTGAAAAAGGCCAGCCTGCTTGCAGGCTTCCTGGCATTCGTTTTTTCTGCAATTGCCATATCGAAGCCTTCACTGCTGATGTCGATCCAGAAATATATCTCACCCCCGGTACCTTCGTTTATGCAGGTAATGAGGTTGTAGAGGGCAAGGGGTCTCGGAACAGAATGATTAATTATCTGCCCTAATCCCTCATAAAGCGTATGGATAAACTCAAGGGTGTCATTTTTAACCATGGAGATTATTACTAATTCATTTTTCTTTATCCGTGAGACTGCATCTACCCTTGAGAACCCAAAAACAACGTCACCTGCATTTTGAGAAAAAAGTATCAAATGGAGCAGAGGCACTATTTTTCTCTTTACGCTTTTCGGCAGAAAAAGATATTTATAGAGTACGTCTTCAGCCGATGTGGTTACGGCCGGATTGCTTATCATAAGTTTAGATTTAAGGAGTTCTGCCTTGACCAGGCGTGACAAAAACTCTGGCGGCTGGTGAATCAGTCTGTTTCCCCTGACGTATTCTTTTATAGGTATGACAACGCAGTTTGATACGGCGAACGACTTACCGGCCCTTACGACCTTCACAATCTTTATCGTATCACTTCCGATATCTATCCCTGTAGCAATCTTCTTTATTTTCCGCATTTTTTAGTCAATATATTCCTGCCCTGTAGGGCTTAAAATATGAACGGTTACAAAGATCAGGAGGTGTGTCTTTTCCTTTGACGTCGTCCTTCTTTTAAAAAGGTTGCCGAGAACAGGTATGTCACTGAGAAACGGCGTCCTCTGCCTGGTAAAAGAGCTCCTGGCGGTAATCTGTCCACCGAGGACTACGGTATTCCCGTCTTCTATCGTCAACTGTGTATTAACGATTCTCGACTCGATAATCGGGCGTGCAATATCAGGTACTGTAACACCCTCTATAAGTGCAGCGTTTTGGATGATCTCCTCATCAACAACACTCCTCACGACGGGCTGGATTACCAGACTGATAGTCTTCGCATCAGCGCCTACACTGGGAGTGACGTTCAGGGCAATGCCCTCAAAATTCTGATCATTAATATTTGCCCTCAGGGCAGGCTCACTCACGATAACATTTCCGGCAGCCGAAGGTTCAACGTCTCCCACGCCTGAAGTGACTACCTCATAATCCTCTACAAAAGGGACATTCCTTGCCACGGCGATCGTGGCCTGGCTGTTGTTGGTGGTTGTAACCTTGGGAGAGGAAATAGTCGTCACATTTTCCGACCGGTCTAAGAGAAATAAAACCGCCTGAAAATCAAACTGATCGAGGACGCCGCTCAGGACCACCGAGGATCCTCCCGTACTTGCTGCCGGTGCACTGAAAGGAATATTAAAGAACGTCCCGGAGTTTTCTTTTACCCTGAAGTTGAAACCAAAGTCGAAGTCTTCAATATGAGAGACCTCAAGAAACCTGGCTTCTATAATAATCTGAACAGGGTCTTTGTCCAATTCTTTCAATAAAGCTGCTATTTCCTTATGTGCCCTTGCCGTTGTTCGTATAAAAACAAGGTTTTTCTTCCTGTCCAGAATCACCTTACTTCCTTCAGGCCAGTCCAGCAATTTATCAATATTCTCAAGGATAACCTCGATAGACGATTTTTTCCCAAGATCGCCGCTTACCTCGCTTATCTTACCTCCTCCGGCCATACCTCCCATATCCATGCCCATGCCTCCACTCATACCACCGCCCATTCCTCCCGCCATACCTCCGCCCATGCCTCCACCCATACCGCCTCCCATGCCGCCCCCTGCTCCTCCACCTATCGAACTGAGGCTCTGAACAAAACTTAAATCCGAGAGGGCTACATAATCCTTGACCAATTTCGATTCATTCAATCCTTTATTCAGCCGGTATATCCTTGTCTCCAGTTTTTCTTCAACCTCTTTTTGATCTGTACTGCGTGATGAAAGATAAACCGTATTGCCCTTTGCTTTAATCATGAGGTTATATTGGTCTGAAAGGTAATTGAGAATATCCTCTATCGTCTCATCCCTTACACGTATCGTAATCTTTTTTCCCTTAAGGAGTGTGGTATCAGCCAGTATATTGACCCCGGTGTTTTTAAATATCTCATAGAGGAGAAAATCAAGATCGGCGTCAACAAGGTTAAGGGTCCCTACCTTTTGCTTTAATTTCTTTTTAATATCCGGAGGGAATTCTTTAAGGTCAATCACCGAGATAGGTTCCCCAAGGCCGGGAGTTTCTTCTATATCCCCCCGTGGTTTTCTAGGCTTTTCCTTTGGCAATTGGGCAGCTTCCTCTACTTCGTTCAACATTTTTTCCCTGCTCACTTTACTCTGCATCTCAAGTAATTCCCGCCTTTCCTGAAGCTGGGTACGCTTTGCAGTATAGAGGTAATAGTTTGCCTTCCTTCTGAGTTCAGGGTCTTTGCTCTTTTTGAGTGCAACAGACTTTGCTATCACTTCATCGTAATAACCTTTCTTATATAAATTCTTCAACTCACGGATCTTCTTATTGTTCTCCTCTGCTTCGTCAACCTTATTTTTCAGGTCGGCCTTTTTGGGCTGCTGTGCACAACTAATAAAGAAAAACAGGATACTAAACAAAAAAATAATTCTTCTGCTATTTTTCAACAACATTATATTAAAAACACCTCTTTTCCTGCAGTTGCATGTCTCCATTAAATAAATTCGAATATCGAAATACGAAATACGAAACAAATCCAAAATTCTAATTTCTGAATGACCAAAACATATAGGAACCACAGGACTAATATCGAAATCCGTTTTCCGTTTCCCGTTGCCCGGCTCCCGTTTTTTACGGGCCACGGGTCACGGGCCACGGATTACGGATTACGGATTATGCACATTTCAACTTCTTTGCCGAAACAAATCCAAAATCTTAATTTTCAAATGTTCGAAACGAGGTTTTTGTCATTTAGATTTCGTATTTTTGAATTTGTTTCGTATTTCGTGCTTCGTATTTCGGATTTCCTTTTTTAGGTTTTTCCTTTGCGTCCTTTGCGCCTTTGCGGTGAGCTGCGAAAGAGAAGCCCCCGCCGGGAACGTCTCTACAGCAACATGTCTAATATTGTTTCGAACAATACTTCATTATCACTGCCCAGGATTTTTGTATACACAACTTTAACCCTGATCGTATATTTCGCCGTATCGTACTCAACCCCTGTAATTCTCCCGGTAGCCCTTACGAAATCGCTCCGGAAGGGAATCTGTAATTTCAGTGAAATGCTCTTCCCTGATTCAAAAACCGGGTCCATCATCGTTGTCTCCGGTTTCCTTTCTGCAACATCCTGAATGGCTTTCAGTGCTTCAGAAACAACTTCCTTATTATCAACCTCGAACAGAAGCTCTTTCTTGTTTATGTAAAGAACCCGAGCCCTTGCAGCCACGGTATCTTTTAAAGGATCCTTGAGGTAATAGAGAAAATAGTCCTCAAGCTCAACACCCGGATACCCATGCTCACTGTCCTGTACACCGGGAAGGTCCTTCTTATTTCGACCGACAGCCTGTGTTTTGCTTTTTTTTTGAAATAAGCCTTTGCCCGGTTTTTTCACCGGACGCAGTTTTGAAAAGATACTCATATTGTTACCATCATAAAAAAAATGGAACCACAGATTACACAGATGACACAGATATAAAATACTAAACCCGAAATACGAAACCCGAAACAAATTCAAAAATACGAAATCTAAATGACAAAAACCTCGTTTCGAACATTTGAAAATTAAGATTTTGGATTTGTTTCGGCAAAGAAGTTGAAATGTGCATAATCCGTGGCCCGTGACCCGTGGCCCGTAAAAAACGGGAACCGGGCAACGGAAAACGGAAAACGGATTTCGAATTTAAACGCCTCAATACCGATAAAATTTTGTCAATATTAAGACCCCGGGCACCTACTATCCACTATCCTCTATCCCTTCTTACCGCACTTCATCACACCCTCTCCGCATGTCTTTTCCAGTTGCTCCTTCCATTCGTTTAATTCCTTCATTCTCGTCTTAATACCGTCTTCGAACTGTATAAAATCCTGATGTTTTGGAATACTTTTCCCGGCAAGACGCAGCGCTTCAATTGAATCATTGACGGATGCAAAGGCCCCGGAGATGTTTCCCTCGGATTCGTCGAGTGCAGCCTTTTCCTTAAGCATGAAGGAATACCAGTAGTTATAAAAATAATAATCAGGCGGGGCAAACTGGGCTGCCTTCCCGATGTAATAGCATGCCTTTCTTACCGGGTGGTCTCCGTTTTTCAGGAACTGTTCACTGTAGTAACTATTTTTTCCCTTATCGAAATAAACCCAGCCCAGATAGAAATGAAGCTCCGGGCTTTTGGGATTTCTGCTTATCCCTTCCTTCAGAAAATCGACCCCTTCCTTTATCCATTCCCACGAATCTTCTCTCTTCTCTTTATGGTCGAGGTCAACCGATATGTTGTAGACCATATTCCAGGCATTGATGATCCATATGTTGGCGAGCCTCGGCTGCAGCCTTGATATGAGCCGGTAGATGGCCAATGCCTCATACCACACCTTCTTTTCCCATGCATCCATAGCCCTTATCCATAGAAAATTAACCGCAGCGGCCCTGAACCCTCCCAGCGCAACCGTCCCAACGAACTCGCCCGGCAAAAGCACATCGTGTGCAGACCCTTCTGCAAGGCCGCCCGACACCCTGTATTTGTCAATCCCTTTCACAAGAAAATAAAAACTGACAAATAGTATTACCAGAATACCAATTCTTACCATTAGTTTTTTCATAAATTAAACCTTACCCTTCAGTTCTTCATCGTTAACTTCCACAGTGCAGCAACACTCATCAACTTAACCGCAAAAATATCCTCTTCACCTGAAAACAACAATCCCTCAAGTGGTTGGATACCGCTGGCATCCCCGACCATCCCTATCCCCAACGCTGCAGACGCCCTGACAGAAGATTGCTCATCCCTGATTAATTTTTCCAAATCCGGCAGCAATTTTCTGTCCCCCACCTTGCCGAGAAACAAGGCAACGACACCGCGTACAACAGGGTCATCATCACCTGCTAATCCCCTTATGGTCTCAAGGCTTTCCTTATCCTTTAATTTGCCAAGGACAACTACCGCAAGGGCACGCACGATCGGCTCGTCATCACCGAGACTGTTTCGAAGCTTTATTACAACCTCATTATTTACCTTTCCAATTTTTCCAAGGGCAAGCACTGCCACAATGCGGGAATAAATGTCCGAGCGGTCTTTTAACTTCCTCTCATAATCCTGGATATCCTTTTCACTTACATTATTCACGTCACTAAGTAAATAATCTGCGATACGCGG
>CAZPUD010000244.1:0-6489 GCA_964589115.1 uncultured candidatus Brocadiaceae bacterium | reverse complement strand
GATCGAGACGCGTAACAGTATTACGGATATCTGGGGCGAAAGAACACCGTATGAGGATAAATGGCCGGAGCGCGTAGATGAGCGATTATTGGAGGAACCAGACCGGTGGGTGCAGTCTACGTGTTTTCTTTGTTCAACTGGCTGTGGAATGGATATCGGTGTAAAGAATGGGAAGATGGTTGGAGTACGGGGTCGCAGCGCTGACAGGGTAAACCACGGCAGACTAGGTCCGAAAGGTTTACACGGATGGCAGGCTAATGGAAGTGCCGATAGATTGATGTATCCGTTAATAAGGCAGGATGGTAAACTGATAAAGGCAACCTGGGATACAGCAATGGACCAGATTGTTCGGCGCACAAAAGAAATTATCGACCGCTATACAGGAAGCGCCATCGGATTTTACAACTCCGGACAGCTTTTTCTTGAAGAATATTACACCCTCTCACTTATTGGCGATGCAGGAATTCATACTCCGCACATGGATGGTAATACAAGACTCTGTACCGCAACTGCTGCCATGGCACTTATCGAATCTTTTGGTACCGATGGTGATCCAGGCTCTTTCGCCGATTTCAATACTACAGACGCTATTATGCATGTAGGACATAATATCTCCGATACACAGACTGTTCTGTGGATGCGCATCCTCGACCGGCTTCATAACACAAATCGTCCTAAGCTTATTGTAATTGATCCAAGAAGAACAGAAACCGCCAAAGAGGCCGATGTGCATATCGCACCACGCCTTGGTACAAATGTTCCTGTAATGAATGGTTTACTGAACTTAATCATTAAGGCGGGACATATTGACCGGAAATTTATCCAGGAACATACCGTTGGTTTTAATAAACTGGAGGAAATGACCGCAAAATGGACAGTGGAACGTGTTGAATCCGTAGCAGGAGTGCCTGCCAAAACCTTACAAGCTGCGGCAGAAATTCTTGGCACTACTCCAACATTGGTTTCCACTGTCCTGCAGGGTGTTTACCAATCATGGCAGGCAACCGCAGCGGCTGTGCAGGTCAATAATTTACATCTCGTCCGTGGAATGATCGGACGACCGGGTTGTACAGTATTTCAGATGAACGGACAACCAAGTGCCCAGAATACCCGTGAATGTGGTGCAAATGGTGAATTGATTGCCTTTCGTAACTGGAATAATCCTTCACACGTAGCCGAGCAGGCACGCATATGGAATGTAAGACCTGAAGATATTCCTCATGCAAATCCGCCAACACATGCCATGCAAATATTCCGTTATGCTGAAACAGGATCTATAAAACTCCTCTGGATAATTGGTACAAATCCAGCGGTATCACTACCTGAGTTATCACGTATCCGCCGTATACTTCAAAAGAAAGACCTCTTCGTTATCGTACAGGATGGATTCATGAGTGAAACGGCTGCGCTTGCAGACGTAGTATTGCCGGCGGCGATCTGGGGTGAAAAAACCGGCTGCTTTACGAATGCCGACCGCACCGTACATATTTCTTTTAAAGCAATTGACCCGCCAGGCGAGGCTCGTTCTGATCTGGACATTTTCCTCGATTATGCACGATTAATGGATTTTCGTGATAAGAACGGCGCTCCTCTCGTTAAATGGAACGATCCGGAAGGAGCGTTTGAGGCATGGAAGGAATGTTCCCGTGGCCGTCCGTGCGATTACTCCGGCCTCAGTTACACAAAACTCAGCGGCGGATCGGGAATCCACTGGCCATGTAATGATAAATTTACGGGTGGTGCAGAACGCCTTTATACGGATGGTGTGTTTAACACGAGTTTTGACTATTGTGAAACATATGGACATGATTTGACCACCGGAGCAGCAATTACACCCGAAGAATACCGGCTAAACGATCCAAAAGGAAAAGCTGTCATTAAAGCCGCCGATTACGTACCTCCGGACGAAGAACCTGATGAAGAATATCCTCTCTGGCTTACAACAGGCAGAGTAGTTTACCACTGGCATACCAGGACCAAAACGGGACGGGTACGTGAACTTAACGACGCTGCACCTGACGTCTTCATACAAATCTCACACGGGGATGCACTCCGTTATAAAATTAACGACGGTAATATGGTGGAAGTGGAATCCCGGCGCGGCAAGATACTTGCCCATGCACGCCTTGGTGATATCAATGAAGGGCACGTTTTCATTCCTTTTCATTACGGATACTGGGATAATGACGAACGGCCGCGTGCAGCGGACGAGCTGACACTTACCGGTTGGGATCCGGTAAGCAAACAGCCTAATTTCAAATACGCTGCCGTACGGATTCGAAAAAGCGATAAAGCAGCTCTGCAAGAAACTATGGGAGAATTAGTAAAAAGCGTTGCAAGGGAAATGAAAAGTGTCGTTGGAATAGTAAAAGAGGCAGTTACAAGTGATGTAACCAGAAGGCATATTACAACATACCTTGAATTAGTGCGAAGCGGTGAACAAGAATTAGTTGATTCATTTCATAAAGTAAGGACAGATCACAACCACGAATATGATGTTGCCTCAATGTGCCGGTTGATGGCTTCATGGTCAAAAAAGCACATCCGGGACATTTCTCATTTTATTGAACAATACAGCGGACAGAAGAGCAGGGAGCCAAAAAGATACGATACAAAACGCTTTTACGGGACCCGTGCCGGAAATATAGGATTGCTGCGTGACCTGCAGGACCTCTATCTGCTGAGCAGGGATGTTGAATTGTGCTGGGAGATTATATCACTAGCTGCAAAAGAATGTATGGACACACACCTTCAGAATGTTTGCAGCAACTTCAGAAAGGAAACGCAGCGCCAGATAAATTGGTTAAAGACGCGTATTCATCAGGCTGCACCCCAAATACTTATCGTTGGGGAGTAACTGAACAATTTATTAATCGCGATAAAGGCAAACCTTAAGCAATTAGGGGACGCAAAGTAAAGGGTCTTTAGGTATGCACGAATTACCTCCGTAGAGACGCCCCGGTGGGGCGTCTCAAGCGGGACTTCTCAAAAAGACAGCCTTACTGCCGAAGATTTTCCTAAATATCTTTGCAGTAAGGTTTTTTTATTTAAACGGCAATTGAATAAAACTTAATTTGGGGATAATTGAAAGGAGGGAAAAATGCATACTAAGATGAGATTACGAGTTTTAGCAGCATTATTAGTACCTATCACACTGCTTACTGTAGCTTTAGGTTTTATTCTCTTACCTGAACAATCTTTCGGTGGTAAGAGAAAAACAGAACCGGGCAGGAGAATAAAGAAACTTAAATCAGACATACAGGAAAATATACTTACCACAATCCAGGAAAAAAATGATCTAACCGAGTATTTGAAATCACTTTAGTTATCAACCTCGAAGATAATTTTTAAGATTAAATATGGAGGTGTTTTTATGGCACAATCTAAAACTACAACCGATCATGAAGTAATCAGGAGATGGGCAGAAGAACGCGGCGGCAGGCCAGTTACTGTTAAAGGAACGGGCAAGGAGAATGAGCCGGGTGTCCTTCGAATAGATTTTCCTGACTATCGGGGGGAAGAAAGGTTCCAAGAAATCTCATGGGAAGAGTTTTTTAAGAAATTTGATAAGGAAGGGCTGGTATTCCTTTACCAGGAAAAAACAAAGAACGGTGAAAAAAGCAGGTTCAATAAGATTATTAGTCACGAAACGGCGAAGAAATAAGGAGCTTTCTATGAGTGATAAAACAGTTACAAAAGTCCAGTCTAAGTACTCTCCGAAGGGCCAAAACGGTCTAAAATATCTTGCATCCGGCATTCGGGTTTCCATGCGTCTTTGGGAAGATGAACAACCCGGTGAGCTAAAGCCAGAAACAAGCCGTGATTATGAGACTGTTGGTTTTGTAGTCAAAGGCCGTGCCGAACTGCACACCGAGGGTCAACTTATTTTCCTTGAATCCGGTGACTCATGGGTTGTACCAAGAAGTGCAGTTCATGCATATAAAATTTTAGAACCATTTACGGCAATAGAGGCAACTTCTCCACCCTTTCATGTCCATGGACGTGAAGGGCATTAAATAATAGCAGACACTAAGAATCTTGGGAGTTGGTTCAATCGTCCACGATTGAACCGAAACGTTTAACATATCTCATATTCTGTAAAGAAGAAAGGAGTATACTCTATGAAGGCAGTTGTTTTTCATGGAATTGGTGACATTCGTCTTGATGATGTAAAGGAACCAAAAATTGAACGGCCAACCGATGCCGTTATACGGATCACAACAAGCGCTATATGTGGAACTGATTTACATATGATACGGGGTACTATGTCTGGAATGAGCTCTGGTACAATTATGGGACATGAGGGAGTTGGGGTAGTCGAAGAGGCAGGATCGGATGTACGAAATTTAAGAGTTGGCGATAGAGTTGTTATTCCCTCTACCATTGCTTGTGGATATTGTTCCTACTGCCGGGCTGGTTATTATGCGCAGTGTGACAATGCCAATCCCAATGGCCCTCAGGCCGGAACCGCATTTTTTGGAGGACCAAAACAGAGTGGTGCTTTCCACGGCCTTCAGGCCGAAAAGGCACGGATTCCATTTGCCAATGTCGGACCGGTTAAGATTCCTGATGAAGTAAATGACGATCAGGCCATTTTATTATCCGATATATTCCCTACTGCTTATTTTGGTGCTGAGTTAGCCGAAATTAAAACCGGTGACACAGTTGCAGTTTTTGGATGCGGTCCTGTGGGCCTCTTTACTATCATTAGTGTGAGGCTTTTGGGCGCTGGCCGGATTCTTGCAGTTGACACCATCCCGTCACGTCTTGAGATGGCACGAAGGGAAGGGGCTGAAGTTATTGATTATAATGCTGAAGATCCTGTTGAGGCTATAAAGAATCTCACTGGCGGCATTGGTGTTGACCGTGCTGTCGATGCAGTTGGTATTGATGCAAACCGCCCCCATGAGGGACCTGCAGCCAGGCAGGCAAAAAATTTAAAATCACAATTTAAGCAGGAGATTGATCAAATTGCACCTGAAACACATCCCGAAGGTGATAACTGGCATATAGGAAATGCACCCTCACAGGTATTACAGTGGGGTGTGCAGGCATTAGCAAAGGCAGGAACATTTTCTATTATTGGAGTCTATCCACAGTCAGCACAGTCATTCCCGATCGGTATCGCAATGAACAAGAATCTTACTATTAAAATGGGAAATTGTAATCACCGGAAGTATCTCCCGATGCTCATTGATCTGGTTCGCAGTGGTGCAGTTGATCCTACAGAGATCCTTCCCACTCAGCATGAGCCTCTCACTTCCGCCATTGAGGCTTATAAGGCATTTGATAAACGGGAACCGGGTTGGATTAAAGTAGTCCTTGAACCTGCCGCTGTATCAACAAGGTAAATAGGAGCTTAGCGTCTCAATATTGACAAAATTTTGTTGATATGTCGAAGCGTCTAAATTCGAATATCGAAATACGAAACAATTTCAAATGACAAAAAAACCCAATGCTCCAAACTTTACATAAGCCTCATCTGTTCAACCATATCTTATGGCTATGCATTTTGAAAAACGAGCATAAAAAACAAGAAATTGATGGATAGTAGTACGAAGGACACGAAGAAAGACATAATTTAAGGAATTCCCTAAGTAGGTTCAAGTTTGTAACTTGAACCCTATGTTTTATGTTGCCAATCACGCCTTCGATTACACATAGCGCCATTATCTACATAAACTCATGGGTTCAGGTTTGCAACCTGAACCCGCAGGGGATTATGCCCTGCAAAAGGCTTTAGGACATATTTTAATACTGCCTGACTACTGACACATTTACGGATTGTTCAGGTAATACTCCGTAAGGAGTAAATGATGGTAGGCAGGCAATTTATTGCCTGTAATTGAATGATAGAGAACCAGTCCCGTAGGGACAACTCAAGGTTGGTTCAATCTTGCAGATTGAACCATATGTTTAGCATATGCCTGTACGTTTTTAATTGTTACAAATACATCAAACATGCAAAACGTTTCGGTTCAATCGTGGACGATTGAACCAACACTGAGGGACAATTGAATTGTGCCTGTTTCCAAGGTTGGTTCAATCTTGCAGATTGAACCATGCGTTTAGCATTGACCTGTACGTTTTTGTGATAACAGGCATACAAAACATGCAAAACCTTTCGGTTCAATAGTGAACAATTGAACCAACAAAGGACAATTTTGTTTAACAATTGCTGGAATTAACGTTAAATTCATCCCTTATGTATTCACCTCTGCATAACCCAATCCCCCCTGCACTTCCAGAAATTTATTAAAACTATGTACATGTACATATTTGTACATGTACATTATTCGTACAATCAAAGGCCCGCCGGACGATACCATTTCAGCAAAAATATTAGAGTCCCCCTCAAGGTTGGTTCAATCTTGCAGATTGAACCATGTGTTTAGCATAGGCCTGTACGTTTTGGTTTGCTCCAGGCGTATGAGACATGCTAAACGTTTCGGTTCAATCGTGGACGATTGAACCAACACTGAGGGGCGA
>CAZPUD010000243.1:0-6498 GCA_964589115.1 uncultured candidatus Brocadiaceae bacterium | reverse complement strand
CTGTGCCTCTTCTTTCTCTGATGCACTCTCAGGTACTGTTATAACCTCCGGAGGTACCAATTTGCCATTGACTGTACGTGCCGTTTCCTGAATACAACTATGGAACAACTTGTGGACGGATTGTAAATCGATAGAGGCTATTTGTTCTGATAGGTGCTGCTTTTCTCCGGGAGATATCTCATTCCACCATCTGAAGATATGGGATTGTTTAACTTCAAAACTATTTTTCATATATTTTATCATAACCTTATCTTTTTTAGATCTTTTTAAGCAATCTTTTTCTAATGTGGATTTTTCCGAGGATATATTCCAATCCGACTAACTCTAAAGTTACAACTATGAATATTAAAATTCCACTGAACGTATGGAAAAATCCTTGTCCAGCGGCTTCACCAAAGTAATATGTAATAAGGCAGAGTATTATGACACGGATAAGGTTACCAAGTAGTGAGAGAGGAACAACGGAAGAAATGAGAATAAATTTCTTTGGCAGGCTGATTTTACTTATGTATACATAAACTATGGCAAGAGAAAACATGGTGATAAGGGAACGGAAGCCACTACAAGGTTGTCCCATAAACAGATCAACGTCATCAATGGACAGTAAAAGACCTTCTCTTATAATAGGGTACTCAAATAACCTTAAAACGATGTCTGTCGCTATAGAGATACCATAGCGCATAGGCAGGGTAACGATATCTATAATACCAGTAGGAAGAGGGGGGAGGAGAATAAGATAAAAAACAGGAAATGATAGAGTCTTTGTTATTTCCAATCCATAGAAATAAGTCAATAAACCATACAGGACCGGAAGCAAAGATAGAGTGGTAAGGAATATGTAGTTATGGCGCCATCCAGTAACAAACATATATACTCCAAATAGAAAAATGAAAAGGCCGAAGAGATTGTTATCCGGCCTCGCCTTAAGAACGAGTCCTTTTATTACAGTGCGTTTATTCCATAATAAGAAAAAAAATACCGGCAGGACAAAATATGCGTGAGTATAATCGGAAGCTATCCAGCGTGAACGGTAAAGTTCGAAAATAACAGGCGCGTACAATGATGCTATTAGTATCCAGATAAGATAGTATATCATAATAAAGATGTGGCGACTTTAATTTTTATAATAACTAAAGTCGCCACTACATGGCCTTTTAAAATTCCTTAGATATGTTTTTCCAGCCCTTTTGCGCCCTTCTTGTTCTTGTATCGGCGTAAAGCTGCTAAAGTAGCTCCACCTGCCAAAAGCAGTACACAACTTAAAGGTTCAGGGTTTGATGCAGGCCTTCTATTTTTATTATGCTTTCCCTCCCGTGATTGAGCTGCTGCAGAAGGAACACCTCCTTTTCCTCCTCCCTTTCGGTCTGCCAAGACTTCATTTACCAACCCTACACTAGATAATAAAAACACCCCCAGTCCTATTGATAAAAATTTCGCTCTCCTCATAGTATTATTCCTCCAAAATTTCTAAAATCTCAAACTTGCAGGAGTCTTTTCCTGGCTTGCCATTTGTTTTGCCACTTCCATTTACCGGTTTTACCGTTACTGTATATGTGTAAAGCCCTTTAGTTAGAGATGTTGGCTGTAACCAAGCATAGTACCAATAATTCTTATCTAATATTTCCCCTTCATAATCAAAACTGTCAACAACAGTATCAGGGCCTTTAACTTTCCATTTTACATTTACCCTGGTATTATCAGTTACTTTAAAAGTAACGAATAAAAATGACTTATCGGGGTAAAGCCACGGCCAGCAAGAGTCATTACTGTTAGACTCTGTGTAGCTTGTATAAGCTGCATATACTAAGGCCTTAGGGTACCTTTTTGATTTACCATATGCATCTTTTATGGATAATTCTTCTATAGATAATTCTTCCAACGTGTCATTTGGTACATTCCGTATAGGAAAACGGGCTAATCCAAACTTCTCGTCTTTGTAAACAACTTCTGCTGAACTTTCCGTATCTTTACCAGCATCACCGGCAAATAACGTTTGCCATGAGACAAGCATTACAATCAGAGATAATACAAACCCAATTATCCCTGCCCCAAAATTCAACGTCCTCATTTTCCCTCCTCATTTTTCCTATATGTCCAAGACTTTGTTACGAACACAATTCTAATTTAATGTACCGTTTTCATGATTGTGTATATTTTAATTTCACCTCCTTTCGCGATTTGATATAAATCGATAATTTATGTTAGACCTATAAGTATCAAAAAATATACCGTTAAATAAAAAAAAGTTAAATTGTGTTTCTTATAGAGAAAATAGACTAATTTATAGAAAGAAAAACGGGATAGGCCTTAAAATGAAATGAGTTAAAATGAGTCATGTCACAGAAGCGTGTCGTCTCACCGATGTGACATGTCACATCGAAATCTATGCTGCAGCGAGATAAAAAATACTATATAAATCAAGGTGTGAAATAAAAAATACAAGATATAAGATAATTGATTTATTATACTTATGCTTGTAATATAAGGAGAAAAATGAGCTGCTAGATTTGATAAGCGGGGAAAAAATGTAGTTCTTAAAACATGAACTAAAGATAATCTATAGGATCTTTGGTACCGGCTTCTTTAAAGGCTTTCAGACGTAAGAAACAACTTTGACATTTGCCGCATGCCTTATCAGCGTTTTTGTAGCAGGACCAGCTAAGGTGTAGGGGGGCTTTCAAGGAGATTCCGGTTCTAACGATCTCCGATTTACTTTTCTGGATGAGAGGCGTTTCTACTTCTATTTGGGTTTCCGGCCTTGTCCCTACTTTAATAAGTTCGTTAAAAGCCTCATAATAAATCTGCCTGCAGTCAGGGTAACCGGGACTATCCTGTTCTACAGCGCCAATAAATACTTTCCTTGCCCCAATGATCTCTGCCCACGAGACAGCAATAGTTAAAAAAAGCGTGTTTCTGAACGGGACATAAGAGGTAGGGATTCCACTACTGTATTCCTGCGCTTCCTGCACATCCATACGTGAATCCGTTAAACTCGAGCCTCCTATCTTACTGAGATAATCAACATTTGATATGAGGATCTTATTTTCAGGAATGTTGTAATATGATGAAATATCGTAAAATGCCTTAAGTTCCCTTGCCTGGGTGCGCTGTCCGTAATTAACGTGTAGTAATGCAAGATCATAGTTCGTATTTGCAATTGCGATGGTTACACAACTATCCATACCGCCACTGACAAGCACAACAGCCAGATTCCTGTTCATATCAGACACCTCTTGTTTGTGGTTCCCAGATATATTTATGGAGTTGGAGCTGAATACGGACATCCAGACCGTCTTCCAGAACCCATCGGATAACCGACCTGGGAGAAACAGCGCCGAAAACAGTTCCTATTAATACGTTAGTAACTTCGGGCAGGCGATACTTCTGTATAATCATTTTCGCCCATTCATAATCTCTTTGAGATCTCAGGACAAATTTTACTTCATCTGATTTACTTAAATATTTTACATTTTGCCAATGCATTAAATGGCTCATGTTACTATCGGGACACTTGATATCCATAATTCTCACTGCTTTTTTCGGTAAGATACTTATATCGCAACTGCCATTCGTTTCAACTAACACCCTATAATTTTTGTCAAGCAGATCCTTAATCAGGAGCGGTGCATCTTTATTTAATAGCGGCTCACCACCGGTTATGCAAACTAATTTTGATGTAAATTTATCAATATACTGAAGAATGGAGCCAATCGGCATTTCCGTTCCGTCTTCATAAGCATACGTGGTATCGCAATAACTGCAGCGCAAATTACAGCCCGTTATACGTATGAAGATACAAGGCAAGCCGGCGTACGATGTTTCACCTTGGATACTCTCAAATATCTCATTAATCTTCATTATTATAGTTAAGAAAATTTGGGAATTTATTGACTATAAAAATTATGAATGTATATTTTTAACTATTGGTGGTCTTAAGTAACTACATTAATTTTATTATATATCGTATATATCTCAAGTATTATTTGATCGGGTGTGGCCCTGATCCGAACGAGTCGGAAGAGAAATGTATGGCTAGGCTTTAGCCTTGCATTTGTTCTTTAACCTTGCGTTTGTGCAGGAAGGCAAACCTAAAGGTTTGCCCTACATACCGATGGTGAAAATATTTTTCTAAAGATATATGAAGAAAATATTATTGAATACACTAGGTGAATATGAGATATTATTGTGCAATTCTTATTGCAATTCATCCGTTATCAAAATTACCTCGGGATGTTTTAAGAAAGGAAGGAGTTATGTCTACAATCTTAAAAGAAGGTGTCTTACATGAGAAAAATGTTGATATATCAAATAAAGAGAAAGTGGATAAAATCATGGATACGATAGCCGAGCCTAAAGATGTATCAGATCGGGAACATGTAAAAAATCCGGAAGGAAAGGCACTGAATCCGTTAAAATCTGCGGAAAATAATTTGAAGTACGCTGTTTTTAGTAAAGAGGTATTGATAGAGGGTGAAGATGCAGACGATCTTCGTGAAATAAGAGATAAGCTGAGAAAAGAGTTAAAACCCGGAAATGAAATAGAATCAATTATTGTAGACCGTATTGTTTCTAGTATTTGGCGCTTAAAAAGATGTTTAAAGGTCGAAAGTCAGGTATTAGAGTATTTGGCATCGAGTATTCAGGAATATGAACAAGGATTTCTTAAGGTAAGAAAAAGAACGAGTAAAGAAATAATGCAGCTAAAATCTTTAAAAATAATAGAGAATAAAACAAAGATTGAAGAACTATCACAGTACGAGACTTTGCTGGAAAGACAAATTTATAAGGCGTTAAGTGAGTTGGAAAAAATCAGAAGGCGGGAATCGAGACAAGAGAGAAAGGTATCGAGAAAGTCTAAGTGAGGATACTAAAGCATATTGATGAAAACGGTATTTGATAGATCGAAGGATAGAAAATTTAATTTGAAAGTGAAATCTCAATATATTGTAACATAATATATATTATCAGACGTTGTATAATTTTAATGTAAGGGAGAAAGGCCTCTCTTGTTTTTCAATTTTGTTTTTTTGGCCAGGCCAAAGAATACTATTGACAAGATAATTTTTGTCTGCTACCATGTTTTTTTCTTATTTCGTACCGTTTAATTATAGAAGACTATACATTAATCATTTCAATAGGATATTTACTATTTAAGGAGGATTATTTTGAACGCTGAAGAAATTGAAAAAGGCGTAACTGCTATTGTGGCTGAGGTTACAGAATTGGATGAAAAGGAAATTTGGGATAAAAGAGATGCAAATTTCTTTAAAGATCTTGAAATCGATTCACTTCTGGCCCTTGAGATCCTTGCCCTTATTGAAAAAAAGTTTAAGGTTCAAATACCCGAAGAAAAACTTGTTGATATCACATCTTTAAGCGCTACGATCGGTTTGACAAAATCTGTCTTAGCAGAAAACGGGAAGCTCTCGTCTTAACATAATTTATTAATATATAAGTAATATTTATAGAGTTACAACTTTAATGCTGCAAAAGGAAAGGGCTTATAGAAAATGATATTTTTTGAGGAAATCAAATCTCTTCTTCCTCAAAAATATCCTTTTTTATTTATAGATAAAGTTATTGAGTTTGAAGAAGGAAAAAACATTACCTGTGTGAAAAATGTTTCCGGCAACGAACCTGTTTTTGTTGGACATTTCCCTGATTTTGCCATAATGCCCGGTGTTCTGATCATAGAGGCAATGGCACAGGCATCCATTATCCTATTCAAAAAAAGCCTTCCCTTACAAGACAAAAAGGATACGGTTTTTTTGCTGGCATCGGTTAATAATGCCCGTTTTACAAAACCTGTTTTTCCTGGCGATCAACTTCTTATAAAAATTAGCGTAGAAAAGATTGTATCGAAAGGCGCTATTGTTCAGTCAATCGTAATGGTCGGCGATAACACTGTTGCAAAGGCCTCCTTAACTTTTGGAATAGCTGAAAAAAGTACATTAAAGTAGATAAATCATGGATAAGCGTGTAGTTATAACAGGCGTAGGGATGATAACCCCTATCGGTTCGGGAAAAGAAGTATTCTGGAATGCTATTACTGCCGGGGTATCCGGCGTTGATAATGTAACATGTATTGACACTTCTGAATATAAGGTTCATAAAGGATGCGAAGTTAAGAATTTCAATTATTCAGATTATATAAAAAACGGTCTCCTGAAAAAAATTGGTAAAGGATCACAGTTTGCAATAGCAGCAACGAAGCTCGCTCTTAATGATGCACAGCTTGATCTGAATAAAGTTAATTTTGAGAGGATTGGGGTCTCTGTAGGAACAACGGCGGGAGAAATACAAATCCTTGAAAAAGTTAATTATGTAAGGCATAAAGATGGAGAAGATAAAGTCGACCCGGACCTGTTTCTAATGCACCCCTGCAACAATATCCCGGCCAATATTGCTATTGAGTTTGGTTTTAAAGGACCTAATACGATCATTCCAACTGCATGTGCAGCAGGTAATTATGCGATAGGATATGCTTTTGACTTAATT
>CAZPUD010000242.1:0-6512 GCA_964589115.1 uncultured candidatus Brocadiaceae bacterium | reverse complement strand
GCTATACCTCTTTTGGATACTCACATACCGTTACAAATAATATTGACAGTGTAGTAGGCATATTGTTTACTGCTTACTGCTTACTGCTTACTGACTACTGCCTACTTACCATCCTCTGTGATGAATTATTAAAAATTAAATTATAGTAGATATACGTACAAACTTTTCCTATACACCCGATGTCAATCCCTGGGTTTTGTTGTTTTGATCTTCTTCGAAACTAAAATCTGATATCACCCTCAGTTCTTCCTTTAATGCAACTAACTTGTTTATCTCTTCCAAAATACTATTTGAGATTTTTTTAAAGGATGAAGGATGACAGTTTTTCAAATACGCCATTTCTACGATGGATTGAAATTTATCCAGGAGTGCCTCCAGTGACCTGTGCATGTTCTTCGATGCGTTTGCAATTAATTTTCTGTAGCTGTTAAAAATCATTTGCAGTTCGTCCATACTTTTACTTAACTCCGACACTGCCTCTTTTAATTCTGTTGTCTTCATAAGCCGTCCTTAACCGTAAAAGTTTCCAGAAATAAAATCACTATGTAGTGAATGGGTTAATGGGTGAATGAGTAAATGGGTATTTAACCCATATACTCATTTACCCATCTACAAAAAAGGTAGTAGATAGTGAATAGTAGATAGTAGTTAGTGAATAGTTGAATGATTAATAGCCATTTAGGTATTTAGACATCTATCAACTATTCACTAACTACTATTTACTTCTGAATATCCCTATGCCGTTAAATGAGTGTGAAAATGGAAGAGAGATCCCAAACATCATGGATATCTTCCCCATAATTGAATAAGGGATAGATATTCGTGATAGCCGGTAGGTATCTGGTAATCATAGGGAATAACCCTTTTCCTTTTCCCATAGATAACGGATTCCTGTAAAAGTCCTGATTCCTTCAATCTTTTCACTATCCGTCCCACGGTTGCAAGAGAAATAGACAACCCTTCGTTCTTAATCTGTATTGAGATCTGCTTTCTGGTCCAGAAAGGATGCGATTCTTTTAATTCCTTTATTCTATCTACCACCCACTGTGGCGTGGTTGGCTCTCTCAATTTTTTTGGTCTGCGATTCTTCTTGTTATCTTCAAGTGTGGACAGGTTCTTTGGATCATAACGCTTTTTCCATCGATAAAAGGTATCTGGCGATATACCAAAATGGCGACATGTAAGTCTTGCATTTTTCCCGCTTTTTTCATAATAATCGAACCACTCCAGTTTCTTCCTTATCTCTTCCGATAAAACCGGCGGCTTACAATCTTTACTATTATTTTCCAAATTGAATGTATCTGACCCTTTTTTATCCATGAAAATACAACACCCCTTTAGTAGTTAGACTTTATTATAAAATGTAAAAATGTATTTTACTGTATGATATCTATAAGAAATATATAGATTTATTGCATGATTACTTAAGATTTGTTTCTAAATCTATGTTTCGTAATAGATTATTATATCATCAGAAGGATTGTTCTGTAAGTTTGCTGTAAGCCACGATTCTATAAAAAATTATGTCACTTTTAAGGTAATCACGCAATAAATCTATTTCTATGTTCGGAAATTTAGCTAATTTTTAAAACAATTTCCATAAAAAATCACAATATATTTTTGTGATTACTACAACTGTTAATAATGGCAATACTTACGCCTACTACAAATTATATGTCTTTTATCTATTTGATTTTTATTTTATTTACACTCAAATGGTTTATATATACTTAAACTTTGGAAAAACTTTAAAGTAAGTATGCCATGTATGTGATTTGAACTTATCAACGAGTCAATTGTATTTGAGGTTTCAGACGCGGGCATAGTATCTTCCAAAATAATTTTCTAATCAAATTGACGCAATGATTTTGTAATGATAAAATATTTCATAAAGGATAGGAAGAAGGCTTTTGAGTATCTCGTCCAAAAAATTGATACAGGTATAGGACAGTTAAACCAAAAAATCGAAACAATCGAAAGGCAGTTACCCAGAGAATTAACATGACCGTCCAAATGCCTACGGAGCTAAAAAATGAAAGAAGCATTACGTTATTTGCAAAATGCAAAAGATACCCTTAATAAGACACCAATTGAAGACGATTACTATACCGACATTAAACCGGTACGGGAAGCACTCGGTACAGCATACCTTGCAATCCTGGAAGCTATAAATGAGGCATTATTAAAAAAAGGCATAACAAAGAAGGATTTGCCCCAGTCCGTAGACGAATCCAGAAAGGTATTAAGAAAATATTTTGCTGTGCATAATGGCAGGCTTATGAGAGAGTTTGAGGGACTTTACGACATACTACATATTGCAGGACACTACAGAGGACTCGTCCGTAAGGCGAGCACGGTAAAGGATTGCCTTAAGGCAGCAAGAGACTTTATCAATAAATTTAAATAACATATCCAGTACAGTAGTAAAACATTTCGCCAAAATGATTGCATTATTTTTACCTATCAGATATATTTACACTTCCTTTTATTTTGAGTTTTTTCATAGTTTATCCTTCCTCTTTATCAAAAACGTTAGTCGATTTGGTTCCTTATCAAATTAGGCCTTCGGCAATTTTTTTGATATAGGTTTAGAACATTTAAAAATTGAAAGGATATAAACTTGCCAAAAATTTCTGTAGAAGATTTTAATCTCGACTATACACTCCATTGTGGGCAACTATTTAGGGTATTCAAAGTAAAGGACTGGTATTATATTATCGTAAGAAATCGTATCTTCAGGGTACACCAATCTAACCGTCTATTAGAGTTTCACGGTACCGACGAGGGGTTTTTGGTAAATTATTTTGCCCTGGACGAACCATATTCCCGCATTATCAAAGAGATAAACAGAGATTCACATATAAATGCAGCCATTAAGAAATATTATGGTTTGCGGATTGTACGGCAAGACCCGTGGGAATGTCTGATATCTTTTCTGTGCTCCTCAGCAGCGAACATTCCCAAGATAAGATTAAATCTTGAGAATTTGGCACGGTTTTTTGGAAAAAGGCTGGAATTAGATGGGTTTGAGGGGTATTCATTTCCGGATCCTGGTGATTTAAATAACTACGGGCTGATTCTCACAGCAAAAACGGGATTTCGGGCAAGATACATTAAAGCTGCTAATGACCTTGTTGACGAGAACTTTTTAGCATCATTAAAAAAATTCCCTTATCAGGAAGCAAAAAAGGCACTGAAGCTTATCCCAGGTGTTGGAGATAAGATTGCCGACTGCGTTCTTTTATTTTCCCTCGGTTTTACTGAGGCATTCCCCATTGACACGTGGATGAGGAAAATCATTCAAAGGCTTTATTTCAAGGATGAAAAAGTATCGAATTTACAATTAGGAACCTTTGGTTCAAAATATTTTGGCAAGTATGCCGGATATGCACAGCAGTTTCTATATATGTTTTCAAGGGAATCTATGTGAAACAAGTTAGGCTGCCTTTGGCAGCGACTACGGTTGGTTCAATCTTGTAGATTGAACCATGTATTTAGCATGTGTCTGTACGTTTTGGTTTACTCCAAACGTATGAGACATGCTAAACGTTTCGGTTCAGTCGTGGACGATTGAACCAACTTTGAAACTCCTTAACATTATATTAGGCCTCCGGTGACTTTTTCAATGTGACATAGTAGGTTGGGTTGAGTTACAAAACCCAACTTGAGGATCGGGTAGCAATGGTCAAGTTTTGCAAATCTTTTTTTCCTTGCCCCTGGTAATTTGAGGATATGTTCGGTTTCATCCTTTGGATACTATAGAATTGTTTTCTAATTCCGAAGGGATGTCATGATTGTATCAAAAGACCTGAGAAATATTTTTAACCCCGAAGGGGTGGCATTATAGTATTATCCTGTAAAAACTTCTTTTTTTGTAAGTTTTTCTTCGTGTCCTTCGTGGTTAAGTTGACCTGGCAGTGACGTTGGGTTTCGTGCCTCAACCCAACATACATAACCCATATCAACTATAAATTTGTGTTTTCCATTAAAGACCTTGCGAAGTCATATCCAAAAATGGAGCACTTTTTTAAATCTTCTTCAGTAGGGGTAAGGACTGCTTTTAGTGGAGGCTGAACTACTTTAAGTTTGAGTCCTTTCAATCTATCTTCCATTAACTTTGTTGCCTCGCCGCTCCAGCCATAGGTACCAAATGTTGCACATTTTTTCCCTTTGGCGTTGATACTGAATATAATATTGATGACGTCCCAAATTGGCCGGATTGCATCGCCATTTAACGTAGATGAGCCAAATAATATGCCATCTGCCGACTCAATTTCACATCGGGTAAATTCTGGAGATACCGCGGCAGCATCGTATAGTTTGACTTCGGTATTGCTAATAGATGCCCCTTTGGCAACTGCTTCTGCCATCTTTTTTGTATTTCCATACATAGATACGTAAAAAACCACGATCTGCTTTTTGTTTGGATCCTTTCTTTGAGTGCTCCAACTCTCATATGCATTGATATATTTCCATGGATTAGTTCGTAGGATGGGGCCGTGACTGGGGGCAATTAATTGAATATCCAAATTCCTGATCTTTTCTATTGCCTCAAGTATCTTCTTTCTATAGGGTCCCATGATATGCTCAAAATAGTGCTGGAAATCATGAGTAAAATCATCAACCCGATCATCGAAGAGCCGTTCATCGCAAAAATGGGTTGCAAATCCATCGCACGGGAAAAGTATCCGGTCTTCCTCCAGATAGGAAAACATAGTATCAGGCCAATGCCAGAAAGGGGCGTGTATGAATTTTAGTTTTTTATTTCCCAGGCTGATGATTTCGTTATCTTCGACGGTTTTTCCGTTAAAATCTTTATTAAGAATGTTTCTTAGAAAAAACGATGCTGTTTTTGTAGATAGTATCTGAGCATTTATCGCCTCATTCAATAGGTCACCAAGCGCTCCTGAATGATCCATTTCTGTGTGATTGACGACTATATACTGAATATCTTTGAGGTCAATAAGCGATTTAAGTTTATTGATATGCTCTTTCGTAAATTTTGCATGAACTGAATCAATAAGGGTTGGTTTATCCGCCTGAATTAGATAAGAATTATAAGTGGTACCGTATCTTGTATCAAATACTACATCAAATACCCTGAGCGTAGCGTTTAATGCCCCTACCCAATGTATTCCTTTTTTAATTTCTAAAGTCTGCATAGCTGATCCCCTAACCCGAACGAGTCGAAAAAGCTAAAATCCGAAGCATGAAATCCGAAACAAATTCAAATAAAAACTTGAAACCACAGATTTCACAGATGGCACAGATTTTGGTAGATGAGTGATAGGTTAAATACACATTTACCCATCCACACATTTACTCGTTTACTAACTTTAAGTTTTTATCTGTGAAATCTGTGTAATCTGTGGTTCCTGTATGTTTTGGTCATTCAAACATTAGAATTTAGGATTTGTCTGCCCTGTTAAATAAATGATTTAACAGGGTAAATATTTCGATATTCGAATTTATTCCGGGTATTTTTGTTAAAATGTCAAAATTATTTTTGGAAGGTACTAAAGGTACTGTACCATGATTATATCTTTTTGACAAGATTAAATACTCTTCTTAAATCAGGCTGCCTTTGGTATGGAGTGTTGGAGTGATGGAGTATTGGGTCCTGCTCGTTTACAACGCTCTGCGTCATATTTACCACAACAAATTATATATTAATGGATGCTATTACAAAAAATATTTTTATCGGTCTCTTATATTTCAAAACATCCGGTGCAGGACGCAGAGCATCCCGCGATGTATTCCAACGCAGGGCGTTGGAACAAGATAAAGACAACGAGACATGGAATAAAATCATGCTATACACCGGTTCCTGATTTAACCATCTTCTTTTTTACAAAATTCATCAACCCTCCGGATCTAATAATCTCCTGCATTTCATGGGGAAATGGTTCAAACCCGAACTGCTTTCCCAAAGCATGGTCTATGATTTTGGCATTATCAAGGTCGATTTCTATTTCATCACCTTCCCGAATTTGCTCCGATGCTTCAGGGCACTCAAAGATAGGCAGGCCGATATTGATGGCGTTTCTAAAGAAGATACGGGCAAAGGACTTTGCGATAACACAGGAAATACCTGCAGCTTTGATAGAAATCGGTGCGTGTTCACGAGATGAGCCGCATCCGAAATTCTCTCCTGCCACTATAATATCACCCACACTGGCCTTTTTAACAAAATTTGGGTCAACATCTTCCATACAGTGGGATGCTAACTCTTTTGTATCGGTAGTATTGAGATACCGAGCCGGAATAATTTCATCGGTGTTAATATTGTCTCCAAATTTCCAGCATTTACCCTTCATAATAACCTCTTGAAGAAATTGTTTAATAATTTTTCGTAATAGTTCACCGCAAAGGCGCAAAGGACGCAAAGGTATTTTTTTACACCACGAAGGACCTGGCGCGACCTTTGGCCGCAACCAAATTCGAAATACGAATATCGAAATACGAAACAAATACTAAATTCTAATATTTGAATGACCAAAACACAGGAACCA
>CAZPUD010000241.1:0-6519 GCA_964589115.1 uncultured candidatus Brocadiaceae bacterium | reverse complement strand
CTGCCCTGGTGTGTATCCTTATGCAAGATTATTTTATAGGATATATTAATTTATATATTCAGATCTTTACCGTCTTATTTACAGGATTTAATACTTTATAGGCGCTTAGTGCTTCGATATCGACAAATTTTGTCAATATGTCGAAGCGTTTAAATTCTAAATTCGAATTTCGTGCTTAGTATTTCGGATTTCCTTTTCGCAGCACTGTCTGCGAAAAGGCTTGGGTGCTTAAAAAAACTTCTTTACTTTGAAAGGAGGAAAGGCTGTATGGTAGGGAAAGGGGGACTGGCGCACGGTTTTTGTCTGGTTGGAATATTGGGCCTGGTATCCATTGGTACGGGCTGCGGTGAGCTGAAGAGGTTACGAAAGGAAAACCAGCAGTTAAATGAGAATGTTGCTATGTTGCAGCAGGAAAACTCCGATCTTGCATCAAGGGCAGATCAGTACGAGAGCGAGTTGAACCGGCTTGAAAGCTCGAGAAGGAATCTCGAAGCAAAGTTATCAGGTACGGGTGCAACGGTAAGGATCAAGGATGGTACAGTTGCTGTTTCATTACCTGGTTCTGTTCTGTTTGATTCGGGACAGGCAACGCTGCGCCCTCAATCCAAAGCAACATTAAAAAAAATTGCCGGCATACTTAAGAGCGATGTACCGAATGAGATGGTGAGGATCGAAGGCCACACCGATGATGACCCTATTGTAAAACAGAAAGACAAGTATAAATCTAACTGGGAATTATCTGCTGCAAGGGCCGCTGCCGTTCTGCATTATATGGTAGATGAGTGTCGTATTTCCCCCACACGGGTCTATATTGCCGGATTTGGACAGCATCAGCCGGTAGCGGATAACAGATCAAGAAACGGTAAGGCAAAAAACCGGCGTGTTGAATTTGTTGTGGTACCGAGGGTCGGCGGATAAAATTTGGTATGATTACAATTGTTGATTATGGGATGGGAAACCTCCGCAGCGTTGCAAAGGGCTTTGAGCGGTTTGGCTTTGATGTCAGGGTTACTGATAACCCGGAAGAAGTTGCAAACGCAGACAAATTAGTCCTTCCCGGTGTTGGAGCCTTTCTTGATGCCATGAACGGATTAACGCAGCGGGGACTTGTAGAACCGGTTGTTGATCGGATTCGCTCCGGGAAGCCGTTCCTGGGAATATGCCTCGGACTGCAGTTACTGTTTTCCAAAAGCTATGAAGACGGCGAGCACACGGGTTTGGGCATTATACCCGGCAAGGTCGTCCGGTTTGATTTTTCTAATCTTACAAATGAAAATCCACTTAAATCTCACCAGCCTTCCTTCGCTAAAGCGGAGATCGCAAGGAATACTGAAGAGGGGAGTCAGCGAATTAATAAAGGAGAGCTTAAGGGGATTAACCGGCTCTCATGTGTAGATAGTGGTAACGGGAAATTGAAGGTACCGCATATGGGATGGAATCAGGTGTGTTTCCGGAAACGGAATAACCCTGTCCTGAAAAACGTACCAGATAATACCTACATGTATTTTGTGCATTCTTATTATGTATGCCCGGAAGACGAAGATGTCATTGCGACAGAAACGGAATACGGTATTAATTTTACCTCTATGATATGGCATGACAATATTTTCGCAACACAGTTTCATCCGGAAAAAAGTCAGCAGTGTGGATTAACGATACTTGAAAATTTTGGCAATTTGTAGATGACTATGCTTATAATTCCAGCTATTGATTTAAAAGGTGGCAAGTGTGTCCGGTTAACTCAGGGACATAAGGACGCTGAGACGGTCTTTTCTGATAACCCTGTGGATGTAGCCAAGTCATGGCAGGATCAGGGCGCCGAATATCTGCATATCGTGGATCTGGACGGTGCCTTTGAAGGCAGTCCTAAAAACCTTGCTATTGTTGAACAGATTATTAAGCAGATAAAAATACCTGTTGAATTTGGAGGCGGCCTTAGGACCGCACAGTCTATTAAAACGGTACTCGGTCTTGGAGCAGACCGTGTAATTATAGGGACAAAGGCCATAGACTCACCCTCCTGGGTGGACGAACTCTGTAAAACATTTCCGGGACGCATTGCAGTTGGAATTGATGCAAGAAACGGCAAGGTGGCCGTACAGGGCTGGACTTCCCTGTGTGAATGGACGGCGTTAGACTTTGCCAGGGAAATCGAAAAGGTATCACCATGTGCATTAATTTTTACCGATATCTCAAAAGACGGCATGCTGCAGGGCCCTGATATTTCCGGTCTGAAAGAACTTGTGATGACGGTAAAAACCCCGGTCATCGCTTCCGGAGGGATTTCCTCCCTCAAAGATATCGAAGCACTTAGTAAATTACCCATTATTGGTATGATTATTGGAAAGGCATTGTATACAGGACATATTAAACTCTCGGAGGCAAAGCAACTATGTAGATAGCGTAACAGCACACCACTAAAATACGGAATATCAGATCGTATTTGAATAATAATCTGTGCCTTTTCGCAGATAGTGCTGCGAAAAAGGAAATCCGAAATACTAAGCACGAAATTCAGGGTTGGTTCAATCTTTTAGATTGAACCATGTGTTTAGCATGTGCCTGTACGTTTTTGATTAGTGCCGGGCATATAAAACATGCAAAACGTTTCGGTTCAATCGTGGACGATTGAACCAACGCTTAGGATGCGAATCGGAATTCCGTAATGTCTGTGGTGAATTCTTTCATAATTCTAAATATTTGTTTAGGAGGTAACCTATGACTCCGTATGAAATAAAAGACATCCGGACCATTGTATTACTTGGACACGGTGCCTCAGGAAAGACTTCACTGGTAGAATCCATGTTATTTAAATCCGGCGCTACTCCACGCCTTGGCTGCGTCGACGATGGTACTTCCGCAGCAGACCACGATATTGATGCAAAAGACAAAAGACACACCATCGATTCTTCCATCCTTCACTGCAACTGGAAAGGGCTTGAAATCAACATCATTGATACCCCGGGTTATCCCGACTTTATAAGGGACACCATCGCCTCCCTCTCTGCAGTAGAAACGGCCATTATTACTATATCAGCTGCAGACGGTATACAGGTCAATACCAGAAAATTATGGGATCTTGCCTGCCAAAAGGGGATTGCGAAGATTATTGTTGTAACCAAAATTGACGGAGAAAATATTGATTATCAGGCAATCCTTGAATCCATCAAAAATACCCTGGGAGGTATGTGTATTCCCCTGGCCCTGCCGGTCGGGATCGGACACAACCTTCAAGGTGTTGTTAATATATTTGAACTTCCCGATCCCATGCCCGATGGGATTATTGGTGATGCCCGCTCTGCGCACGATACCCTGGTTGAGTCCCTTGTTTCCACTGACGATGCATTGATGGAACAATACCTCGATGGAAAAGAAATAAATAGCGCTATATTAAGATCCTGCCTTGCTAAGGGCGTTGCATCCGGTAATATTGTGCCTGTCCTCTGTTGTTCTAATAAAAAGGTATCAGGCATAGAAGAAGTATTAAACACTATAGCAGACCTTTCTCCATCTCCATATGAAGGGCTTAAGAGGACTGCTGTTGATTTGCAGAAAAATCAGGAGATTACACTTGAAATCTCAAAAGATGCCCCATTCAGTGCATACGTGTTTAAATCTGTTATAGACCCGTTTGTCGGAAAATTAAGTTACTTCAGGGTTATCTCCGGTATGCTGGACGGGGATTTATCATTTTATAATGCAACGAGTAAAAAGACGAATAAAGTAGGGCACATTTATCGTATTTTTGGAAAAGAACAACAGCAAGTCTCCAGGGCCATTCCGGGGGATATCATTGCAGTATCTAAATTAGAAGACATCCATATCTCTGATACAATTTGTGATCCAAAACATCCTCTGAAACTTCCGGAAATTTCTTTTCCTGTACCAATGTCCTCCCTCGCATTGGTACCTACGAGCAAGGGAGCAGAAAAGAAAATAAGCGAATGCCTGCATAAGATTACTGAAGAAGATAAAACTTTTAAGGTTTCGCACGACACGTTAACCAATGAGCTGATCGTTACGGGCATGAGCAACCTTCATTTACAGATAATAATTAGCCGGTTAAAACGGCGTTTCGGGCTTGATGTAGAGACGCATATTCCGAAGATTCCTTATAAGGAAACCATTACAGCCAATGCCCAGGCACAGTACAAACACAAGAAACAGACAGGAGGGCATGGACAGTACGGAGAGGTGCATATCAAGATTGAACCCTTGCCGAGGGGGGCGGGTTTTGAGTTTGTAGACGAGATCGTAGGTGGTGCCATTCCGCGTCAATATATTCCCGCAGTAGAAAAGGGAATCCGGGAGACCTTGGATAAAGGGATATTAATTGGTAATCCGATTGTAGACCTCCGTGTCCGGTTGTTTTATGGTTCCTACCATGATGTTGATTCCTCTGAGGCATCGTTCAAGATTGCAGCCGCACACGCATTTCACGACGCCTTTCAACATGCAAAACCTGTCCTGCTTGAGCCTATAGTAAATATTGAGGTTACGATTCCTGCAAAATTCATGGGCGAGATTGCCGGAAACCTTTCCAGCCATCGCGGGCATATCAAAGGAATGGATATTGTAGGTGAACTGCAAATAGTGCGGGCTGCTATTCCCATGTCGTCTGTTGCCAATTATGAGACGGAACTGAAATCTATGACAGGAGGGCAGGGCTCGTTTTCCATTGAATTTTCACACTACGATGCAGTTCCATCCCATCTTATGCAAGGTATCATTGCCCAGGCGCACGCTGCCCATACAAAAAATGCATTTCCCTGATAAAAGTGCTTTCAAATTCAGAAATATGAGACAATTCAATGACCTGAACAGTTTTGGCAATATGATTTGCTTTACTTATCAGTTCTTTGTTCAGGATCATCCTTATTGCCCCTTCTAAACTTGAATTGCCAACGAAGAAAATCCCTGCGTTTTTTAGCGCCGGAAAAAGGCCTATCCTGAAAAGGCATTCTTCATTCAGGTGATAGCCAAATGCCCCTGCAACGATAACAGTTTTAATATCTTCTGGCTTTATATTGCAAGTTGTAAACAAAACCTCTATCCCTGCCCTGATGGCTGCCTTCGCCAATTGGACCTGCCTTATATCTTCCTGTGATACAGACACGCCTGCTGCCAGTTGAAAATATCGTTTTCCGTTTTTCTCGAACAAATATTTTTTATAGTTATCTGCGATTTCACCATCTCTGTTCTGTAAACGTCCCCGGGAATTGATAAGTCCGGTTCTTACAAGTTCTGATACCAAATCCAGAAGCCCGCTTCCGCAGATACCTTTCGGCGGACAGTTGCCTATGACTTCCAGAGAGAGTTCGTTTTCCAGGCTCACATGTTCAATTGCCCCTTCTGCGGCCCTCATGCCATGGCTTATTGTCATCCCCTCGAAACAGGGACCTGCGGCAGTAGACGAGGCAACGGTCCTGCCGTCAAGTAAAAAAACTAATTCACCGTTGGTACCTATATCCAGAAAAAGGGCGGGGAATTCCGTGCATCCATAACCGGTCGCCAGTAGCCCGGAAACTATATCTCCTCCAATATAGGCTGATATACAGGGTAAGGTTGTTACAGGGGCATACTTTGCAATACCAATATCAAGTCTCTCTGCTGTTGTTGTAAAGGTGTCAATCACCCCGGCCTTATAGGGATATTCGCCTATCCCTTTTATATCCTTATTCAAGAATATATGCTGCATCGTAGTATTGCCTGCACCCGTGAGTTGGTAAATATTCTCAGGCCTCACTTCACTCCTGATACACAAAGTTTTTATCAGCAGATTAACACTTGCAATAAGCTCCTCATGCATAACCTGTAGTCCATCATCATGTGATACAGTGTATTTTATCCGTGACATGACGTCATGACCGTAATATACGAGGGGATTAAGTAAAGAGGAACTGGCCGTCATTTTTCCGTAACGGAGATCAATCAACGATGCAACCAGAGTTGTTGTACCGATATCAAGGGCTATCGCATAGGATTGTGCCTTTGTATCACCATCTTCTATTGAAACGACCTTGTCACCTATGGAAACTTTTGTAGAACAAAACCCATGACCATCCTTAACAACATCTTTTCTTATCGCAGGGTCAATACTGCTCACCCCAATGTCTTTTGCATAAAAACCTTCGACTGTTTTCAGAACCTCCTTTTCATGCGAAGGAATGAGTATCTCAATATCGGTTTCTATAGGCGTCCTGCAAGCAAGTACAGTATTAAGTGTATTATTTGTCTTTATCTGTACCATGTCTTTTCGACATCTGCCAATACCACTGCATGGACCTTCTATATAGATGCCAAGCGTCCTTGCAGCTTCTAGGATAGTAGTACCTTTGGGTATCCTTCCTGCAGTTCTTGAAGGATGAAAGATTACTTTTACATATTCCACTTAAGCCAGCCTCCATTTATATTTTCAATTTCTGCTCGTTGCAATGCTCTGCGTTGTAACGTAAAACTAGTACACTGCCAACATTATTTGTAACGGTATGTGAATAACCAAAAGAGGTATAGCATGTC
>CAZPUD010000240.1:0-6526 GCA_964589115.1 uncultured candidatus Brocadiaceae bacterium | reverse complement strand
TGCTTCACTAGGTGGCTTTTTAGCAGAACGACTTCCGCCCATTTGGGGATATCGGCTGCTGACATTATTTTTGATTTCTGCGATACTCCGCTTTCTTGCAGATTTTTTCCTCTCACGGCGCTTTACTGAAGTGCGTGCGTCTACAAAAAAGGCATCCAGCATCGAACTTTTCTTCAGTGTACTTGGCGTAAGACCTTTAGAGGGAGTAAATACCGAATTCGAAGTCTTTCCCTCATTCCGGCAACTGATGAGTATAAGTAAAAGATCAAAATGGAAAGGAAAACATCCGAAGAAAAAACAAAAACAACCTCATTGACATCTCACTAAATTGTCTTTATTATGAAGCAATGAAAGTAAATAAAGAAAGAAGATCATTCCTAAAAAAGTCATTGAAGATAAGTGGCGGGATCTTCGCTTCCACAATAATCGGAAAATATCTAGCAAACCATAGCCATATTATCACATGGGGAGACGGCATAATATCCACAACCAGTCAACCCATTATAGTTATTGCACGTGATGAAAGGCCATTCACCGAGACTGGAAATATAAAAGAAGCTACCGTCTCTAACATGGTACATAAAGCAGTAATGCAATTAACACAAACTGTATCACAAGAAAAGGCATGGCAGGTGCTTTTTAAACCCGATGATATTGTTGGCATAAAATTGAACTGCCTTTCCGGCAAAAGAATGTCTCCTCATGTCCCGGTTGTTGAATCCATTATACAAGGCTTAAAATTAGCAGGTGTTAAAGAGAAAAATATCATTGTTTTTGAGCGGCTCAACCGAGAGCTCGAAACAGCAGGGTTTCGCACCCGGCGTATGACCGATGGTGTCCGATGCTTTGGCACAGACGAACTACCGGGAGGAGGTTATGATGCCGAACCAGAGTTGGCAGGCAGTGTAGGAACTTGCTTTAGTAAAATTGTCTCTCGCCTTTGCACTGCTATTATTAACGTTCCTGTCTTAAAGGATCACGACCTTGCAGGTGTAAGCGCAGCAATGAAGAATTTTTTTGGCGTTATCCATAACCCTAACAAATATCATGGAAACAATTGTGATCCTTTTATCGCAGAATTAAATGCCCATCCCTATATTAAGAATAAAGTAAGGCTCATCGTGTGTGATGCCCTACAGGCGCAGTATAATGGTGGACCAGGTTATAAGCCTCAATGGACATGGGATTACAACGGTATCATTGCTGGCCGTGACCCTGTAGCCTTCGATTACATATGTCGCACTATTATTGAAGAAAGGCGAAAGGAAATGAAATTACCATCATTAAAACAGGCGAGACGGGAACCAAAATACATCTCAACTGCGGCTATGTTGGGACTCGGAGTAGATGATATATCCCAAATCAGGGTAATAAACATATAGTACGGCGAATCCGCAAACAAAATCCATGATATGGAGTGTTGGAGTAATGGAGTTATGGGGGCTTTTTACAACAATACTCCATTACTCCAATACTCCATATCAATTACAGATATACGAATGGAATAAAAAACTACATAAAAAGAAATTTTAACAGGGTATACCAAAGAGCAGATAAATTAGTTGAATCATTATATAACTTCTGATACAATTTGAAAACATTTCATATTGAGTAAGAAGGTCATGTCATTGTACATGGCCTTTTTTATGTAAAAACCATAATGTAATAAAATTTCTTTCAGGCAATTAATAAGGTAATAAATATGTCTTCGCCATTTACAGAAGAACAAATAAAGCGTTATTCAAGGCACATCATCCTTCCTGAAATAGGTGGAAAGGGGCAATTAAAGCTTTTAAAGGCAAAGGTATTCCTGGTAGGTGCCGGAGGTTTAGGTTCCCCTGCTGCGTTTTACCTCGCTGCAGCGGGGATCGGAAAGATTGGTATTGCAGACAGTGACTGCGTTGATCATTCAAATCTGCAACGACAAATTTTACATTCCACAAAAGATATTGGTTGTTCTAAAGCGTTGTCTGCCAAAGATACGCTGGAGGCATTAAATCCGGATATTGAAGTGATTCCCTATACAGAACGCCTCAACTCAGAAAATATCCTGGATATCATTAAGGATTATGATGTAGTTCTTGATGGTGCAGATAACTTTCCAACAAGATACCTTGTTAATGATGCATGCGTTTTCCTGAAAAAACCACTCTCTCACGGCTCTATCTTCAGGTTCGAAGGTCAGGTTACAACTATTGTGCCTTTCGACGGACCTTGCTATCGTTGTTTATATGAAACCCCTCCTCCGCCGGGTTTGGTACCTTCATGCCAGGAAGCCGGTGTACTGGGCGTATTGCCTGGCGTAATAGGTTCTATCCAGGCGACTGAAGTAATAAAACTTATTCTCGGTAAAGGTGATTTACTCAAGGGTAAATTACTCATTTACGATTCTTTAAACATGGATTTTAAAAAGGTTAAGATCCATAGAAACCCTAATTGTCCTGTATGCAGCGATAATGCCACAATTAAGGAACTTATTGACTACGAAGAATTCTGCCAGGTTCATACCTAGTTTCATAAACACTTATAAAAGAGGAGGATCGGACGATGGGAAAAATACAATTACGATACATATATGTGGTAGTGTCATTTGTGAGTACAGTCCTTTTCTTGACTGCTGTTATAAATATCTCAGTTATTGAAATAGTCTGCGCAAATGAAGGAAATACAAAAACAGAGATAAAGGTAAAAAGTATTTCACCTGAGCAAGCAAAAGAAATGATAGGTAAAGATAAGGATGTATATATATTAGACGTACGCACTGAAAAGGAATACGATAAAGTACATCTGAAGGGAGCTAATCTTATTCCTATTCAAGAGCTCAATGAAAATATACAGAAAATCCCGAAAGACAAGAAAGTAATTATCCACTGTGCGAAAGGTAAACGAAGTGAAAAGGCTTATGATATCTTGAAGGATAAAGGATTGAAGGAACTGTATCACTTAGAAGGCGGTATCCGGAAATGGCAGGAAAAGGGCTATCCGGTTGAAAAACATAAATAACTCCTGGAGTAGGGCAAACCTTTAGGTTTGCCTTCCTGCACAAACGCAAGGCTAAAGCCTCGCCCTGCATTTCTCTTCCTACTCGTTCGGGTCAGGTATAATAGGTATAAGCTGAACGCTGATAGCTGGTTGCTTATACAATCCTGATTACTTCTAAAACTTGATTCATTTGTAAAAATAAATAGCTTATAAAGCTTTTAAAGATAATGATAGCAAAGGATTAGCTGGTGAATGAAAAAGGGATTCTATGTATGCCTCGGAAATAAACATCTCATTATTCTGTTTCTTATAGCCGTTTTTGTACTTTCTTTTGTTCCTGTCTACAACTATTTTCGAGACCACACGAAAGATTATGGGAAATTATACCAAATCGGACAAATTACATTGCACAACGGTGATATCTATACCAAACGTGAAGATGGAATGTTCCGGTTCATGTATCAGCCTATTGCAGCAATTCTTTTAGCCTCTCTTAGTTCACTCGGATTATTGCCGTTCATAATAGTATATGTCCTTATAAACACTTTTGCTTGGATTACATGCATTTTCCTGTCAGTTTATCTTATTACAGGAAAAGCGTTTGGGCAACGTCCACTTCTGTATCTGGCCCCAACCGCATGCTGCATCCCCTATTTATGGGATATCTATCTGTTAGGACAGCCAAATTTAGTATTGTTAGCTTGCATGCTAGGGGCATTTACCTGCCTTCAGTTAAAAAAGGAATGGTACGCCGGGGCTTTAATTGCTTTTGCTGCGGGAATCAAGGCCTTCCCTATTTTATCTTTAGCGTATCTCATATATAGACGGCACTGGAAAGCGGTGTTATTTACCATGTTGTTTTTGTTCATTTTTCTTGCGCTTCTGCCTGCGCCGTTTCGCGGGTTCCATCGTAATTTGCAGGATATTAAAACCTGGAGTAACGGTATGCTGTTTCGCTACGATTCCAATACTATCGCTCAACGCCCCGGACATGGGTATAACTGGAAAAATCATTCACTTATCGCAGTTGCAAACCGTTTATTAAGGCCTGTAAATGCCTTTGAGTCAAATGAAGAAACTATTTACGTAAATGTTGCAAACCTCAATTTTATATACATCAATATAATTGTTTTTATTGTCTGTCTCTGTCTTTGCCTCTTCTATATCACCTCGATGCCCGTTTATATCTTTAGAACGGCGTATTCTAATGCTATCGAGTATGCCATATTGCTATTATTAATTCTTATGTTTACACCACTCTCATTTACATACTTCTATATTTGGCTATTATATCCTTTCACGGCTATCTGGAATATTTTGTTAACTGCACCTAATTCATCCCGTGTAAAAACCTTAATGTTCATATGGTTTATCGTCTCTTTACTCATGCTCAGTTTAAGATTCCCTGTGTCTTGTCTTAATTGGTTTGAGGCATTTGGTACCACTTTCTGGGCATGTCTACTCTTGTTTGGTGGACTTTGCTGGAAGCTCAGACAGTTAAAAGAAATAAACCTTAGTGCAGCGTAGCTGCAATCAAAATCTCTTACATGGAGTATTGGATTATTGTTGTGAAAAACTCCACAACGTAAACCACAACCACCCCATAGCAATCTGTGTCTATAACGAATGTTCAAATTTTGACGGCACGCTGTTTTCTCTTACCAGATTTAGGAGTATTGATAACAACTTCAGCAATCTCCGGACACACATCGAGCAGTTCTCTCCAGGTAGAAATTTTCTTTATTTGAGGAAAAAGTTTGAACTTTTTTAAAGAATTGTCTGCGGCATCCTCCAGCAAAGGTTCTATTCTTGCCTTCATACGACAAACATTGCTTGGATGCAGACCAAAGATATGTCCCATAATTTTGTCAACAGGATACAAATGATAATAAACTAAAATAAACAATAGTTTATCCTCCATAGCTGCAAGCCTGTATTTGCCCCCTTGTCCAATGGCGCGTTTACGCTCTCTACGTGTGAGCCTTCTCTCTTCAGATTGTTCCCAAAGAGATTCCATTCTTGCTGTCAGGGCTGTAAATTGCTTTAAAGTTAAACCAGTAAAACGAAACAAGAGATGCGGTTTTTCAGAAATATCGTTAAATCTTAACATGATCTTTTTCCTTAAAAACCTTGTACGGGATTTATCTTCACATATGAGTTAAATTTTTATTAGTAACAAAAATGCGCACATTGCACAAATTTGTAACATAGGTTTATATACTACTTCATGGCAACCTGCAATTTTGCTGGCCTAAAATCAGTTCATTAACACTTATGGAGACAAAATACTATTTCGTTTACAATTAACTATGCAATTTATATATCAAAGTGTATACCAACTAAGAAAATTTTTTATAAACAGAAAATTGTACCAATGGCATGGCCAGTATATTTTATGTTATTCTTTACTTTACAATAGGTTACTACTATTTCTTTTTAAACTCTGGTTGGGATTTCATTCAATGAGGACTTAGGTGTGAGTTTATTTTATTGAACAAAAATGTCACATGAGACAAAATTGTCTAATGTGATTTCCGGGTTCTATGTTGGCATGGATAAAAGCAGTAAAAAATACACTGAAATTTGTAACTGATACAGAAATTACATGATATTATTGCACAAATATTCGCGACTCTTCTTTTGCATTTTTGATAAAATGCTTTATCAATAGCTTATCCTTCTTACCAGGTGATGATTCAACACCAGAGGATACATCTACTGCATATGGCTTTACGACATGAATAGCTTCTTTAATATTTTCAGATGTCAAACCGCCGGATAAAATAATGGTTCCATACTTGTATGCCTCTCTGGCAAGCTCCCATTTAAATGTTACTCCTGTTCCACCCATGACTCCTTTTACATAGCTATCCAGCAAAAAAGCATTGACTTTGTATATTGCAAGGGTTCTTAAGCCTCCTTCATCTCTAATTCGAAAGGCCTTTATAATCTTATATCCCGCAAGGTTATTTACATATGAAGGATCCTCACTGCCGTGAAGCTGGATGGTATTTATATTGCAAAAACCACAGATCTCCTTAATATTCTCTATCTGTTCATCGACAAATACCCCTACCGGAGTAATAAAGGGCGGCAAATTTCTTATGATATCTCTGGCTTTTTCTTTAGTCACCCGGCGAGGACTTTCAGCGAAAACAAAACCCAGGGCATCGGCACCCATATCTACAGCAGCTTGTGCATCTTCACTATTGGTAATTCCACAAATTTTAACCCGCACGCCTTATCCCTTAATGTCTGAAATGCCTTTGACCGGTAAATACCATGGCTATCCCGTATTCGTCTGCTGCAGCAATGGACTCCTCATCCCTGTTAGACCCCCCAGGCTGGATAATTGCCGTCACACCGGCTTTGGCAGCAGCATCAACACTATCCCTGAATGGAAAAAAGGCATCAGAGGCCATTACTGTACCCTTTGCCCTGTCGCCTGCTTTTTTTATGGAAATTTCCGTAGAATCGACACGGCTCATCTGCCCGGCACCTACACCTACCACCGATTCATCCCTTGCCAATACAATACTATTAG
>CAZPUD010000239.1:1429-6540 GCA_964589115.1 uncultured candidatus Brocadiaceae bacterium | reverse complement strand
AAACGTACAGGACAATGCTAAACGCATGGTTCAATCTACAAGATTGAACCAACCATGGTTGCTGCCAAAGGCAGCCTAATTTAATGTTAAGGAATTTCAAAGTTTCTCATTATGCTTTTAACACACCACTAACCCCTCTCAAGAGAGGAATTGAAGAAGTCCCCTCTAGGGAGGGGATTTAGGGGTGGGTAGAAAGAAAAGCCGTTGGGTTTTGCCTTTTAAAACCCAACCTAATTTGAACCCGCTCCAGGTTATGTCTTTCTTCGTGTCCTTCGTACCCTTCGTGGTTAAAACCCTTTTGGTTGCAACTTTGCCACGCTGTGCAATCTATGTTTCCTGTGTGTTTTAGTCAATCAAACATTAAAATTTAAGATTTGCCTGTCCTGTTAAATAAATGATTTAACAGGGTAAATATTTCGATATTCGAATTTAGAATTTAGATGATTCGATAAAATTTTGTCGATATTGAGGTGCTAAGCGTCTATAGCAAAATGGTGTGAAATGGGTACTGCGAGAATGAAACTAATACGTTCAATGAAGAGAAGATTACTCTTATTTGCACTCTGTATCTCTCTTACCCCTATTGTGATAATTACAACAGTATACTATATCCATGCCAGGGGTACTCAGAGGCATCAAATTTTTGAAGAATTGAAGGCTATTGCCGAGTCAAAACGGCTTCACATTCTATCCTTTATGGAGACAATAAAAATACAAGCATCGGATTTTAGTACCGATGGATTCATAAGGGGAAGAGTTGATATGGTTGCTTCCGGTGATAGAGTTTTTAAAGAAGGAAATCGTATAGCCAATATAATCTATAGTCTTCTCTCTTATGCAAGACGTGACGAGAATGAGAAACCAAGCATGATTCACATAAGCAAAATAATATCTGAAACACTTATCCTAACTGAGTCACAATTACGAAAAGATGGTATTATAATAAAGTTGGATATTCAGGAAAAAATGCCAGACATTGTTGTATACCCACAGCAGATTCAGCAAGTCTTTTTGAATGTTATAAGTAATGCACGATATGCACTAAACCAGAAGTATCAAAAGCTTCATAATAACAAAATCCTTGAGATTCTTGGTGAAGAGATAACCTTAGATAATTATCCATATGTAAAAATCAACGGCAACTATTCGTAGCATTCAAAAAATGTTGGGTTTTGATGATCTGAAATAAGCCAGGCAAGGGCAGTCTGGCGCTTCCTGTTATCGATTTGCCTCACTGCCATCGATAACGCCTTTCTGCTTCCGACAAACACACACAGTTTTTTAGCCCTTGTCAGACCCGTATAAATCACGTTTCGGAACAGCATTCGGAAGTGTTGTGTCGCTACGGGGATGATGACCGCATCGAACTCGCTCCCCTGTGATTTATGTATCGTGATTGCATACGCTAAAACAATTTCTGTAAGATCTTCTTTCTCGTAGAGAATCGGCTTCTGTCTTCCAAAATGAATATGGCAGCAGAACGAATCCAGATCAACTTTTGTAATTTTCCCGATGTCTCCGTTAAAAACGCCAAGATCATAATTATTTTTCGTTTGTATGACCCGGTCGCCCTCCCTGAATACCCGGTCCCCTATTTTTATTTGACGTTTTCCCTCTTTTTCAGGATTCACTGCATTTTGTAATTCCCTGTTTAAATTCATAGTTCCGAGGCTGCCCCTTACCTGAGGGGTCAAAACCTGTATCTCAATATCTTTACCGAAATACTCAGGAATGGTCTTTGTATAAAGGCGCAGTACAACATCCAATCCAGTCATACCATAATGGAGTGCAGACCACGGGTGAACAGACTTTATTATTGATTTTATTTCTTCTAAGCCATTTTCCGCCTGTGAAAGTCTTTCAAGGTCAACATGGCTAAATTTATCCGGAATTACAAATATGGGTGCGTTTACTTCGTAAGGAGTACTAAATTCCTGGACACAGAGATCATCTATCTTAACCCCATCATCGGTTTTCTTCATAACACCGACTATCTTTTCTTCTTTTTGTATAAGGTGCTCCTCGCCAAAAGATACCGTTTTGGATAGCACAGATTTGGCCTTCTGAAGGAACTTTATCTGTTCTTTTGTGGCTTCTTCTGCATCAACGAAGAGACAACCTGACTGTTCCTGCAAGAGTGATGGCCGATGAATGGGAGACTCAATCCTGGGTGTTTCTCCTCTGTTAATCTGGTGTGCAGATCTGATAATCATGGATTCCTCTGCCTGCCTGAAGACCTTCGTCAGACGAAAACTCGGAATCGTTGGTACTCTCAGGAGATCATGGAGAACGTTCCCTGCGCCAACGGAGGGGAGTTGATCAGGATCTCCGATGAACAAAACCTGTGCAGTCACGGGAACTGCTTTGAGCAGTGCTGCAGCAAGACTTATATCAAGCATTGAGCATTCATCGACAATCAGAAAATCAACGTCTAAGGGATCTTCTTCAGATCTTTTAAATCCGTTCTTATCCGGCGCCCATTCAAGGAGCCGGTGTATTGTCTTTGCCTCGTTCCCGATAACCTCACTCATCCTCTGTGCAGCCCGGCCTGTTGGGGCAGCCAGTATTACCTTTTTTCGCATTGCCAATAAGAGTTTTACTAATACCCTTGATGTCGTTGTTTTTCCGCATCCGGGACCGCCTGTAAGAATTGAAAAGGGCTTTTGTGATATGCCGACTACTGCGGCTTGCTGTTCGCTGCTTAACGTGATTTCATGTTTTTCACAATATTTTTTTATCCAGTTCCGAACCCGGTCCTCATCGACAGCAATCTTTTGTGAAATCATCCGTTGTATTTTTGAAGCAGTGTAGGATTCATCGAAGAACAGCGTGTTGGCATAGAAGGCGTCCCGCATTTCCCCATCATCAGATTCTATGGTCCTTTTCTTTATCTCGTTATTCTGAAGGAGTTCTTTTAAGAGCAGACGAATCCGGTCTGGATTTTCGATTTGAAGCAATTCCTGAGTATTTTTGATGATTTGGTCTTCATACAAGTAACAGTGTCCTTCATCTCTTGATGCTGCCAATACATGTTTTATCCCTGCTCCGATCCTGGGGGTGCCGTCTTTTTCAAATCCCATATTAAGCGCTATCTTATCGGCAGAGAAAAAACCAATACCATAAATATCTTTTGCCAGTTGATAGGGATTCTGAGAGACAATGTTGATTGCATTATTCCCATAAGCCTTAAATATCTTTACGGCAAATAGGGTACTGATCCCATAGCCTTGCAAAAAAAGCATCACATCTCTGATTGCTTTATGTTCCTGCCAGGAGTTTTTAATGTCGGACAGCTTTTTTTCAGCGATGCCTGGGACATCCAGGAGGTCATCAATCTTTTCCTCAAAAACCCGGAGGGTATTTTCCTTAAAATATTTTACAATTTTTGATGCCGTTTTGGGACCAACGCCCTTTATAAGACCGGAACCGAGGTATTTTTCCATGGCGGCACTCGAAGCAGGTTTTTTTTCGATGGCACTTGTTGCTTTAAACTGTTCACCATGTTTCGGATGATGGTACCATACTCCCCAGAACTCCATCGAACTGCCTGCAAATACTTTTGCCTGATGAATAAGAACCGTGGCCAGTTTATGTGGTTCGTTAAAAGGGGATACCTTGAGAACAGACCATCCGTTTTCAGAATTATGGTAAGTGACGCGTTCTACTATCCCGGAAAGACGTATGAGGTTATCGTCTTTAATCAAATACTTATTCCTTAGAGTCTATCTGAAAAATAAAATGAAACTTATATTTTTCATTATACGATATTTTTAACTTTTCAGACAATTTCTAAGAAGAAAAGTCGAATGATATGCTTGTCTATGGTACGATGAACGATGGATAGATGTCGGTATTTACTCAAATCACGAAGTAAGCAATATGGGCTCTCATATATTTGATCATTATGAATACATATGGTTCAGATAAAACTAGCAAAGACATGGGAAGGAGGGAAAGAAGAAGAACAGAAATTGAAGAATAGGAAGAATTCTAGGAAAATTTGCCCGATATGCCAGGGGAAGTAAACAAAAAACGCATTGTAAGGCTACGATTAACACCTTACAATGCTACTTTTTAAGTAGCAATACCAATCTTATTATTTTTTTCTAAGACCAACCTCAACTAAGAAATCCCGTAATGCTTGTCTCATTTGTTCAGATACGTCTTCCTTTTCCTCTTTTGAGGCTAGATACTGAACAAAGTCTAATACCTCTCTTTGAAGTGATTTTGGCAGTTTCTTCACTTCTTCATATATTTTCTCGCTTAATTCCTGTTTTACCTGCATGTTTATGTATTATTCCTTTTCTTTACACTGTCTCAAACTGCAAATTCTTTAGCATTTCCACAGGAACCCGCTTACTCAAACCCAATATCTCAATCCCAACCACATTGTCATTAACATCATAATCTAAAATCACCCCTGGCTTAACCTCTTCTGAATCAACAATAGCTGATTCATCAAGCCGGAAATATAGAGCATCGTTCTTTTGGTCTACTTTTAGCCTCATTGCTGCCTCCTTAACCTACGGTCAAAAAATACAGTTACAATCCTCTATGGGTTAACACTTGGATTTACTACAACACGAAGGTTTGTTAGGGAACTTAATCTCTACACCATTCTTCTCGGTATTCAATTCAGGATACCTTGCTAGTATATTCCTAGCCAACCTCTCGGTCCTTGCTTGTTTGGGAACATCGGCAAGAAGTAGATCGCATCCTACTGAAACGTGATCATCATAATAATCAGACATTGCACTTTATATCCCACATGGTTCAGATGAAACCAGCTTGATGGATGCAATAGAGATTGGAACGAACACCTTTATATCCCACATGGTTCAGATGAAACACAGACGAAAAAGATTTGCGTAGTAATCTTTTTAAGCTTTATATCCCACATGGTTCAGATGAAACCATATTGTTCAAGAAAATCATCTGATTTTAACCGGCCTTTATATCCCACATGGTTCAGATGAAACGATGTTCCCCGGTGCCCTACTTCTGCCTATGCATACCTTTATATCCCACATGGTTCAGATGAAACTAAAAGACGTGAAGTCCTCCCCTTCGGTGCGAACATCTTTATATCCCACATGGTTCAGATGAAACTA
>CAZPUD010000239.1:0-1329 GCA_964589115.1 uncultured candidatus Brocadiaceae bacterium | reverse complement strand
CTTTATATCCCACATGGTTCAGATGAAACTACCTGATTGTTTGCTGGACGATATCGGCATTCTTACCTTTATATCCCACATGGTTCAGATGAAACTAAGGGTTTCAGGTTATCTCTGTTCTGGCTGTCGATCTTTATATCCCACATGGTTCAGATGAAACTTTTGGGAGAAATTTGATATTGTACAGCCTAAGCAACTTTATATCCCACATGGTTCAGATGAAACCCTCGCGGCTGCCGGTTATGAGATAGACGAGAATGCCTTTATATCCCACATGGTTCAGATGAAACGTCGATGATTATGTTAACAGGATAGAAGGGTTAAGCTTTATATCCCACATGGTTCAGATGAAACGCTACAGCAAGCTATACGAAATGCGCCTCAAGACACTTTATATCCCACATGGTTCAGATGAAACTTCATCGGAATGTACGATCCACAAAAATCTAAGTCCCTTTATATCCCACATGGTTCAGATGAAACCCGGAGATACAATCTAGAATAGCTGAACTTGCTCTACTTTATATCCCACATGGTTCAGATGAAACGCGAAGAGAGGCAGAAAAGAGAACGAGAGAAGTATCCTTTATATCCCACATGGTTCAGATGAAACTGGGTTCAACTAAATGCGTCTGCCGAAACTGCATGACTTTATATCCCACATGGTTCAGATGAAACTTTTCCGGCAATAAGGTATCTACCCTCACCTTTTTTCTTTATATCCCACATGGTTCAGATGAAACGTCAACAACATACGCCCCCCCCCATTGCATTCTTTGCTTTATATCCCACATGGTTCAGATGAAACATAGATTCACAAGTATACTCAATATTCTTTTTTTTGCTTTATATCCCACATGGTTCAGATGAAACCATCTTTCTCCATATAAATACACAAGATTTCATTTTCTTTATATCCCACATGGTTCAGATGAAACGGGAGCTTTTAGGCTGTATTGCATTCGGAATCATAATCTTTATATCCCACATGGTTCAGATGAAACTATAAAAAAGGGTAGTAGTCCTGAAGTATTCACAAACTTTATATCCCACATGGTTCAGATGAAACGGAGGCAGGAAAGACAAATTTAGATGCTGCTCTGCAACTTTATATCCCACATGGTTCAGATGAAACGCTATGCAAAAGCCAAATGCTACGCCTGTGAATGTTCTTTATATCCCACATGGTTCAGATGAAACTTATTGCCGGAAAAGATATTGATTCCTTTGCTTTCTCTTTATATCCCACATGGTTCAGATGAAACGGAGCACAACCAAAAATACCTCCAACTTTACCAGCCTTTATATCCCACATGGTTCAGATGAAAC
>CAZPUD010000238.1:0-6541 GCA_964589115.1 uncultured candidatus Brocadiaceae bacterium | reverse complement strand
ACGTACAGGCCTATGCTAAACGCATGGTTCAATCTACAAGATTGAACCAACCTTAACATTATTATTCGAATCAGGAGATTATATATTTGCAAGAAAACGGGAGAAGCAAGAGAAGATCATGCTAGAACGTGAACACTGGGGAACAAGGATCGGATTGATACTTGCGGTGGCTGGAAATGCAGTCGGGCTTGGGAATTTTTTACGATTTCCCGTTCAGGCTGCCAAATACGGCGGCGGCGCTTTTATGATTCCCTATTTTATTTCCTTCTTAATCCTCGGTATTCCACTCATGTGGGTAGAGTGGGCTATGGGAAGATATGGCGGCGTTCGCGGACACGGGACAAGTCCCGGAGTATTTCAACTTCTCTGGAAAAACAGGACTGCAAAGTATCTCGGGGTTATTGGCATTGTATGTCCCCTTACTATTGTAGTTTACTATACTTATATTGCCTCATGGACAGTTGGTTACAGCATTTTCTCACTTTGTCAGGATTTACCAAAGGTTACAAGCATTGGACCACTAGAGGATACATTAAGGCCGTTTTCCAATTTTCTATTACAATACATTGGTGTTGGTGAGTTTTTCATTATCCCTTCTTTGCTTGCCTACTGCATTTTCATACTTACACTTTTTGTAAGCATCCTGATTCTTGCGCGGGGTATTTCTAAAGGAATTGAGCTTTTAGCAAAAATTGCAATGCCTCTATTATTTTTCTTTGCTATTTTTCTCGTAGTAAGGATATTGACCCTGGGTACCCCTGTCCAACCCGATAATAATCCTTTAAAGGGGCTTGCCTTTCTCTGGGAACCTGAATTTTCAAGACTTCTTGATTTAGACATCTGGCTCTCGGCGGCAGGACAGATGTTTTTTACACTCAGCCTGGGAATGGGGGCGATACTTACGTATGCTAGTTATCTTCGTGAAAATGACGATGTAGCCCTCTCCGGACTTACCACTGCCTCTACCAATGAGTTTGCAGAAGTTGTCCTGGGCGGTTCCATAGCAATTCCTGCTGCTGTAGTTTTTTTTGGTGCTTCTAATGTTGAAAAAATTGCACATGAAGGTGCATATCACCTTGCATTCGTTTCCATGCCCGCTGTTTTTTCGTTTATCCCTTTTGGATATCTCTTTGGATTCCTTTGGTTTAGTCTTCTCTTCTTTGCCGGTATTACCTCAATTGTTGCGCTTACTCAGCCTGCTATTGCCTTTCTTGAGGATGAGTTCGATATGGAAAGGAAGCATGCAGCATGGGCTGTAGGTGGAGTTTTATTTCTCTCCGCTCATATACCGATTTTTATCAGGGGAACTCTTGATGAGCTTGACTTCTGGGCAGGCACTTTTTTTATTACTCTTTTTGCTGCAATTGAAATTATTTTCTTTTTCTGGGTATTTGATTCAAGAAAGGCATGGGAGGAGATAAACAGGGGGGCTGAGATTCCCGTTCCGGGGATATTCTTCTATATCTGTAAGTATGTTACTCCTCTTGCGCTGATGATTATTTTTGTGGGATGGATGATCCAATATGGTTGGTATGAGGTTATAAAAACTTCCCCTGCGAAGTGGATAGCACGCGTATACATAATAGTATTGCTTGTTATTGCCGGATATCTTGTTCATAAGTCATGGAAGAAAAAGGGGGCTCCTGTATGAATTTTTCAGGCTGGGTATTCTTAATAATATCCTGGGGAATTGTCATTACTCTGTTTTTTTTCTGCTATATAAAGATTTTAAGGGGAAAGTAGCTTGCCTTTTCGCAGACAGCGTAGCGAAAAGGAAATCCGAAATAATAAGCACGAAATACGAAACAAATTCAAATAAAAACTTGAAACCACAGATTTCATAGATGACACAGATGACAGAAAGGTTTTCTATCTGTGAAATCTGGGTAATCTGTGGTTCCTGTACGTTTTTAACATTCATACATTAGAATTTAGGATTTGTTTCGAATTTCGATATTCGAATTTAGAATTTAGAAGCCCCGACATATCGATAAATTTTGTCAATGTTGAGGCGCTAAGTGCATATTCTTCAGAGTTGGTTCAATCGTCCACGATTGAACCGAAACGTTTAGCATGTTTCATACGCCTGAAGTAAACTAAAATGTACAGGAATATGCTAAACGAATGGTTTAATCTACAAGTTGAACCAACCGTAGCCGCTGCCAAAGGCGGCTTAACTTATTCCATTCCACAGGTCAAAGACCTTAGTAAGTGCCAGGAGAGCCAGTGAATGCCTGAAACTGCCGTCTTGTATTTCCCTGCGTATTTCACCAAGGGTTAATGTTGCAACAGTAATATCTTCTTCCTCTTCCGGATGCATTTCCTCAGTCTTAATAGTGTTCTTTGCATGCCAGGAGTGGCAAACATTATTTAAGATCGCAGGGTTTGTTTCGACAGAACCAAGATAGTGCCATTCGGAACTGGTATAACCTGTTTCTTCTCTCAATTCACGGATCGCTGCTGCAAGATGGTCTTCACCGTGGTCAACCATACCCCCTGGTATCTCGGTGGTAATTCTTTCTATACCAAACCTGAATTGCCTGACAACCACAATCTCATTTTCAGGCGTAGTAGCTACTACATTAACCCAGTCACATGCCTCCAGAACCAGTCTTTTTACATCTTTTTCGCTTTTTGGGTGTTTCAGCCAGTCAAATCGTACTTGCAGGATTTGAAGATCCGGGCCTTTTTCAATCCGATGTCGCTGCCAAATTTCTGGTTTTTTGTTTTTGTCCATAAAACCTCAAAACGTATTCGTTCTAATTTTATAAAATAGTAGTTTTTCTTTCTTATGCTATCTTTTGAGGAATGCATTGTCAAGACTTACCAAAATACGTTAAATACCGGTTATTCTTTTTTATCATTACATTTACCATCTGGAAATATTATCTCATGTGAATGAGAGTTTATCAAAGAACGAATGTAATAGCATATAACATGGCATAATAAAGGCACAAAAATAAAGATATGTAGAGGCACAGTAAGGTTTTTATCTCTCAGAAGAAGGTGTATTTAATAAAAAACGCATGTGAGGTAAAAATTCACAGCTAATGTATTATAAACCGGTTATGTCATGTGTCATGCTACACTTATGTGACTGATACATTATTGCGGCATGGCACAGTTGTGTATTTCCGCCTTAATAACGCAATTTATTTATGTTTTGGCATAATGCACAAATAATTTATAAATTTTGTGGAAAGGATTTTCTGTTTTTTAAACGAATTAATATCTTTAATGTTTATACTGAAATAGCATTTTCTAAAAAACTTCTGTATAGCGATAAAGCTGCTTTTTAGGGATAAACTGTTAATAGAAAAAGAGAATTCATATAGTTCATTTCATACCTGTCATTCACCTCTGGGTAACAATCGAACCTGCAGTCTAAAATCAGTACTGGCTAATGCATCGCCAATGATTGGTATAAATTTTGATTATCGGAATTTTATAACCTCACAATTATCCATAATTCTGTTGAGTTTTTATAATCCTCTCTCTTCATCACTTTTTTAAAAAGATGATGAAAGGAAATCATGATGTTCATGAATTCAGGTCATGGATTTCCGTTAAGAGGGGATAGGATGAATGGATGTGTTTGTGGAATATTGATCTTTGAAAACTTGTAATATCTTCTGCTTTTTCCTGTTTATGTATATTACATGATTAGTTAGACCTTTGGCAGCTTTTATCTATTATCGATATGAATTTATCCATAGATTCGTAAATGGGAAGGGAGGGACAATACGATGAAAAGGAGGGGAAAGGTATTTATTATACCATTGGTTCTTTTGCTGGCAGTGTTTTTAACACCATTTTTTCTCGTTAATAAGGAGAGCGAACTATCAAAAGCAGAGGTTATTCAAAAGATAAACAAGATCCAGATGCCCTTCATTGCAAATATGGGGCAAACGGATGAAAAGGTGCAGTTTTATGCTAATATCTTTGGAGGGTCAGTTTTTGTAACGAAAGATGGAAAAATTGTTTATTCACTGCCGAATTCGAAAGAAGCAGAAAACGGTTGTTTCATCAGGCATGGGCACCGGTCTCAGGATAATATTTACGAGGCAGAATATCCGGTTAAGGGTACACAGTGTAGTTTGAATATCTTGCATCGTGCATTATATACCTTACATCAAAATTGCTCGTGTTATTTATTAAAAAATACCCATGCACCTTCTGTGAGGGAGCCTTATATAAGAGGGCTGGCGCTGGAAGAAGAAATTGTTGGTGGAAAAATTGCTCAGATAAATGGTGAAGGGAAGGCCATAACAAAGGTAAATTATTATAAAGGAAAAGATCCATCCCGGTGGAAGAATAATATCCCGACATATGACGCTGTAAACTTCAGTGAGGTGTATAAAGGGATAGAACTTAAACTTAAGACCTGTGGAAATAACGTTGAGAAACTATTTTATGTGAAGCCTAATGCGAATCCGGGGACGATAAAGATAAGGCTTAGTGGGGTAAATACCCTAAAAGTTAATGAAAAAGGACAACTAGAAGCAGAGACAGAGGTCGGTCCCGTAAAGTTTACCAAACCCGCAGCGTATCAGGAGATCGATGGGAAAAGGGTTGCGGTAGCAGTGGAATATCAGATTGCAGATTGCGGATTACAGATTTTGGATTGTAAAGAAAATCAGAAATCCAAAATCCCAAATCAAAAATCAGAATGCGTTTACGGTTTTAAAGTAGCATCATATGATAGTACAAAAGAACTTATCATTGATCCACTCCTTGCGTCTACATATCTGGGAGGATCTGACAGTGATACTGGTTTTTCTATAGTTATTGATTCAAGCGGAAATGTTTATGTAGCCGGTAACACCTGGTCTTCTGACTTTCCCAATAGTACCGGTGCTTATGATATTTCTCTCGGTGGCAGCACCGATGCATTTATATCAAGACTTGATGGAGGATTAACAAGCCTTCTTGCCTCTACTTATTTGGGCGGATCAAATTTTGATAGTGTAAATTCGATAGCCGTAAACTCAAGTGGAGATATCTACGTTACTGGACATACCTTATCTTCAGATTTTCCGACAAACAACACCTACGGTACTTCTTACGATACTTCTCATGGTGGTTCCCATGATATCTTTGTATCAAAGCTTGACGGGGGTTTAACAACCCTTCTTGCCTCTACATACATAGGAGGGTCTGACAGTGATACAGGATATTCTATAGCTATAGATTCGGGGGGATATGTCTATGTGGCCGGAGAAACCTGGTCATCTGACTTTCCAGTAACCCTTGCTTATGACGTTTCGCTTGATGGCAGTACCGATGCGTTTATATCAAGGCTCAATGGAGAATTAACAAGTCTTATTGCCTCTACCTATTTGGGAGGATCAGATTTTGATAGTGTAACTTCGATAGCTATAAACTCAATCGGAGATGTTTATGTTGTCGGTGATACAGGATCTTCAGACTTCCCAATAACCGGTGGTGTTCATGATACTTCTCTTGATGGTTTTATTGATGCCTTCGTATCAAGGCTCGATGGAGGATTAACAAGCCTTCTCTCATCTACCTACCTTGGAGGTACGGAGGCTGATTATGGTTATTCTCTGGCTATAGATTCGAGTGGAAACATATATGTAGTTGGCGAGACAGCCTCATCAGATTTTCCAACAACTACAGGTGCATATGCTACCACTCTTAGTGGTGATATTGACGCCTTTGTATCGAAATTCGACGGAGGATTAATAACTCTGCTTGCATCCACCTATCTGGGGGGATCTTTCTGGGAGTATGGTTCTTCCCTTGCTATAAATTCAGGAGGAAATGTCTACGTGGTTGGTGGGACTGCTTCATCAGACTTTCCGGCAACTACAGGTGCATATGATACTTCCTACAATGGTAGTGATGGTGATATTGATACATTTATATCAGAACTCAACGGAAGTTTAACAAATCTTCTCGCATCCACCTATCTGGGAGGGACAGATTACGATCTTGGCTATTCTCTTGCTGTAGCGCCGGGTGGAAATGTCTATGTGACAGGTGAGACCTTATCATCAGACTTTCCGACAACTTCAGGCGCTTATGATGGAACTTACGATGAAAGTGAAATTTTTGTATCAAAATTTGATGGAGGTCTTTCCGGACCAGATACAACACCGCCAACGGTAAGTTCTACAAGTCCACTTGATGGTGCAGTGGATGTTGCTGTTACCAGTACTATTACGGCGACCTTCAGCGAAGAGATGGACGCTAATACCATAAACGATACGACATTTACTGTAAGCGGGGTAACGGGAACAGTGACCTATAATGGTACAACGGCCACCTTTACACCATCAGCTAATTTGGATTTTTCAACCAGCTACACGGCAACGATTACCACGGGCGTAACGGATATTGCAGGCAATGCAATGGCATCCAACTACACCTGGGACTTCACCACTAGTGCTGTGCCCGATACAACGCCGCCAACGGTAAGTTCTACAAGTCCTATTGATGGTGCAATAGACGTTGCTGTTACAACTACTATTACGGCAACCTTTAGTGAGGCGATGGACGCAACTACCATCAACAATAC
>CAZPUD010000237.1:0-6571 GCA_964589115.1 uncultured candidatus Brocadiaceae bacterium | reverse complement strand
TATGTCGTTTTAAAAAACGAGCATAAAAAACAAGAAGTTGATGGATAGTAGTACGGAGGACACAAAGTAAAAAAATTATAAAACAAATCTCTTGTATCTGTTTTTTAATATTTTTTATTTTGAACTTTAATCGCTAAACCAATTACTTGATTGTACAGATTATAAATCAAGTCTTTTTTTCGTGTCCTTCGTGCCCTTCATGGTTACAATCTTTTTGGTTGTGGCTGCGCCACGCTATGTTTAAGTAGTTACTACATTCAACACAAACTTTGCCTCGACAAAATTCAAAAAATGTAGTAATCTCTGTTTTAGCATGCATGAATTTCAATGTTCTGTTGTAGGGGCAGGTTTTAAACCTGCCCCTTACTTGTCTTGCACAATTCAAAACGTATCCCATTTGGGCGAACACAAGGTTCGCCCCTACAAAAGAGAGAGAAATTGAATACACATAACTGGACAAATTATATATCGAGGTTGTTTGGTAAATTATCAAACATAAGGTTTCCAAAATATTTTCAAAGATTTATAAACGCTACGTACATATATCTTATGAAAATTGATTTACATGACTTTCAGAAGATGGATAGTTATGACTCCTTAAATGGTCTTTTTACAAGAAAATTTATAAGAAACAGGCATTTTGATACCGATCACAATACTGTAATTTCACCGGTAGACTCTCTTATTACAGAGCAGGGTAATCTCAATAAATATTCCCTTCTGCAAATAAAGGGAATGGAATATTCAGTAAAAGAGTTATTGACTGAATACGCAGATAATGTTGATAAAGTGATAGACGGCAGCTATATAAACTTTTACTTGTCGCCGGGAGACTACCATGGGTATCATGCGCCTGCTTCTTTCAGGATAAAAAAACTTATCCATGTTCCAGGAAAGTTATATCCTGTTAACATACCATCTTTGCGAAAGAGGCGTAATCTGTTTATTGAAAATGAGAGGGTGGTACTTGAATGTGAAAGTACGGGCGGTAGTGTATTGTATCTGATATTTGTTGGTGCCCTTAATGTTGGGAATATGACGTTTGAATTTGAACCAAGATTGGAAACAAATAAAAAATCAAAAGGTATTGAAGTGTATGAATATGAGAATACATGGACTGAAAAGGGGAAATGTCTGGGCTGTTTCAAAATGGGCTCAACGGTTGTCCTGATTTCTCAAAAGGATTTTTTAGAACTAAAAACAACTATAGGCCAAAAAGTTAAATTCGGCGATATTATTGCAAAAGTAAAAACCTGCTGAAAGATTATTATGAGGATTGTGAACCTGTCTGGAAAAACCTAACCCGAATGAATTGGAATGCGTAGCGCGGGAATTTTGGATTTCGGATTTTAGATATCGGATTTCGGATTTTTTAATTTGGTTTTCATTCCGCAATCCGCAATCCCAAATCCGCAATTGGATACATCCCCCTGCCATATGCTGACCACAAGGGGTCGGCGCTACAAAAAGAAAATACGAAATACTAAGCACGAAATACGAAACAAATTCGAAAATACAAAATCTCAATGACAAAAACCTCGTTTCGAACATTCGAAAATTAAGATTTTGGATTTGTTTCGAATTTCGATATTCGAATTTAGAATTTTGACGTCTCAACATCGACAAAATTTTGTCGATATTGAGTCGCTAAGCGCCTAAATATCATTCCACTAATCGGTTTTCCATAAAACCCTTGAAATTCACAGATGTTTGTTAGATAATCGTTTTGTTGCATCTGGTTCGATTACCCTATCTGTAAAAATTTGAGTGATTATATAAATTCCCTCAGATGCAATCCTTCAATTTCATCTTTATACCTTTCTATATACTGTAATTTCTTTAAAGTTAAATTCTAATATGAATCATTTTTCCAGAACGAAAATTGTGTGCACTATTGGCCCTACTTGCGATTCTCCTTCTACGATTGAGGACTTGATACATGCGGGGATGAATGTAGCCCGGCTGAATTTTTCTCATGGAACTTTATCAGAACACGGAGAGGCTATCAAAAACATACGTCTTATCTCTCAAAAACTTAACAAACCGGTTGCTATTATGCAGGACTTGTCCGGGCCGAAGATCAGGGTGCGATCACTCTATAAGGACCCAATTACTCTGAAAACCGGTGATATATTCACCCTTACAAACAAGAAGGTAAATGGAAATGAGAAGGTTGCAACGATTACCTATGATCCTTTACCCGATATGGTTTTTATCGGGGATACCATTTTTCTGAGCGATGGTGAGATTGAATTAAAGGTTATACAGAAAGATAGTTCAAATATTGTCTGCCAGGTTGTTTTTGGAGGTGAATTGACTGAGGGAAAGGGAATTAATATACCGGTAAGGGCTTTACCGATACCTTCTCTCACAGAGAAAGACAAAAGAGATCTCAACTTCGGAATCGAACATGATGTAGATTATGTAGCTTTATCTTTTGTAAAGAATGTTGATGATATACTGGAACTCAAAGAACTCATACATCAGAAAAACAAAGATATACCTATTATTGCAAAGATTGAAAAACACGAAGCACTCAACCATCTTGAGGATATCATACGAACTGCTGATGCCATTATGGTTGCCAGAGGAGATTTAGGGGTAGAAATACGCCTGGAAAGGATACCTATTGTCCAGAAAAGGATCATTAATCTTGCAAACCGATATTGCAAACCAGTTATTACAGCCACTCAGATGCTTGGTTCCATGGTCAATCATTACAGGCCTACCCGTGCGGAAGTCACAGACGTAGCTAACGCTATTTTTGACGGCAGCGATGCAGTCATGCTTTCCGAAGAAACTGCCAAGGGCCAGTATCCGGTTGCATCTGTAACTATGTTATCTAAAATTGCAAGAGAGATAGAACCGGGTTTAGTAAAAAAAGATCATTTTGAGTCTTTGCGAATCCCGGATACACCGGTTACAGTACCTGATGCTATCAGTATTGCGACTTGTCAGGTTTCCAATAACCTCGATATAAAAGTTATAATTACATCGACCCAGACGGGAAGTACTGCCCGGTTTATTTCAAAATATCGGCCAAAACAACACATTCTTGCAGTAACTCCTTCATTAAATACCTACAGAAGGCTTGCACTTGTTTGGGGTGTTATTCCTATTATTACCCAGCCCATACAAAACACCGATGATATGATGAAAAATGGTATAGAGGCCGCCAAAAAAGCCGGCTATATCAAAGAAGGCGACATGATAGCATTCACAGGAGGCGTGCCTGTCTGGAAGCCTGGATCAACGAATCTTTTAAGGGTTTTTTAATTAGACAGTCCTTGACGGTGCTTTCCTTGATTTTGTTATTCCTCATATCAACGCTTCTATAAAAATAATACTTGAAAATTTCTTGGTTTTGTGTATCATTCCTTCTAAGTTTTTAAAGAACAAATGTTTACCAGCAGATTATGTACTCAGGAAACTCTGCTGTATTTCTACAAATAGCGCCTTTCATTTTATCCCGCTGTTCACCATGGTTCTCGACTGTATTCCTTAGCCAATAACATCTGCAAACAGGCAGTGTAGCAGTTCATGAAGAACGATATGACATTCAATATATGCCCGGATAGTGAATTTTTTGGCAGGCAAAGGGAAATTGACTATATATGCCGCAGGGCAGCCAGGTCACAGAATCTCTCGTCCGGGATGTTTCTTGTTGGAAAACGATGGGCCGGGAAAACAGAAATCTTAAGGCGTATACACCAGAGGCTTTTTTGGAGCCAGGCAAGGATTATACCTGTCTATTATCAATTCAAAGCATATACCAACCATGAAAACTTTGCAGAAGATTATGTAAGAGAAATTATAAAACAGTATTACGCCTTTATAAAGAATGATGTACAGTTTATAAAAGCGGAAGCTGCCCTCGAAGAACTTGAGAGTTTGTGCAGAGATATCGATATTTCAGAAAGTATTAGTCGATACAAGGATGCAAAAAGAAATGGCGATCCTCTTATTGCGTGGAAAAATGCCATAATCCTGCCATATATCCTCTCCCTATGCTCGAATATACCGATATTTTTAATCCTCGACGATGTTGATCGTGCAAGGGATATTGTGCTCTCTAGATATGAGACATCCATAGTGGGAGAACTCTTTAATTCCTTACACAGCAATTCCATTCCCTTCCTGATGGCAAGTTCAACAAAAAGCATATTTGATGGCGGCGGATTAAACGGTACTGTTGAGATTATCAAAATTGAAGGACTCGATGAAGAAATTGCCGCTTCAATGGTTGCCGAATTATGCCGGCAGTATAATATCGAATTTGATACCGAGATACTTGTCTTTGTCGCAAGAAAACTCAATTGCAACCCTGTTTATATAAAAAATATTGTGTGGGCCGCACATAGGGCAGGAAGGTCATTTATAAATTTGAGAGATTTTATCGATCTTTACTTACATGAATTGATAAAGGGAAGTCTTGGATTTTTGTTATATTCCATTGTCTCTATTGAATGTTTAAGTGATCTGAGGGTATTGCATGCATGCATCGGCTCAAGAAACGGTATTTATGAAGAAGAGATAAGAGAAAAGGCAAGGTGTAGTCCTGAAGAAGTAAAAAGTGCTGTAAGGAATTTAATTTCATCGGGTTTACTGGAAAAAGACCTTGGTTCGATACAGTGGAATGGCGACGAAGTTGCAAAAGATTTTATAAATTATCTATATGAAACAAGGGTAAAAGGGAAAAATATTGAAGAAGTGAAAACGTGTATCGCACGGAAAGATATGAAAGGAGGTTTCCATCAAAAGGGGATAAGGGTTGAGGAAAGGATAAAAGAAGAGACAATGGAACTACTGAAGGTTTTTCACGGCCAGAAAATATTAAAAGCATTATTAAATAACCAAAACTTTTCAACAAGGTACGAAAAAGGAGTTTTTCATGTTACGGAAGACATAGTGGAAGACATGGTTATATTACCGCAGATAATAGGTTGTTTTGATAGTTTGGGATGGGAAAAAGAGACTGGGCTGCAGATTATCATTGCATATGGATTCCAAAATAACCGGTATGATACTGATAATGAGGTAGTGTGGATTGTAGGAATAAAGGAAGGAATGGTACCGGTGAATACAGACGATGGAGAGAATTTTATAAGAAGAAGTTCCATAATAAAAGAAATTTTCAGGGCAAATAAGGTAGCAAGGTGGTTTGTTGGATGTGAGGGGTTTGATGCTGAGGTTCAGAAAAGACTTGACAGTGAAGGCATCTATTCAACCGATATTGTACAACTCCGTATGCTAAAGGATCATATCACTGGGAAAAAGGCCGCCGGCCAGCCGTCCGGCATCAATACAATAGTTACGAATAAAGAGTTTGAGGTGATGCTGCCTATGGTTCCAAAATCGGAACTTGTGGCGGTCAGGGTGTTAGAAGAAATCGGAATGGAAATGGGTTTTGATGACTATGCTATTTCGCAGATAAAAGTTGCTCTGATAGAGGCATGCATCAATGCCTTTGAACACTGCAGGATCAAAGGAGGCAGGGTATGTCTGAAGTTTATCACGGGAAAAGACAAACTTGAGATTCATATCCAGAATAGGGGAATAATTCTTGATCGGTTACCTCATATGGATAATGTCGCTTCTTCAGAGACACGGCATGGGCTTCCGCATAAGAAAGGATGGGGTATAGAACTCATAAAGGGTTTTATGGATGAAGTTTATTTGGAACCTTTACAAGGTGGAACTGAAATAGTAATGACAAAATACTTGACAATAAAAGGAGATAGTAAGGATGACGAACAAACAGAAAAACTTTAAGGAACTCAATAATGCAGTCGTCCTGTACGCCGATAATTACATAAATGACACCGAAGGTGAAAAACTAGAAGAGATCTGCGAAGCCTTTCTTCTGAAAGGGATAAAGAACTTTATTATAAACTTTTCCGGTACAGATTTTATCAACTCAATCGGTATATCAATCCTGATCGGGATTATCGAGAAGATAAAAGATAACAAAGGGGTAATAATATTTTCAGAGCTTAATAAAATAAATCATAATATATTTACTGTCGTGGGACTCACAAAGCATATTGGTATATTTAAAACGGAAGCCGATGCATTAAAACTTCTCGAAAAACAAAATGACTGACTTGATTGTATAGGAATTTTTATTTTAATGTATAGGAAATTCAAAGTTTCAGAGTTGGTTCAATCGTCCACGATTGAACCGAAACGTTTAGCATGTTTCATACGTCTAGAATAAGCTAAAACGTACAGGCCAATGCTAAACGCATGGTTCAATCTACAAGATTGAACCAACCATAGTTGCTGCCAAAGGCAGCCTGATTTATAAATTGTTACAAAATAATAAGGAGGAAGGAGATGGATATTGACCTGGAGAGGAGGGAGATGGATGTTGACCTGGAAAGGTTTCTTTTCAATCTGAATACCCTTGCTGAGTTAGGTGAGGAAATATCATCTCCAAAGGATTTTAATAATATTGTTAAATCAGCTCTTTATATGGTCATGGGATCTTTCTTTGTATCGAAAGGCATCGTATTTGGATACGACCGGGATAAAAAAATCTTCTTTCCTCTTTCTTCGAAAGGCGTAGGTA
>CAZPUD010000236.1:0-6598 GCA_964589115.1 uncultured candidatus Brocadiaceae bacterium | reverse complement strand
GCCGTATGAAGAAATATCAAATCCTGGCTCAAATCTATAGACATAAAGTAAAAGACTACAGTCAAAGATTTAGAAATATTGCAAGCCTTATTAACTTTAGGCTTGGGACTGCTCTAGCATAAAAATACACAACTTAAACTGATATTGACAAATGTAATTACGCAATAGATCTAATAAGTATATCAGTTAAGAAATTGGCCTGAATACAACGAAGCATTAAAGCAATGAGGATCTCTCGATGTATGGATAGATGAGAGTATACAAGAGAAGTGGTATGCAGAGCAAACAGGAAAAATAGGAGCCCAGCCTGTATACAGTAATCTTGCAATAACAGCATCCCTTCAACTTGGTATAGTCTTTCATCAAAGACTTCGTCAAACAGAAGGGCTCATGAAATCACTCTTTCAGCTTATGAATATACCACTTAAAGTTTCCGATTATTCAACTCTCTCTCGAAGAGGTTAAACGCTAAGGGTTTCACTGCCAAAAGAGGTCAAAGGAAATGCAGTTATGGTCAATGATCCCTCGGAAGAACTTACCGCAGCAAAGGCAGATAATCCGTCAGGATTAGGAACATCTGTGGATACACTGATATCGCCGAAAGTGGATTTATTACCATCGTAGTTACGATACATCTTGATGGATTTATAGGTCAGCGTGATGCATCGGGAGTCAGCCAACGGCAAGCCATATCCAGCCCTTCCCGTCCAAATATACTGAGAATGTCTGCCTGAGTTGTTGCACCGTTAATATGTTCCTCTGCACCCCAGTTGTATTCAGTAATGGCAATCGGATTCCTGGATAGTAATTATCTACCCATTCCCTCATGCGGGGATAAGTCTCACCACACCAGAAATTCTCCACCATTTATCTTCCGAATAATCGTAATCTGGATCCTACAGCACCCGTGTAGAACGGTTGCGTTTGCCCTGTCCTTTGGGGTGAATCATCATACCATCCAACAGTATACACATTAGCCTCAGGGTAGAAGTGAACACTGAAAATATCGAAAAGCCGCTTTCCTGTTTTGGTATTGTTCTTATGTAACTGGTCAAGAAGCTAGGGTAGATAATTACAGCTATCATGGGCATTGCGGTGGGGAAGGTTATTCCAGTCACCATATAGTATCCAATAGGTGAAACCGAACGGAATATGGCGAAAGTTGAGTCTTTGGTTATATGGAGATGTATGGAACATACAGAATTCTTAAGCATGCATTGCGAGGAGTGAAGCGACGAAACAATCTCTGCCTTTGGGATTGCTTCGGAGAAGACCCTCGCAATAACCGGCGGGTCAGTTTACTCGGCTCGTTGTCGAGGATGTAATAACGGACACCACCATTATCTGCTGTGCCCCACTTTTTTTACCAGATGTTTCATACAGCCCAGTTGAAAGGCAAGGCTATTGCGCACATTTGCATCACGAGAGTTGTTGCCAGTAACATATTCCTCATCAAGATAGACACCGTTTCCGGCATCTGACATAGACTCCGTGTCATTATCTTGTTGCTCTCCATATTTAGCGATGGAAAAACTGGCAAACCTGCTTCAGTGAAGTCCGAGTTCAGCAATCCAGTTTATAATTGGAACGGTAACCGTCGCCTGTGCGCCAGATGCTTCTGAGTTGGCAATAACCGTATCGTTCTCCAGCTGCCGCACTATCATCTCCAATACTTTCAAAGTACCGATCGGCACCAGTATTCGTAGCATTCAATTCCAGTTGTAACGAGTTGCTCTGTTGCCTCCTTTTCGGTTTAGTGGACAATTAAGATCAGCCAAAGCAGTTGGATCGGCATTGGCCATACCATATCGAAACAAATCTAAAGCCATCGATATGAGAATTTCGGTGTAAGGATACGCCAAAACATCACATGAATCCTTCTTATGCAATATTCCTAAATTAAATTGGTTTATTTTTCTCAAGATCCCAACCTGCGCCAACTTGCCCGCCTCCGCTACCGTCCGCCCTTTTCTGTTGTGTATAGATCCATTGTATACTACCATAGTTAAAAGTTACAACTTCTAAGGGAAGCGTTTCATTTCCACCGGAATAACCTTCTGATTTCACTGAAGAGACTATACAGTTCCCTAATTTGTATTCCATCCACTTTACCTTATCACCTCCAGCCCTACATATTTCAAGGATAACCTCTTTGATATGTGTCCCTTTTGCACATGCTTGACTTAATTTTGGAGAGGATTTATCCAAAGCTTTAACTATCATAAAGTCAGAAAACTCAGCACGTTGAGATGTCGCCCCACCAGCAGTACTCGCAGAACCAGAAGCGCTTTGTCGTAAACCACCACTACTAAAAGACAAAACTTCTATCCAATTAGTATGCTTGTCATCCGTAGACTCACCTTCAATTCCATCAATTTTTAAAAATGCATCAAAAGCCCCCCATGATACACGTGGCGCTAACGTAACGCATACAAATAACATTGTTACCCCAAATTGAACAATTAACCTTCCAACCCTCATAACTATCACACCTCCTAAATAAAGTCTGTACCACCCATATAGCGGATGGCTCGCTTTGCCCCACAAGGACATGTTAACTGTACTTATTATGTATTCTGCCTAAAGGTGTTGATATTTTTGATATTTCGGTGAATCCTCTCACTGAAAGAAAAACTTGGTACATACATAGAAACGAATCGGAAATTGTCCATAAAAGAGTTTCGGCGTGAGGACACACCGAAACATCAAAAACTATACTACTAAATTTTCTCAAGAATTTCTGTGATGTATGTCACATTTTTTAAAAATACTTTGTATTGTACTGATTGGAATACCTTTTCTGGCCTGAGAGTGTTTACTCTTTAGCATATTTATAAAACTCTGTCAATGAAATAATTTTCAATAATTTCTGGCTTGAATTGAAATCGAGTGATAACCTGCTGATGCACATTGGGGCATTGAAGAAAGAAGCCGGGCGGGACTTTGGACTGGTTCGTATCTCTATCCCAAAGCCGCAGGAATCGGTAAATGAGAACACGTTCCATTTCAGCCTGGATCGTGAACGCCTGCGGCGAACGCTACGGCGCGAGGGGCGCTATTTGCTTCGTTCCAACATGCAGGCCGCCTCGCCTGAAACCGTTTGGGAAACTTATCTGCTGTTGACCCGGATTGAACAGGCATTTAAGGATTTGAAGGGATCGCTTTCCATCCGCCCGATATGGCATCAATTGGATAGGAGAATTGAAGCCCATATTTTTGTTTCCTTTTTGGCTTTTTGTCTCCACACAACATTGCGAAATCTTGCGCGTGGAAGAGCCACAGGGCTGACATCTGAGGCGATATTGGAAAAAATATCAAACATTCAAATGATCGATGTTCATTTACCGACCACGGATGGCCGTCACATTATCATGAGCCGCTATACTCAGCCGAATAAGGACGTTTCTCACCTTTTAGCACAATTGGGATTGACGCTTCCTGAACAACCTCTGCCCAAGGTTTATGCATCGGGACAAGTCGGTCTGTAGTGCCGACCTTTTTACATGACCCCTTGATTTTACTGGCTCAGCAGCTTGCATACCCCTCGAATTGCGAAGGTCGGGCTAAGCTTCACATGTCTGCCTGGAATGCGTAAGAAATATAAAAGGTATTACTTTGTCAAATAATCTGATGTAAGTGGCAAAAACCAAATAACGTGATATAATAAAGTTAGAGAGGAACTAAGAGAGAGTTTATGAGGTTAAAAGTTCCTCAAGGTATAAAAAAGTACGTTTTAATACCGTATGTTTTATATATCTTTACGACCGCTCTTGGTCCCCCTCCGGTTGCTTTTGAAATTATCAGTAACATTAAAATAAGACCCGTTCAACAACTTTAAAAAAATATATAGAAAGTGCGTCGCAGTCTTTGAAATGTTACTGATTATGTTAAAGCCTCTTTAAACTTTTATAGAAAGAGGTGTAAAACGATATGAGGGAGTTTAAATAATAGCCTGATATGTCAGAAACGGCATATCAGGCTATTTTTATTCACTGTAGAAAACCGAATGTGGCAATAATGTTCGTTGAAATTCTTAATTTTGCAAGATCTTACATCTAAAGTGAGAGTATTGAATTAACGTTCCTGATTCAGAAATAAAATGTTAAGAGACTACTCATTTTTCATCATTTCAATAAGTTCTGTAGTATAAGATACTTACGAAGATGATGGTCATCTTTATGAGCATCATCTCATGTTTTGTTATCTAATGCCCGGCACTCTCCAAAACTACCAGTGCCTCCCTCTATAGTCTATAGGCTTCTTATAAAGCGGGAAGTTTAATTGTCACTCATCAACTATTGGTGAGGTAGATTTTAGCTATCTCATCTTCTTCCAATATTTTAACTGTTATGTTACTTGAACTTTGTATTCCCAAAATATTTGGTTTTATAATGCAGAAATCTACATAAAGTTATATAATATAGGAGACTTACAGAGATAAAGCTCTTAATAAGAGCTTTATCTCGTATTTTGTTATCTAATGTCCAGTACTACCAAAATTATCGATGCCTCTCTCTGTCGAAACCAATTCTTCTTATTTAACCTCTATTACGTCGACCTGTACTGTTGGATCAATTGCCAACCGGGGCATATGTATCTCTTTTAATAGTCAACTACCACCAGCTAAGGCATACAGCTTGCGGTCCAATTAAATATTACTAAAAGGAGGTAAGAAATGATAAGCTCCGTTAAAAAGACTACACAAAAAAACACAAAAGACAAACATATACCCATAAAAAACCTTGACAGATGCTTTGGTACTCCAAACCCTGTATTTATGGCTATATTCAAAAGTATAATATGGTGCACAACTCTACTGAGACAACTAAAGAGGAAATAGGCTCTTTTCTGCTCTACGTCTTTGTTTGCCAGACAAGCCTTTTTCCCTATATTCAACCCCAGCGCCCTTGAGTATAGCCCTCTCTCCGGTATTATCCCTAAGTTTTTAAAATCTTTTCTTAACAATGCCAGGAGCAAATGTCACGTAATCAGACTCACGCATTATAACTTCCGGTGAAAAATGTTGAATCTGTTCATTAGGACTCCACACAGGACGTTTAAAATCCTTTAATCCCGTTATTACTTCATCCGCCTCATGTCTCACACCAAATGCATCAATGTATTGATTCGGCACAGATTTACTACTTCTCCACCTAATTGGCGTTGAGTTAGAGCTTATGAATTTCGGGAAATGGTTGTATATAAATCCTTTCGGAAGGAAAACCCGTGACGATCCATCACGATAGACCGCCGTATAATAAGGCGATATCGCCCCTATCCCTCTGTGTCAATAATACCGGATCTGCCCCTTACTCGATCCTAAAACTAACTGAGAAAGTACCCTACTTTAACTATAACTTATTAGTAGGATGGTACAAGGGTACAAAATTGTTCCTTAGCCACAAGAGACACTAAGGCAATGCCTTCTATGCTATCATTGATGACAGAGAATATTTCTGTCAACCAACTATTGAACCACTATAAGTGTTTGGTACAGACTTGCCTATGCTATGCACGCAGACAAGCTTTCGTCTGAAACCATTTTGAGGAAAACTGAGTCAGGGCTTTTATGGAATCTAATGTATTGTAAAAAATAAGTGAAAATATTTTATTATTTTCCCAATCAGAAGTATTTTTTTGGCAATTGGAGATCCTATAAGTGATCTGCATTATTTTCCGTTTAGGGATTTTAGTAGCTCGTATGGAATTTTCACTCCTCGTTTCTTTTGGCGTATCTTAAGAAAAATCCATATACCTATTAAGATAGCTGAAAAAACTCCAAAAGAATATGTGGCTGTTTTTTCTAAAGCAGAGAAGGAGGATGTTCCATTTTTAGGATTGCTAATCCACGAACCTAAAAAAAGACCAAATAATGTGAGCGTGAGAGAATAAAAGAAGTGAATGAATATCTCCCAATTCGCAGTGTCCGCTCTTATCAACTTAACGGTCATGTCTTTTGGAATTAGAGCACCTGTATCAAGATGTTCTTCCTTGGTGGATTCTGCATCATTCTGATATTTCCTCTGAATGTCTCTAATATCAGAAGTTTCTGAAGTCCTCCTTTCTTCTGATTTCGAGTCTAGAGAAGAAGGTGTGCTGTCCCAACTCTAATGGGCTCAGCATTAGTGGCATCTATAAACCTTCTAATAGCCATTAGATTTCGACTCCTTCTGCAATTTTTTCAATACGCTCCCAAGCCAATTTCATTGCTTCTTTTATAAGCTTAGGAACATCATTTAACTGGATATCTTTTGTTTTAGAAATATCTACATCGAGAAAAACTCCTGTTTCCTTAAAATGATCTGACTCAAAACTAAAGTAGCGGCTTGCTTCTTCTTTGTGAATTGGGCCACAAATTATGCGAATTTTGAAACTGCCCGAAATAAGGTCGATAACAACTTGTAAATCTTTTTCCCTTTCTCCAATTAACTTCTTAAAGTCTTCAGTGAAAAATTTTGAGTAAAGTGTATCATTGATATCTTCGAAGGATTTATCGCTATTTAGAAACGCTTTAGTTCTGCATCCAAAGCGAGTAATTTCAGGTAAAGTATAAATCTGATTATTAACTAGCGTCCTCCAAAACTTGCCTGCTTTGTCT
>CAZPUD010000235.1:0-6651 GCA_964589115.1 uncultured candidatus Brocadiaceae bacterium | reverse complement strand
GATCTTTGTTGGAATCCAAGTACGTTAGAGCAAAGAACCGGCCGCATTGATCGAATCGCCGCCAAGGTGGAGAAGTGTGGCAAACCAATTCATGTATATTATCCCTTCATTTCAGAGACCCAGGACGAGAAAATGTATCGTGTGGTTATGGATCGGGAACGTTGGTTTAAAGTGGTTATGGGGGAAAAATACAAATTGGATGCAAAAACGACAGAAAAACTTGCATCACGGATTCCGTTTCCAGAAGAAGCCGCTGAGGAACTGATGTTCGATCTGTCCGTAAGAGGAATGGCTACCGATTAGAAGTCTTTTGTCAAATCTGTTACGATGACAAATCAGTCACAGTATCTGTTGCCACAGTAAAATACATGGATTGTCTTGCTCGGTGAAACAAGAGAAACGAAGAATTTTATTCGATTCTCTATTCTATATTGTTTCAGAATAATTGTAGTGGCAAGGTGCGCCCTTGCCACTACACAATAACTACTTTATCTCTTCGATATCTATACAATCGGATGATGTATCTGAATTATATGGGCATGCAACAGAGCAATTTAAGGGCTGAAGCCACGAATGTTCATCCTTTCTGCAGTAGCATAGTTTCAGCTCATTGCGTCTTAGCTGATTAGGCCATGTCTTAAAAAATGGAATAAGGCTGTCAGAAATTGCCAACAGGGCATCCTGTGCTTCCTGGATATTTTTTGCCTTTTTAAGGCCTTCTGCGTCTGACAGGACATGCTGCATCATGTGACGTCCAGCGCCGTCAGGCTCGGTTTTGGTAGCTTGTGAGGCAGCGTCTGACAGCTTCAGGGCTAAATTTGCAATGCCATTCATGTCTTTCTTTATTAACTGCTTATAGACTTCCTGGTAAGTTGACAGGATTGATTGAAAATGAACAAATGTCTTTTTTCCGATAGTAATTATTTGATCGTGAGAGTGATTATGACCTTCATGGGCTGAAGTATTATGCATGTAATGACAACAAAAAAATAATAATGCTATGAAGCCATTTCTGAAATAACTATTTCTAAACATAGCCGACTCCTTTAAAGACTTTATAATTTTGTGTATAGGAATTTTCATGTTTGTTGTAAGGACGAACCTTGTGTTCGCCCTTGTCCTGCACAAATCAAAACGTTTATGTTTGTTCCCATTTGGGCGAACACAAGATTCGCCCCTACGCTGGTGTAATGAAAAAGTCGCTGAAAGCCTAATTTTATTATTTCATCAAAAAGATACCGAACAGGTGATTATCGCCCTGTATTTTTCCAGGCCTTCGGAACCCTGCTGTTCTGATTCATTGTTAAGATCCTGCCACGTGGGGAACTTAATTAAGGCCCCGATGCTGACGTGCCTGCCAAAGGTTGCCCTCAAACCAGGAGAGAGATAAAGAATGACCCCACCGGTAGTATCATCTTTTTTCCTATGATCATCCTGATCCTTTGTCAGATGGAGTAAGTTCGATTCACCAATAATATCCAGCCTGGAGAGAAAACCATTCTTTTTTTCATAAATTTCGTATCCGGCTGCCAAGTTAAAACGTGTTTCATTACCCGGCTTACCATCGTTATGCTCTGTGAATACCGTAAGTGAAGTATCTCCTGTCAGGGTAAGATGGGGTATTATCATTTTTGATGCTGCAAAACCAAAATTAAAACTGGGGGCGCCAAAGCCAGGCTGCATACCCATGTCAAAGGTATTTCCGTTATTGTCACGGTTTGACGTAGTTCCGCTCGGCACAGTAAAACCGGCAAACAGAGACATCTTGATATCGTCTGTACTATAAGGTTCGCCGTAAGAGTCTTCGGGACCAAAACTGTATAAGCCACGGATACCGTCTCTTTCACCAATCTTGAAACTGTACTGTGCTATGAATCCCAAATCTCCCAGACCACTCGAAGTACCTAGATTATCCTGGTTTTTTATTGCAACCGGTAATGTGGCATAAATGGTTAATGCATCGGTAAGCCCATATCCGATAAGAGTGTTGAAAAACGTGAAAGTATCGATGTTTTCTGGTTCAGCATGGTCTTTGTGTTCAAAAGGCACGTATTCAAACTTTTCGTATAGTAAAAAAGTTCCCTTGCCAAGGGCCAAGGGGGAAGCTGTTTCAATAGGCGCTCCGGGTCCAAATGCCGTAGATACCCCACCGTGGTGGGCAAAACCACTATTTGCATTTATTATAAAGATAAAAACTAACAAAATAAAGCATACAAAATATTGTCTGTATCTTTTCCTTGATAACATTTATACCTCCTTATCTTCCGCTTAAAATGGTATTACATTTGTAGTAATCGTGCTACCAAAGGCAAAAAAATTTCTTTACATTTTTACCGCCTCCATTCCGTATTGCCGTAGTGTATCCTCGTCGTGGATTAACTCAATGGTTGGCTTATCAGCAACAATTCTACCACTGTCCATTAAAATACAGCGTTTTGTGACTTCTGAAATAAAATATAAATAATGAGAAGCCACCATAATGGCTATTTGTGTGTCTTTAAGATACGTGATCAATTTACGGCGGTTCCTGTGATCGAGGTCATTAGCGGGTTCGTCAAGAATTAACAGTTATGGTTCCATGGCCATTGCAGCGGCTAAAGCAACGCTTCGTTTTTGCCCGCCAGATAAATGGTGAGGAGGCCGATGGCTCACATCCTTCAAGTTAAAATAAGCCAGCCAACGTTCTACCGTTTCATCTACCTTTTGTTTCGACCATCCTAAGTTTTTCGGGCCAAAGGCGATTTCTTCCCATACAGAAAAACAAGAGATCTGGTCGTTTACCTGTTGAAACGTCAGCGCCACGTGACGCCTGACTTCATTAGTATTCTTATGTTCAGAAAGAGGGCGCGGTCTAATACCTCTATACACCCTGAAGTGGGCTTTAGCAAACCATTCAAATGCCAGAAAAAGGTGGTTTTTTCTGCCCCGCTTGGTCCTATTACTCCCACTTTTTCAAATTGAAATATTAACACCTAAAACGATAAGTCCCCCGAAACCAATAAACAATGCTTGCAGAAGGAGACCCACGGTGATTACGGTTAAAGCGCCCCAGCCGAGCAAAAGTCCGGCAATACCCGTAAGCATAAGGTGCATGCTAAACGGACCAACGGGTACATGGATCGTGGAACCTGCAAAGAAGGCCGCTGCAACCACTCCGTAGGTACTCACCTGATCAGTCTGCAAACGGCGAATTGATATTGCCAAAGATGACAAAGCTATTGCCCATCCTATTCCGACAACGGCAGGAGAAAGAACCCCGTCACTGATATGCATCAGAAGTTCCTCAATTGTTTATCGGTAACAAATACATCGAAATAAATCGTGTTACTAATAAAAATATTGTAGCACCAAATATGGCAATATCAAGGATTTTTTATAATTTAAAAAGAACCGGGAAAATATGGCTAAATTGAAGCATAATGCCTTAATTCAATCAATTATTGTTTGACATCCGATATTGCATGATATAATATGCCGACAATTATTAGAATAAAGATAACAATTGGTGCTGACCGGAAAAACATGAATCAGGATATTATACGGGACAGGATGGTTAAACACCGGCAAACGCTTTTCCGCAGCAGAGGCAGGTTGAGCGGCCAGCAAATGGCTCCGGTAAACCGTGGCCGGCGCGGCCTCTATCCTTGGCATTATGCCCGATGACAGCATCTTAGAAAGGTGAAAACCATGGATAGTTACGACATCCGAATAATGAGGCGAGATGAGATGGATTTTGCCATTGAACTGGCAGCGGCTGAAGGTTGGAATCCAGGCATTCATGATGCTAATTGCTTTTACTACACCGATCCGGATGGCTTCTTCATTGGTTTACTCAATGGACGTATTATTGGTTGCATTTCAGCGGTTTCGTATGATGGTGTTTTTGGTTTTTTGGGACTATATATCATTGCACCTGAATATCGCGGGCGAGGATATGGTATCCGTCTGTGGAATAAGGCCATCCAAAGGTTAGAAGGCCACAACATTGGACTCGATGGTGTTGTTGAGCAACAGCCGGACTATATTAAGTCAGGCTTCAAGCTTGCATATCGAAATATTCGATACGAGGGTGCAGCGGGCTCTGCAACATCTCTTCTCCGTTCGATTGTCGACCTTCGCAGCGTGAGATTTGACGATCTTTGCACCTATGATCGCTACTCTTTTCCTGCCAATCGTGATCGCTTTCTGAGGTATTGGATAACCATGCCCGAATCTACAGGAGTTGCATATTTAGAAGACAGCAAAATCCAGGGCTACGGATTGGCTCGCCGGTGTTACAGTGGTCATAAGATTGGACCGTTGTTTGCCGATACCCCGGAAATCGGTGAATCGATTTTTTCAAGCCTGGCGAATAGTGTCCCGGAAGGATCTCCAATCTTTTTAGATGTTCCGGAAGTTAACCCGTTTGCTGTGGATCTTGCAAACCGGTACCGGATGAAAAAGGTGTTTGAAACCGCAAGGATGTATACGAAAGAAGTGCCATCTATAAAGATTGATCGTTTATTCGGTGTAACAACATTCGAGCTCGGATGAGTTGATTGTATAGTTAAGAAATTGACAATCTTCATAGTTATGATATAATCCTGCACGATTTATATCCCTTAACCTTAATTATAAGGAGAAATTTTGGCGTGAGAAAGTTTACAATAACTTGCATGGGTTTTCTTCTGTTGCTGTGGGGGTTGAGTACCGTTGCCCCTGCGTCTGACCTGGATCATAACAAAAGACCAAAGGTTGGCAATATTTTGATGGCCAATGCCAAGCTTCAGAATTATGAGGATAGTGTAGGTGATGAAATCGAAATTGGAATGCTGGTGGATAAGGTTTCAACTCCATTCGGGGAGTCTTACGATGTACAATTTTACGCTGAAGGTGAACCACTAGAAAATGTTAAAACGGTTCGGATAAAGACACCTAATAGTAAGAATATAATATTGAAAAATCCGGTAGGTCTTTCTTATCTGGAAATCGAAGCTTACAATATGAGCTTTAATAGTCTTAAGAAAAGGTTTCCGGAAGGAAAATATCAGGTTAATCTTTTACCAAGGAAATACGGGAATGCAACAACATTTGATTTGGAGTATGATTTTCCCCCGATTCCCGTAGTTACCAGCCCCACATCTGGTGCTACAGAAGTATCACTATCCCCTACCTTTGAATGGGAATCAATGGCTGACGATGACATTGATGGTCTCCTTTTGATTCTTTTAACAGAAAATTTTTCTGAAAATTATATTGAACTGATAAGATTTTTACCGAAAGAAACGAATTCCTTTTCAATCTCTGAAGGTTTCCTTGAAGCAGGCACGGAATATGAATTAGATGTGGTAGCATATAAAGCTTTCGGCGAAAATGCATATATGACAGGCGTTCATTATATACCTTTCACTACGGCTTCAGCCCCTCTTCCAGAGTAATAATTAAAAGAAACAACAATTTTCTGTATGTGCATGATTTGATAGTAATCAAAGGAGAAGGCTCTTTCAATTCCTACAGATAATTGGCAATAACGGTATATACAGAGATGTTGAGTTGGTTGGGAATAAGGATGTGATACAAGGTATTATCATCCTTATTCCACAAGAGATAAAGATACAATCATTTACGGTATTGATATGTTCTGGAAGTGGAAGTCTAGATATGCAGCAGGTGGTTTTGGCTGAGATTGAAAATATAAGGATGTTCAGATTATCTCTTTTCCTGTTGTCATAGTAGAAAAGCCGCCGTGCTTTACTCCTTTTGCAGATTTTAATTTTCCATACAAATCTTCTATCTCTTTCGGTTTGCCTCGTATTACAATTATCTCCAAACAGTTATCGTGGTCTAAATGAATGTGTTGAGTAGAAAGGATGATGCCATGATAATCATGCTGAATATCTATCAGAAAATTTGCTAATTCCCTTTTATGATGATTATAAACCAGGGAGATTGACCCTGTAACCTCTTTACCCTCCTGCCATTCTTTTTTAATTAAATCTTCTCTAATTAAGTCACGTATAGCCTCAGAACGGTTTGTGTAATTTTTTTCTCTTATACGCTTATCAAACTTTTGAAGTAATTCCTTTTCAAGTGATACCCCAAATCTGACTAAATTTGACATAATATTCCCCCAATGTATAATGCTACAATCGTTAAAATAATAACACGTTTTTAAGCAATAACAAGTGTTTTTTTCTTTTATCTTTATTTTTTTCAATTAAACGTTATAGTACAGCTATATGAAGAAATTTTCCAGTAACTTGAGGTTACGAAAAACTTCATATAAATATTTTTTACAAAGGGGAGATTAGGATGAATATTTACGTAGGTAACTTATCGCATGAGGCTACTGAGGAAGATTTGAGGCAGGCTTTTGAGGCCTTTGGGCAGGTCACAACCATCAAACTTATCAAAGATATATTTAGTGGTAAATCAAAAGGATTCGGGTTTGTTGAGATGCCTGTTAAAGCCGAAGCATTATCTGCGATTAATGGTTTAAATAGTAAGGAACTAAAAGGACGTGCAATGGTCATTAATGAAGCCCGTCCTCGTTCTGATGAGCGGCGGGGTCATGGAAAAGGACGCGACGGCGGTAAGAGAAGTATGGGTACCAGGCGCCGATTCTGATAAACAAGCCTGGGACATAGTTGAATCGTAGTGAACTTTGCCTAA
>CAZPUD010000234.1:0-6787 GCA_964589115.1 uncultured candidatus Brocadiaceae bacterium | reverse complement strand
GAAATAGAAAAGGCTGAGGCTTATAGGAGGGATTATTTGAAAAGAAAGGCAAAACTATGAGTGATCTAAAAAAATATATAAGGAAAAGAAAAAAAAGAGACAAAGAATTTGCCGAAGGATATGAGGAAGGATATGAACGGTTTAAGATTGGGTTAGTACTTCGCCAGGCACGTGAAGCAGCGGGCTTATCTCAGGAAGAACTTGCAAATCGATTAAAAACAAAAAAAACTGCAATTTCAAGAATTGAAAACCATGCAGAAGATATAAAATTATCAACGCTAGAACGGGTTGCCACTGCACTTGGGAAACGACTGAAAGTTAAAATTGCTTAAAAGTACTTTTTCGTGAAAGGCAATTAAGATGAAAACTGATATGGTAAGGAAGTCAGCAAAAATAATTAACCCTGAAGACTATATTCTTTCAGTGCTTTCCCCTGAAGAAAGGCTTGACGTAACTTTTGAGATTGCCAGAGAAGCCTTTAAAAGGACGAAACTGACAATGAAAGACATAGATAACGCCGTTAAACGAGTAATGAGAAAAGCTTACGAAGAAAAGAAATAAAGTAGTTATTGATACGAATGTACTTGTTTCTGCATTCATCTTCGGTGGAATTCCAGAAAAAGCTATTAAAAAAGCATTCGCGGAAGCAGATATATATATGCCCCCTCAACTCTTAAATGAATACTGTGATATGAGATAACAGGTTATGGAGAAGTGGAGATATAAGTCACTAGAGTGGATCCATAAGGTTCGGGAAGATGATTACAATGAGACCAAAACGTTTTTCCCGAAAGAGCTTATTGAGAAAACTTGTAAAGCTGCTGAAAGTACAGCAAGGGAGCTTGGTTTAAAAATTATTCGTACAAAGATACCATATACCTAGTAGCCTGTAAATTCCGTTAAAATTTGCATTCTATACACAGCATCATTAGTCAGATATGAATATGCCATTCCAGCGAGAGTGGGAATCCAGAAAACACTGGATTCCGGGTCAAGCCCTGAATGACAGACAGTTGTAAACTTATGTTGCTAGGTATTAATGGCGACGAATTTATTACATCTAATAAAAATGCAGAAGACATAAAACTATCAACACTTGGAATATCAGTTCAAACAGAAATTCAGTTAACGGAAGAACAAATGGAGGAGTGAAGTTTGAAGAAGGTTTATAAAGGTACTGTTGAAGGGAATATAATCCGCCTTGATGAAAAGATACGTCTTCCTATTGGAACGCAAACTATTGTTATGTTAAAAACGATAGATAAGGAAAAGCAGGAAGAAATTAAAGATAGGCAACTGAAACTCCTTGATAAAGGTTTTTATTTGGGGAAAAAATACTATTTAAGACGTGAAGACCTATATGCCAAGTAAGCTAATTGATACCAATATTCTCGTATATGCTTATGATACTTCTGAAGGAGAAAAGCACAGAATTTCAAGAGATATTTTAAAGCAAATTTGGAAAGAAGGTGGAGGAGTAGTTTGCCTGCAAAACCTCATGGAATTTTTTGTTGTTATCACCAGGAAAGTTGAGAATCCAGTTGATATTGCTGATGCAAAGGTTATTGTGGAAGATTTTCTGAAATCAAACAACTGGCGGATTATTGACAGGGATGTGGAAACTTTTTTAAATGCCATCGATCTTGTTTCTGAACATGAAATTCATTTATGGGATGCAGTGATTGCTTCTTGCATGAAGGAAAATGATATAACTGAAATCGTTACAGAAGACAAGGAAGATTTTGAGAAAATTCCGGGTATAAAAGTAACTGTACCATTTTAAATTAAAAATGGGGAGTGAAGATGAATGAATCACAGTATGAAATAATTATCTACAATGATAAAATTACAAATTCAATCTGACAAAGAGGACGGAATCATTGACATTATTCGGGCTGCCATTTCTGCTGAAATCAAAAGGCTCGAGATCGGCCTGCGTAAAACAAACATGCAAATTGAAAAATTTGAGACTGCATATAATGTATCATCAGAAGTATTTCAGAAAGAGTTTTCAGCCGAAAATCTGAAAAAGGGAGACCAGGAATATATCCGACATTCGAGAGGTTTGATCCTTAAGTTATTGATTTTTAAAGACTTAGTTGTTTAAGCAATATGGATGTGCGTTTCCTAACTTATTGAAATAAACGCACTTATAAAAACCTCTTGAATGTCGGATATATGGAGTGGGCAGGCGAATTAAAGATAAGGGAAAAGATAACGGAAGTCCTGAGAAAACCCAAAGAAATAGAATATGTTGCTCACTGAATACTTCACCAAAATTGTAAAGGGTATTGAGGAATATTCAAATATGATAATGCTGACCATGACCACGTTTAAACTTCAATTTTCATAAGCATGTCTCATCGGGTGAAATAGTCCAATCTGGTATACCAGAATTAAGCGATATTCTTGAAGAAGTAATAGACTATCTTTTACGAATTAAATAACAAAACATAATTTGTTTTACCTATATGGGTAACAACGATTTGATTCTTTTCGATGCATACCGGGCAGTGGTTTATATCTTATAAAAATCTTTAGTCCCTGTGCCTGGCTCTCTGTACGCTTATCAAGTGTTTTTGGGTGATATACTTTTCCCCTATTCCAGGACCCATTATCCAGAATGACGATTTTATCTGTATGGTGTTCATATTTTGGGTCATCTCCTACGTCGAAATAAAAGGCGTTGTTGTCATATGCTACCCGGATGTCTGTTGAGTACGTTATGCGTTTACCGTGGTGGTGAAACGTAATCTCTTTTCTTTCACCACTTACCAGGTCGAAAGACAGCGGTTCGTAACTTTTTCGTTCTCCATGGAAGGCGATGCTGCCTCCTGATATGTTTACCTGGATAATGTCACCAAACCGTGCATTCCTGTAAAGCAGCATGGTTTGTTCCCTTTCTAATCTTACTGCTTCGGCCTCTTCTTGTTCCCTTTGCCGCCAGTATTCTTCCTGCCTTCTCCTTGCCTCTTCATCTAACTGATGTTGTTTTACAGTATATTCGGCCTGTTGCTGCGGCGTCAGGTTTTTCCAATGTTCTTCTGTCAGACCCAGAGGGTATCTCTTTGCACAGCCTTCCAATAGGGAAAACAAGAGTAACAAAAACAAGAGGTATCTTTGTTGAATAGATATATTCATATACACCTTGATATAAATTTAGTTATGGAAACGGTGGTCTTTGGCGCTTTAACAATTTTTTCAGAGTTTTCGGTTAATTTTGTAATCCATTTTCCGGCTTTGACAACTTTTACTCCGCATTGTGGAAGTACTCCGGCTGGGGCATCTTCCACAATAATAAGCTTTTTCCATATACAGAAATCTTGTTTGATAAATCTTTCATGCATAGGGATGTTAAAAATTTTGCATCTTCCATGATCATATTACTTGTTTCCGTTTTCAGGTTATTTGTTTTTTTATATCATTTTAGTTTTTTGAAAAACATATTATCTATAAGCTCCGTAGGAGCAACCTGTTTGTAGATAGGATGCCACAGGATATTAGCTCCGTCAGGAGCGGCCTGTTTTCTTTAATCATATACAGGTCGCTCCAACGGAGCTATTTACCCTATTGAATTTTATTAGGCTACAAACAGATCGCCCCTAATAGGGCTACTGTTTTTTATATCCTTACAGATTTTTAAAAAAACTAAATTGTTACTTTTTTTCTAACACCTCTTTAACCTTTCCTAAGAATTTGTTAGCTTTTTCATTTACCTTGGTTTTATTCATGGGCTTCAAAATAAGATCACTACCTATTTTTTCACCAGGAATACTAATACTGTTATGTACGATAAGCCTTAATTGTAATTTGGTTGAAGTATCATTTACCTTTTCAGCTAAAATATAGTACCTATAGAATTCTCTATTCATACTCCAATGACAAGTATGTGTTATAATAAAGCCCATTTCTTTATCTGATTGAGTTATTTTTTCTTTTTGATCTTTAAGAACGCAGTCAATTGCATCCCATACTTCATTGTATTTATAAGGGAGTTTCGTTTCATGTATATCGAAAAGGTTGGCATCTTGGACATCAGAAATTAACTTATTAATTTCTAGTTTTCCCAGCAGCCCTTTAAACCGGTAGTCTTGTTTAAAATCTTCCGGTAAATTGGTATCTTTTTCCAAATTGGGTACAGACAAATCCTTATATCCTTTGTGAATTGCATCCCGGAGTGAATCAATTGCACGGTCTTTATCACCTTTTCTTGCATATGCAACACTCATGAGATAGTGAGGTTTATATTCGGCAGGTTTTAGTTGTTGTGCCTTTGTAAGATGATTGATTGACAAATCAAATTCATCTAGCATGGTGTAGGCAGTGCCTATATTTGTATTGGCATCATAATTTTCAGGGTTGATCTCCAGCAATTTCGTGTATGCCTGAACGGCAGTATTCCAGTTTTGGCCTTTAATAGCATTACTTCCTTCTTTTTGCAAAGAGGTTATCTCTTGTTTTTTTGCTTCTTCCATAGGATTTATTTCTTCCTGTCTTTGTTTAGCACCTTCCTTAATAGTTGGCTCTTTGGAAGTTTTTTTAAATGAACCGAAGGAACTCCCACAATTCCATTCTTCAAATCTCCATCCATCGTCAAAAAGCTCAAACAATGCGTATGGTTCATTTAAAAAACTTTGAATATCCCAGCAACTTTCGAAACATTGGATAAATGGGTTATCATTGCTTACCACTGTGCCATTGAAAAATACTTTTGCAACTTTTGTTTCTTCACCCTTTATAGCCGTTTTGTCTACATATTGAATACCAGTAATTTCATTTACAATAACTTTAAAACTGAACTTTAAGTCTTTGTCTAGATATTTTTGACCTATTTCAGTTAGTGAAATTCTACCCTCAGAAATTAATTTAAGCCAATTATCTTTTACTCTTTCGACTCTAGCTAAATTTCTATTTTCCAGGCACGACCAATATGAACGAAGTGTGTCCATACTTCCAAAATTATAAGGATCTTTTAAAAATAACTCAGCATCTGTTGTTATTTGTATACTTTTACTTGTACCTACATTTCCTGGTGTGTAGAAGTACCAATATCTGGAAATAACTAAGTTTTCTGAAATCAGTATACGTTTGGCATCGTCTCTACTCAATTTGATCGAATGGGATAAACTTTGGTTTGGATTTGTTGATGGTCGTCTTTCATCCGACACATTTGCTAATTTTGTTGTTAAACCAGTAACTTCAATTGCTGGGAAGTCTAATTTTTGGTTTGAGACTTCGATGGTAATGTTGCCGCTTGAAAAGTTTCCTATTAATCTGCTCTGATCTTTTAAAATTAACGTACCCATCGAGAATGATATAATGTTTTCAGTATTTATCTCCATTTCTCCATATTTCGTCTTGAATTTGACCGTTGAGGATAAGACAGTTCCCGTGAATTCGTTGCCGTCTTGCATTGTTACTCGGTCTGTAGCGGATGCTGACGTTATGGTATTAAAGGATAACATGATACATGGAAGGAGCAGCATTACCGGCAACCAGAAATGTCTGGTAATGTAAATATAAAAAATCCTTAAAAAATGGTTTTTCAATAAATAACCTTTCTTTTAATGTCTAGTACTTTTCCAAATACCCAAAACGTTATTCTAAGTAACCTCCCCAAAATATCATTCAGAGTGACGAAGGAACGAGGAATCTCTCTGTGTACAAATCCAAAAAATTCATCACTCCGCTTCGCTTCATTCGGAATGATAATCTTTATTCCTAGATTATATAGTTATTTTGCGTTTCAAAGTTGTCATAATGCCACTCAGGCGCAGTTGTAACTATTGTGCCTCTCTCTTGATAATCTTTGCTTTTCTCGGATTATTCAAGGCTTCTAGTGATCGTTCAGCCTCCTCTTTTGACATTTGTGATTGGTATGGGTTCTTTCGTTATTGTCTTGTACTGCTCGGCACGTGGGTCAAAGAAGCTGAATACTACTGCAGGTGTATATTTTGTGTCTGTCTTTTGAGGTTCTATTACCTTACTGAATACCTTTATTCCTCGGATCAATTCTTCCCGGTGGGTGATTTGTGTAACAGATTCAGCAGGGTACAGTTTAAAATCGTTTTCATCATTCAGTACCAGCGTTGGTTCGTTAATTGTTTGAATATTTCCCTCACCATATACAGAGATGGAAAATGTAATTGGATCACCTACTTTTACTTTCTGTACCTTTATAGAAACATCCATAACATAAGTACCCACAGCACCGTGAAAATCTTTCGGTTTCCCTTGTTCCGGTAATGGTTTCACTCTTATGGTGATTGGTTCCGTTGTTCTTTCTATGGGATATCTCTTTTGCTCCTTTCCAAAGAAATCATCGAAAAAAGAATCTCCAAAAAAATTGTCAGAATTCTTCTGATCCCTGCGCTGCCTGATGACTAAATTACAATTCAATTTTGCTTGTGTTATGGTAAGTTCTCCGGAGACCATGGGGAAAAGGGCCGTACGTAATTCCAAAACGTTGTATATGATACTGTCCCGAATCTCCTCATACTGCCTTTGGTCGCCAAGATTTTCCTCCATAAAGTTTTTTATTGCTGGTGCTGTGTAATTAATGTCACTGATTGGCGATTCTTTTTGAAAATAGAGTTTAAAAGAGAGAACAACTTGCTCGTAGAGATAGACCTCACTTTTATCGGTAGATAGTTCAATAAAGATCGTTTTTTCAAGATTTGGAGATTGTGCTTCCTGTGATGGTTTTGCCTCTATCACTTCAATGCTTACTGGCGGGGAGGTATACGTATTTTCTTTGTATTCCACTACAGAGGGACCGATGGTAAAC
>CAZPUD010000233.1:0-6799 GCA_964589115.1 uncultured candidatus Brocadiaceae bacterium | reverse complement strand
CACGATTGAACCGAAACGTTTAGCATGTTTCATACGCCTGGAATAAACCAAAACGCACAGGCCCATGCTAAACGCATGGTTCAATCTACAAGATTGAACCAACCATAAGGCGATGGAGTGATGGAGTAATAGAGTATTGGAGTTTTTTACAACAATACTCCAGTACTCCACGCCGTTTACTGATGTTGGTTCAATCGTCCACGATTGAACCGAAACGTTTAGCATGTTTCATATGCCTGAAGTGAACCAAAACGCACAGGCCCATGCTAAACGCATGGTTCAATCTACAAGATTGAACCAACCATAAGGCGATGGAGTGATGGAGCAATGGAGTATAGGAGTTTTTTACAACATTACTCCATTACTCCATTACTCCAATACCCCACGCCATTTACTCCACCACTCCATTACTCAATATAAGGTATTTTGGTTGCCTAACTTAAACTCACCTTACATTGCTGAACCATCCTTTTGCTTCTTTTCCCATTCAAGAAAATTATCTAAATCTGCCTTAACCTGTGCGGCTGTGAATGCAATTACTGTCGCATCATCAATAAGGCCGCTGATTGGAATGAAATCGGGAATGAGGTCAATCGGTGACACAAAATAGACAGTAGCAGCAATAACAGATATGATGGATCCCCAGGAAATTTCGGTGTATTCACGGCGTACATAAGCCTGTAAAAGCCGGAATAATGCCGTTGAGTAATTCAATATCCTGGCAATTGGCCCCTTGTTTTTCTTGCCATGAGCCTGATTTACCGCATCCCTTAGCAGTTTTTTAACCTTTTCTGGATCACGGGCATACAGTTCTGCTTTGCGTCTACCTTTTTCAAATACACTGCGTAGTGTAGAGGCCTTTAAGATGGGCCTGTTTTTCTTAAATAACATGATATACCCCCTGGAGAGTCTTGGGTCTAGAATTCGTATCTATCGTTCTGGCGCAATAGATTTTGTATCCCAGTACATTGTCAGCATAATTTACTATAACAGAGCATATAGCATCCGTCATTGCGAGGGGTTTTTTCCCCGAAGCAATCTCTTCTGAAATATTCAAAAGATTGCTTCGGAAAAGGCCCTCGCAATGACAAGTTATACCTCTTTGGAAATCCCCATACCGTTACGAATCATGTTTATAATGTAGTAGTACACTGTCAACATAATTATTAATAATAGATTGTATAGTATCTGTCATTGTGAGGGCGTTTTTCCCCGAAGCAATCCCTTTTGAAGTATCCAGGAGATTGCTTCGGAAAAGACCCTCGCAATGACATGCTATACCTCTTTTGGTTATTCACATACCGTTACAAATAATGTTGACAGTGTACTAGTCATACGGCATTAGAAATTCGACTATATATTTATACCGTAAATGACCTGTTTCGTCAAGGAATGGAAGTGAAATGCGGAGGAAGAATGTCTATTGAGTCTCCGGTCTCATACCGCCATCAGCCCGGCACGGTATAGTCGTAGCCAAAATCCCAGGCATGAAGTAATGGAGTATTGGAGTAATGGATTGTAGTTGTGAAAAACTTCATTACTCCAGGGTTGATGCACTACACGAATGGTTAATGGGGTGCTAACTCTTTCAATGCCAGTGTACGAAGGATCGGTAGTACTGTGCATTTTAAAAGATCCGGTCCAAAACAGATAAAATCTAAAGTCAGTATATAGGTAAACGAATATTTACCTACCTTCCCATCAACTCATCTATCCATTTACCAAAATCTGTGGTTCTCAATCTCTTTTATAGGTCTGAGGCTTCGCCTTGCTATTTATTTTTATATTATAGGATTTACGCATTTCAATAAAATAACTGTTATATATAGCACACAAAACCCACAACCGTACTATATATAGCAGTTGTTTTTTTTTTTTTTCAAATGCGTAAGTCCTGTAGTGTTGGACTGTTAGAAATCAGTCATTTGTGTTTGATTATCATATATTGATCTGTTATATTTTACGGTTAATATACACTGATAAATTAATGAACATTGAACGGTTAAATATACAATATTGTAAGCTCTTTAAATACTTTATATGCGATTTGTCTTTACATATGAGTCAAGTTTTAAGTGGATGAGTATATGGGTGAATGAGTGGATTGGTACTTATAGCATCCAATAGATGAAACCAAACAGAATATGGAGAGGGTTATGTCTTTGGTTGTATGCAGGTGTTTGGAACATAAGGAAAATCCTAAAAATGTCATTGCGAGGGTCTTTTCCGAAGCAATCCCAAAGGCAGAGATTGCTTCGTCGCTTCACTCCTCGCAATGACATTACAAAGACCCTGGCAATGACCGGCACGGTAATCTTTCATCTGTTGAGGATATGTTCGGTTTCATCCTTTACAGTACTATAACTCATCTACCCATTTTCCCATCTACCAAAAATCCATCTGTAAAATCTGTGGTTTCAGTCTCTTTTCATCGGCCTGAGGCTTCGCCTCGTTAGTTATTTTTACAAAATAGGGTCTAAATAATATGAAAAAAACGAGTGGAAAAAAACAACCGGATTCAAATGGCTCTCCTGCCTCTGAATTAAAACAAGTAACAAAGCAGATTGATCAACATATCGTGATTCATCAACCAGAACAAGAACGAAATTTTTTAGCGGCTATTGTTCAATCGTCCGATGATGCGATCCTTGGTATGATCCTTGATGGTCAAATCATTAGCTGGAACAGGGCTGCCGAGAAGATATTTGGCTATCCCGCCGACGAGGTCATCGGTAAATCTGTGGATGTTATTTATCCCCCGGAGCTTACTGACGAACTTTCCGAAATTATAGCAAAAATCAAGAAGGGTAAAACCATTGAGCATTATGAGACACAGAGGAAAAGAAGGGATGGTTCTCTTGTCGATGTTTCCTTAAGTATATCCCCCATTAGGGATGATCGTGGAGAGATTGTCGGTATATCAAAAATTGCCCGCGATATTTCAGGGCAGAAGCGTGCCTCTCAGTATGTCAGGAGCTTAGCGGCCATAGTTGAGTCCTCTGACGATGCGATCCTTGGTATGACCCTCGATGGCAAGATAATTAGCTGGAACAGGGCTGCCGAGAAGATATTTGATTATCCGGCCGATGAGATTATCGGTAAATCAGTGGATGTTGTTTATCCCCCCGAACTTACCGATGAACTTTCTGAAATTATAGCAAAAATCAAGAAGGGTGAAACCATTGAGCATTATGAGACACAGAGGAAAAGAAGGGACGGTTCTCTAGTCGATGTTTCCTTAAGTATATCTCCTATCCGGGATGATCGTGGAGAGATTGTCGGTATATCAAAAATTGCCCGCGATATTTCAGGACAGAAGCGTGCTTCTCAGTATGTTCGAAGTCTTATTGAGGCAAGCCTTGACCCGCTTGTTACCATAAGCCCTGAAGGAAAAATTACCGATGTTAATGAAGCAACAGTGCAGGTAACCGGCGTACCCCGCACAAAGCTTATAGGGAGCGATTTCTCCAATTACTTTACCGAGCCTGAAAAAGCACGTCAGGGGTATCAACAGGTTTTTTCAAAAGGAAAGGTTATTGATTATCCCCTGACCATTCATCATGTGTCTGGAAAAACTACCGACGTACTTTACAACGCCTCGGTATATAAAGATAATAATGGCAATATCCTCGGTGTATTTGCCGCCGCACGCGACATTACCGCACAGAAACAGGCTGCGCAGTATGCCCGAAGCCTGATTGAGGCCTCTCTGGACCCCCTTGTTACGATTAGTCCGGAGGGAAAAATTATGGACGTAAATGAGGCCACTATTAAGGTAACCGGCGTGCTGCGGGATGGATTAATCGGCACTGACTTCTCGAATTACTTTACCGAGCCGGAAAAAGCAAGAGAGGGATACGAACAGGTCTTTAAACAAGGATTTGTTACTGATTATCCACTTACCATTCGTTCAACAGACGGAAAACTTACCGACGTTATCTATAATGCCTCGGTTTACCGGGATGAGAAGGCAAACGTGCTGGGTGTATTTGCTGCAGCGCGTGATATAACTGAAATGAGGCGGGCCTCCCAGTATGCCAGGAATCTTATTGAAGCCTCACTGGACCCCCTCGTTACCATCAGCCCCGAAGGGAAAATAACCGATGCGAATGCTGCGACAGTGGAGGTTACCGGTGTAACAAAAGAGAAACTTATCGGCAGTGACTTCTCAAATTACTTTACCGAACCTGAAGAGGCGCGGGAAGGGTATCAACAGGTATTTAAGGAAGGGTTCGTCAGGGATTATCCGCTTGCTATAAGACATACCACAGGTAATATAACTTATGTATTGTATAATGCAACCACATATAAGGATGAAAAGGGAAACGTTCTTGGTATTTTTGCAGCAGCCCGTGACATTACAGAACGGAAAAAGGTGGAGGAACAGCTCCATGCGACGTCTGCTTACGTCCGGAGTTTGATCGAGGCAAGCCTTGATCCGCTTCTGACCATCAGTCCGGACGGAAAGATTACCGATATTAATCACGCAACGGAACTTATTACCGGTGTTTCCAGGGAATGGATCATTGGTACTGACTTTTCGAATTACTTTACCGAACCGCGAAAAGCCAGGCAGGGGTACCGGCTGGTGTTTAAGGAAGGATTGGTTAGAAACTATCCCCTTGCAATCCGTCACTCATCGGGCAGGGTGGTCGATGTTTTATATAATGCAACCGTATACCGGGATGCGGTGGGTAAAGTACGGGGTGTCTTCGCAGCGGCCCGTGACGTTACCGAAACGAAACAAGCATCGCAATATGCCCGAAGCCTGATTGAGGCCTCACTGGACCCCCTTGTTACAATTAGCCCGGAAGGAAAGATTACAGATGTAAATGAGGCAACGATTAAAGCGACCGGTATTTCAAGGGAACAGCTTATTGGTACCGATTTCTCGAATTATTTCACCGAGCCAACCAAGGCGCGGGAAGGGTATGAGAAGGTATTTAAGCAGGGCTTTGTGACCGACTATCCTCTCACAATCCGGCATGTTTCCGGTAAAACTACTGAGGTTTTATATAACGCCTCGGTTTACCGGGATGATAAGGATAACGTGCTGGGTGTATTTGCTGCGGCAAGGGATTACAGCAGGGTCAAACAGACTACACAACAACTGGAGTCCTCGAACAGAGAGCTTGAGGCATTTAGTTACTCCATATCTCATGATCTCAGGACCCCGCTTCGGGCAGTTGACAACTTTTCAAAAATACTTGAGGAAGAATACTCCGGTAAACTGGATGAAGAAGGTAAACGGGTTATCCATACGATTCGTGGAAGCACGCAGCAAATGGGAAAACTCATTGATGATCTGCTTACCTTTTCTCAACTGGGACGGAAAACTGTGAAACTGGAAAATATAGATATGAAAGGGCTTGTACAATCAGTCTATGAGGAATTGAAAGTATTGGTACCGAAGCGAGGTATTCAGTGTAATATTCAGGAACTATTCCCGGCAAGGGCTGACTACATATTGATAAAGCAAGTATGGACGAATCTCTTATTAAATGCTATTAAGTTCACTGCTCCGAGAAAGGTCGCAGTGATTGAAGTCGGAAGTCAGATAGACGGGGAAATGAATATTTACTATGTAAGAGATAACGGGATTGGTTTTGATATGAGGTACAAAGATAAGTTATTTGGTGTTTTTCAGCGTCTGCATGACAGTGATGAATTTGAGGGAACCGGTGTTGGTTTGGCCATTGTTGAGCGTATTGTGAGCCGGCATGGAGGAAGGGTCTGGGCCGATGGTAAAGTAGATTGGGGTGCAACTTTTTATTTTTCTTTACCATCGAAAAGTCATTTATGGCAAAAAAAAATTGAGAAATGAGAAAAGGATACCATGTATAATTATCACGAAGTCGAAGTGCTGCTGGTAGAGGATAGTAAAAGTGATAAGGAACTGATAGTGCGGCTGCTGAGGAATCATCATATTACAGATAAGATATTAGTTGTAAAAGATGGAGAAGAAGCACTTGAGTATATTTTCGCCTACGGTCGGTATATCAGGCGAAGTAGCGGTCATTTCCCAAAAACAATTCTTCTTGATTTAAAACTGCCAAAGGTAAATGGTATAGAGGTTCTTAAAAAAATCAAATCTGATGAACGGACAAAGTCAATTCCGGTTGTTATTTTTACCTCTTCAATAGAAGAAAAAGACAAGAATGAGAGTTATAGATTAGGTGCAAATAGTTTTGTTATTAAACCGATAAATTCTGAGGAGTTTGATCGCGCTGTTTTAGAGATAGGGCATTATTGGCTATTTTTGAATCAGTAAATAATTTTGAATGGAAACGAGATTATCAGCGTTGGTTCAATCGTCCACGATTTTGTTTCTCGTCCCAACGCTCTGCATCCCGTTTCGGTGAATCAGACCGCTCCTATGGAGCTAAATGTATTGGCGTATTAAATGCTACAAACAGTCGGCTCCTATGGGGCCTAATAAACATTAACATGGCAGGGCTAAAACGAAACTTGCAAAGATGTTAAAAATAAGTTCTAAATAACTACTACATAGTCAGCATGATTTGTAACGTTATGTAAATAACCAAAAGAGGTATAGCATGTCATTGCGAGGGTCTTTTCCGAAGCAATCTCCTGGATACTTCAAAAGGGATTGCTTCGGATAAAACCCTCGCAATGACATTATAAAGACCCTCGCAATGACATTTTCTCAACGGTCATTACGAGGAGTGAAGCTGTTGCGAGGCGGAAGCTGAAGCAAACACGGAGATTCCTTGCTGATACGTTCGGAACAGGCTCCGCAAGTATCCAATTGCAGATTTGGGATTGCGGATTGCGGAAT
>CAZPUD010000232.1:0-6812 GCA_964589115.1 uncultured candidatus Brocadiaceae bacterium | reverse complement strand
TGAAGCGGCAAGGAGCAGGATTGAAGACGCAGATATGGCATACGAACAACTGCAGGCAACAAAACTGCAGATATTACAGCAAACTGCCAGTTCAATGCTTGCCCAGGCAAACTCAGGACCACAATCCATACTTAGTCTCTTTAGATAAATAAGTTTCAAATTGGGGATGGGTTTATTATCCATCCCCAATTTTTTACTACAAATATTCATACAGGTACACCTGAGGTAAATTACCCGTAGGAGATAAATAATATGGCCATATCGTCGTCTATAACATCCGCATTTAGCTCTAATTATAATATTAATTCTCTCATTAACCAATTCATGGCATTAGAGCGCAGGCCATTAACATCGCTGAATACCAGGAAAACAAGCCTTAACAGTAGTTTAAATATTTATAGTGATTTAAAAACAAAACTTTCAGACCTTTTAACGGCAGCAAGGGATTTATCCAGCACAAATACAAGTTCAATATATAACTCAAGAACTTCGAGTTCCAGCGATGATACGAAATTAACGGCATCTGCTGGAAGTGGTGCTGCAGTCGGCACGTATCAAATGCGCATTAAGCAACTAGCTACCGGTGCCACACTCCAAAGTGCATCTGGATTAATTACAAAATACGGTACACAGAGTAGTTCAAAAGTTGCAGCAGGATCGAGCACTATAGATTTAACAAAGTCTTTTAGCAATGCAGGGTTTGCTGCTACTATTGATACAAATTCAACGATCACTATTAGTGATGGCACAAATAGCTGGACGTCAGATACTTTGAGCAATTATTCTTCTGTTCAGGCATTTCTGGATGCAGTTAATGACAGCGTCGGTACGGGGGCGTACGCAAATGCAAATATATATTATGATAAGACTACCGATAAATTTGTTATTGAATCAAAGAATTCATCTGGTACGAATCTTGTGTTATCACAATCCAGCGCAACCGGGTTCTTAAATGCAGCAAATATAAAGGATGCTGGTACCGTCATTAACGATACTGCTACGCATACATTCAGCAGTGTCACTCCAGGGGGAATTCAAAGTGATGTTGCCTTATATAAGGCCAATTTTAATACGAGTACCCCAGGTTCATGGATGTCGAGTTCCGACTCGGGCAGCTTTAAGATTAATGGAGTATCAATATCATGGAGCGCAACCGATACATTGGATGGTGTTATTTCCAGTATAAATAGTTCTACGGCTAACGTAAATGCATATTATGATACCTCGATTAATAAGCTGGTTCTTAAATCTAAGAATACCGGAAGTTCGGATACCATAACATGGTCCGATGTATCAGGAACTCTCCTGGGCAGTACGTTGAAGCTCACCGGTGCAAGCGTGGTTAGCGGAACTGATGCAAAACTCACTATAAACAGTACAAATGATTCTGATGAAATAACGAAAAGTTCAAATAATTTTACCATAAATGGCATCACGTATACCCTTAAAAATACAAACGTCAGTGCATACACGGATACAACCTACACAACCGTAACAGTCAAGCAGGATACGAGCGCCATTCAATCCAAAATCACCGGCTTTCTGGATAAATTTAATGCAGTAACAGAATATATAAAAGATAAATCGAGCGTAAACGCAAGCACAAAAACAAGAGGGCCACTTGCAGGCAATACTACCTTTACATCTCTCAGAGGCCAATTATTTCAAAAATTAACGGAACAAATATCAGGCATAACATCAGGAAACCCCGATTATCTCTACGAAATTGGAATCACCGTTAGCAGCAGCTTAAAAGCTAGTTTGTCAGATACAACAAAATTTAGTAATGCTATTACATCTAATTCTAAGACAGTTGAGGATTTGTTTAATTCCGCAAATGGTGTCGCCAAAAAGATTGAAAATCTCATAAAGCCTTATGTAGAAAGTTCCTCATCTGATAGAAATTCCATCATTGAGGAAACTAAGAAAGTCATAAGTAAACAAATAACTGATTTAGATACCAGGATAAGCCGGATGGAAACTCGTTTAAATATAAAAGAAAATCAATATCGTCAGCAGTTTTATAAAATGCAGGATTTATTAAATAATCTTGTACTCCAGGGCAGCCAGATAACAAGCCTTACACAATCAATGTACGGAACACAGCTATTCTAGGGCTGCAGATTATAGTTATCAAAGGTTAAATCCGAATGTAACATTATAAATTGAGCTTTAAAATTGCATTCTAGTGCATGCAAATATGCACATTTCCATCTGTGGAGTATTATGACTACGGATAGACATTGATAACGATAAATATTACCTATGAAGAAACCGGACTACAATGAAAAGATAAATAATGAAGGTGTGGAAATAATCGATACACTTATACTTTATTTGGAAGACCATAAGATGCTCCTCCAGTATACTAAAGAACTTAATAAAATATTGACAGATGGCTGCAGTGAAGAACTCATAGAAGAGAAAACAAAAGAAAGGGGCTTGCTTTTAGACAAACTTATACCGTCAAAAAAATATCTCGATTCTGTTAAAAAAAATCTGGATTTTTCCGATAATACAATTTGGAAACTACAAATAGAAGAATTATCTCAGCAGATACGACAGTTACTCAACACAACGATTTCTATAGATGCAGAAAATATATCATTCATGAAGCAACGTATTAAGGATATTACCCTTAGTTTAGAAAAGATTCAAGAAGGCAAATATCTCATTAACAGTTTAAAAAAATATGCTGCTAGTACATCTGCGTCACTCATTGATATCTCTGGATAATGAAATTGTAATAATTATGTATTTGTGAAACCGTATTTATAAACTGTTTTATTGGCCTGGGACTTTATCTCACTAGTTATATTTAAAAAGGAGCTAAACATATGGTTGCTACAAAAAAAATAAGTAATTCTTACCTGGAACAAGAAATTATGACGTTAAACCCAGTACAACTCTTAATCAAGGCATATGATGCAGGGATCACCGCTTGTAATCGTAAGGATGAACCTAAAGCGAGCGCTGTTCTTTCGGAATTAATTGACTCCCTTAATTTTGACCATGCAGAAATTGCTAATTCTTTATTTCGGCTATACGAGTATTGCATGCGTGAGATTAAAGGCGGTAATTTTGATGTGACTTTAAAGATTTTAAAAGAATTACGAGAGACATGGATACAAGTACAGGATAACATTCAGAATGATACATTACAGACTAGTAGTGTCTAACTCTTTCGATTATTTCATCTTGCGCATTTTACTTAATTTAAAATAATATCTCTCCAGATATTTACCGGAGCAGGATAAATGGAAATACCAAGTATTCAAAAAGTTGACATATATAATGAATACCGTGATAAGGACCTATCAACAAAGAAAAATGCCAATAAAGACGAAATAGCTGAATCGAAAAAAACAAAAAACCATAAAGCAAAAAATGAGAAAGAGATAAAAGATTACACAGAGGAATCACAACACTCCAAAATAGTAATACCTCCCGCGGCTACACGTATCAGCTATTCTATTGAAAATGATTTAAATCTCATTGTTACTCGCGTTGTAGATACAAATACAAAAAAAGTAATTCGCCAAATCCCACCTGAAGAAATTATCAAAAGGATGAAATTATTGAAAAACTATCATCAACCTGTATCTATCGCAAAAGGTTTGTTAGTAAATGATGTGATGGAATAAACATTATAAAGTACCTTCCTTGGTACCAATCAACCCTTGCAATTCTCTCAACCATTCCTTTGCAATAACATTCCAATCGTAAAGTTGTTCACATCTGGCACGGGCACCCTGACTAAGATATTGCCATTTAGCATCGTTATTAATTAAGTCGATTACAGTTTTGACAAAATGATATCCAAATTCAGGAGTGTGGGGATCCCCGGGAACAAGATAACCACTTACATTATGGATTACTGTTTCCGGTAAAGCAGCTAGTGTACTGGTAACAACTGGTGTTCCAGCTGCCTGAGATTCAATAGCAGCGATACAGGATGTCTCACGCCAGGTACTTGGATAGACCATTAGCCGTGCAATGGCCATTTCTGCTGCAAGGTCAGCTTTAGATAGACTTCCCCTTACAAAAACTCCCGGTTGCTGCACCATATGCAAGATAGAATTATCCGATTTATCATCGGGTAAGTAATAGGTATAGATATGTAACTCAGCATTTGGAACTTTCTGACGGATATGTGGAAACAATTTTAATAATATCTCTAACCCCCGGTCCGGACGACTAATATATATTAGACGATAACGGCTTCTGTTTTTGCCAGGTTGAAACATCGATAAATCAACGCCATTCCGTGTTAAGAAGAAACGATCAGGCGGTATATCAAAATATCGTATCCATTCATTCATTTGCCATTTGCTAATGGCAAAGACCCGGTCTATAGGCAGATTGGCCGGATGTTCACCTTCCAGGAAAGGAACGTTAACATCGTCATGTATCCATAAAATGCGTGTTTTTGCCTGTAATTTTACCTTAAATGGACGCAAGGAACGAGATGAAATAAACACAGGCAATGAATATAAATTACGACAAATATGGAAATCCACTAAATCATCATAACGCACACCGTTATAATCGCCAGGGCGATCACAGTTGCAAAAAACACGCACATGAGTCCCATATGAAGCCAAAGCATGCGCTATATAAATAAGAGCACTTTCACTCCCACCCAATCCCTTTTTTTCCATAGTCTCGCCATGAAATGAATAACCACCTGTATAAAATACAATATCAGCCTTACTGTCAGATATAGGCCGGCCAGTAGCTGATGCCGCTATTTTAGCGCCTTCATAAGCAGGCATAAATTCCACGTCACGGGCAATCGTAGCACGAAAGGCCTGAAAGGCTTCAGTATAACGTTTGGCTTTCAAATACAACTGTCCGAGATAATAATGAGGATTTGCAAATGTTGGATCAATATCTATACTGCGATGTAATAAGGTTAGCGCGGCTTCCCTTTGACCGAGCAGATCTTTTGTCACTGCAAGATTGAAAAGGGTACGTGGTTCATCAGGATGTATATCAAGGATCATTTCAAAAACTGACAAAGCCTCATGAAACATACTCTTTTTGACCAGGTCTATACCCTGTTGTAAGAGATTTTCAATGATTATTTCTTCATCCTGAGTTAGATTGTTATTTCTTTTATTACTCATTCTGAGTAGTTACTTTTTGCTTATCCTCTGTTATCCTCCGCGATCTTAGCGTTCCCTGCGGTGGGCTGAACGTTATTTATTTTTATTACATAAGGCGAGACCAAGCCTGGCATCTTCCAATAACGGATCGATTGTTAATGCACGCTCAAACATCTCCTTAGCCCCAGAGTAATCTCCACGCATAAAACGGCAATTTCCTAATAATAGATACGGTAATGCAATCATAGAGTTGTACTTTAATGCGCGAAGAAAATCTTTTTCAGCACCTATTAAGTTACCCATCGCACTTCGACAACTACCAAGTTCCAAATAAACCTGAGCCAAATTTAATTCTACACTTGGAGATATACCTGTTTCTCCTTTGGCAGTACATATCGCTCTTTCGAGATGGAAAATTGCCTTGGAAAACTGTTCTTCAGCGACAGCAAGTGTAGCTAATAAGTAATCAGATAAAGGATTTGCAGGATCAAAAACAGCAATCTGCTGTGCATGATAAGTTGCCTTCGTATTATTGCCAGATTTCAGATAAATTTTAGCAAGATTTAAATGAGCACTACCGATAAGTTCTCGCTTGATATAACCATCATCCTTCTGCAACGCACAGTAGAACGAATTGATTGCAGCATCCTGTTGACCGAGATCCCGATAAGTCATTCCTAAATTAATGTGTATAAACGGGTCATCTGGCGAATTCTTTATCTCAGCCAGCAGGCAATGCAGATTTCGTTCAGCACGGCGCCGTTTTTTTTCCTCATCAATAGCGTACGCCCAATGATTGATAATAATGTCTGAACGTAACACCTTGCCTCCCAATCGTTCTATAGAAGGAAGAATCTGCTCATGTATGGTTCCTTCAAACCGAATAGCAGGGTGACGACGGAACAGACGACAATATTCGCTGTAGAAAGCAGTAGCAATGTTATCTGTTTGCTGAGGGATACATTGGCGTACAGTGGCAGCCATAATATCATCACGTGTAATTACCTGACGAATCTTGCCAGCGTTTACAGGATCAACAATTTCGTCGGCATCAATGTAGAAAATCCATTCAGAACTAGCATGGCGTAGGGATTCATTACGGGCAGCCGAGAAATCGTCTATCCATGCGAAGTGATGCACCCGTGCACCATAACCATGTGCAATTTCCATGGTATTATCACTTGAACCCGTGTCTACAACAATAATTTCATCTACAAAAGACTGAATACTCTCTAAACAGCGAGGTAAAAGAACAGCTTCATTTTTAACAATAAGGCAAGCAGAAAGTTGTACCACAACTTACCTCACAAGTGAGAATTTCCATCTAAAACGAATGTAATAAACGAAATATAGTTTGTAAAAACAAAATGTCACTTTTACAGTCTTTAAAGGTGTCTTATTCTCTGAGAGATTGTACAATACTATATGGCATTTGTTTTAAGATCACTATAACATTGTACAAATGAGTAAAGAATAAAAATCTCCCAAAGTACCCTGCATTAAAAGTTAAGCCGAGTACCATGGGAGATAGATGAAAAGAGATATATAAGCATTGTTTATTTGAACAGGTTTAGGATTGCCTGTGGGCCTGTATTTGCTTGTGCCAGCATTGCACTTGCAGTCTGTTGCAAAATCTGCAACTTTGTTGCGTTCAATTGCTCATATGCCATGTCTGCATCCTCAATCCTGCTCCTTGCTGACTCT
>CAZPUD010000231.1:0-6833 GCA_964589115.1 uncultured candidatus Brocadiaceae bacterium | reverse complement strand
CAAATATCATAATAATGTAAACTGTCTTTTGATGCCTTCGAAACCAAGAACTCGAAACCATATTTCCCTCTTAATAAATACTGCCAATATAGTTATAAATGAAAAAATGTTATAAAAACATTATTTTATCTATATTCATTATAATTATCAATGGTTTTTTAATCATCCTGTAATTGTCACAAAAAAACCTTGACACTATTTACAGCCTTTGCTTAAATTCTTATTTCGAGGTATGAGGTATATAGAAATGACAAAATCAAAAAATAACAAAAAGAATAATATGGTAATAGTCGAATCCCCCACCAAGGCAAAGACTATCAGCAAATTTCTTGGCTCGTCATTCTTTGTTCATTCGTCAATGGGACATGTGAGGGATCTACCTGCAAAAAAATTATCCGTTGATGTAGAAAACAATTTTACACCGGAATATAAAATCATTCCTAGCCGGAAAAAATTGGTTTCGGAATTACAGGCCAAATCAAAAAAAGCTGACGCTGTTTACCTGGCATCCGATCTTGACCGTGAGGGAGAGGCAATCGCCTGGCATTTAACGCAGGTTCTTAAAATACCTGAAGAAAAGGTGCGTCGTGTTACTTTTCATGAGATCACAAAAGATGCAATCCTGGAAGCCTTTGAACATCCCCATCCCATAAATATGGATAAGGTCAACGCCCAGCAGGCACGCAGGATACTTGATCGCCTTGTAGGGTATCAAATAAGTCCTTTATTATGGAAAAAGATCACAAAAGGACTAAGTGCCGGCCGTGTTCAATCGGTTGCAGTTAGACTTATTGTAGAACGTGAAAAGGAAATCAATGCCTTTAGGCCGCAAGAATACTGGAAAATTACAGCCGAGTTAACAGGCATCCCAAAAGATAGCAATAAACCTAAAGATACTAAGACCTTTAAGGCCGTCCTGCAAAAATTTAATAATGAGAACATTGAAATAAAAAATGAACAGCAGGCCAAAAATATCATAGATGAACTCCAAAAGGCAAATTACATTGTTGCTAATGTAAAAAAACAAACAAAACGCAATAACGCTCCTCCTCCTTTTACCACGAGTCTTCTCCAGCAGCAAGGGTCCACCCGGCTGCAGTTTAGTGCCAAAAAGACTATGCTTATCGCCCAGCAGCTTTATGAGGGTATTGATATTGGTGCAAAGGGCATGGTAGGACTCATTACGTACATGAGGACAGATTCTTTCCATATTTCTGAACAGGCATTATCCTCATGCCGGCAGTTCGTTACAAACAAATATGGTGAAGACTACTTACCTGAAAAACCTAATATCCATGCGTCAAATAAAAAAGGAACACAGGGTGCTCACGAGGCTATCCGGCCTACTGTCGTTGAATACACACCTGAATCTATTAAAGATTTCTTGACAAAAGATCAATACAGGCTTTACGAACTTATCTGGAACCGGTTTGTTGCCAGCCAGATGAAACCAGCACTCTATGCCGTGACGGATATAGAGATCATTGCAGAGCGGTATATTTTTAAGATTACAGGAAGAGAATTGCTGTTCGATGGTCATACCCGGATTTCAGGACATGAATTGGAAAAGGAGGAACAGATCCTTCCACCCTTAGAAAAAGACCAAAAACTTGAATTAATAGCGTTGTCGCCCACCCAGCACTTTACCCAGCCACCCCCACGATTTACGGAGGCATCACTTGTTAAGACCTTGGAGAGAATGGGAATAGGAAGACCAAGTACCTACGCTGCTATTATATCTACCATACAGGACCGGGGATACGTTAAACAGGAAAAACGTGCATTTTATGCGACAGAACTCGGAACACTCGTTACAGAAAAACTTATTGAGCATTTCTCAAAAATAATGGATGTAAAGTTTACTTCATATATGGAAGATGAACTTGATAAGATCGAGGATGAAAAGGTTGACTGGCTTACAGTCCTCAAGGAATTTTATGAACCCTTTAAGATGGATTTAGAAAAGGCAATGGGTGAAATGAAGAGCGTAAAAGGAACACCTGAGGAAAGCAATCAAACTTGTACAATATGTGGCCAACCGATGGTTATACGATGGGGAAAGCATGGAAAGTTTCTGGGATGTTCAGCATTCCCCAAGTGTAAAAATACACTTCCACTTGACGAAAAGGGTGAACCTGCTCAGCCGGAAATTACTGATCAAAAATGTGAGAAGTGTGGAAGTCCTATGGTAATTAAAACGAGCCGCCATGGAAAATTTCTGGCATGTTCGGCATATCCGGCCTGCAAGAGTACAAAATCACTTAATAATGAAACACCCAGGGCTGAGCCAACGAATGAAAAGTGTGAAAAATGTGGAAGTCCTATGGTCATTCGATTCAGCAAGAAAGGCCGGTTTATGGGGTGCTCCGGCTATCCAAAATGCAGAAATATCAAATCGCTCCCCACGGGTGTAAAATGTCCGAAAGAGGGTTGCGATGGTGATTTGATACAGCGCCGGTCGAAAAAAGGTGGTATTTTCTTCGGATGCAGCAAGTATCCCGAATGCGATTATATCGCTAAAGAATTACCAAGCGTTGTTGGCACGGAGTAATCTAATGGGAAATATGGTTTGTTGTAAAATCGGGATGGTATTGCAATGGCTATTTTAATGTTACAAAACCTTTATTCCTTATATATACACTTACAACCTTGTTTGCCCCTAAAAACTCATCCATAAGTGACATAAACTCAAGAACAGAATCCACATCTTCTGTGCCAACTTTTGTGATTAAATCGCCGGGCTCTATGCCGGCACGGTCAGCGGGGCTATTTTCTTCAACAGAAATAACTAAAACTCCCTTCTCACCTTCCAAGTGCATAGTTTTTGCAATCTCCGGACTCAAATCATTAACGACCAGGCCCAGAGAAAATTTTGTGGGTTCATCCAGCTTGCGAATAGCAATATAACTTTTCCCTGCAAGGTCTTCCGGCTGCTTTTCTACCATAACCTCTAACGCATTTTCCAGACCTTCCCGTATAACCCTCACGATAATCATTTTATCTACTGCTGCACGACGAATGGCATGTTGAAGGTCCGTAGTATTTCTGATTTCCTTTCCACCTATCTCGGTAATAACATCACCAGGAAGAATTCCTGCTTTTGATGCCGGTGTATCGCTCCAGACCTCTAAGACAAATGCCCCCTTCTCTGTTGGCAGGCTAAAATAATGGATAATTTCTTTTTTATTTTTCAATCCAAGCGTTGTAGCTAAATCATCATCAATATCATGTGTCCCTACACCTAAATATCCTCTTACAACGTTCCCTGTTGCTATGATATTTTCAGCCGTTTCCTTTGCAATACTCGCGGAAATTGCAAAGCCAACACCCTGGAATCCCCCTGATCGAGTTGCAATGGCAGTATTCACGCCAATTACTTCTCCCCGGAGGTTGACAAGTGGTCCCCCACTATTCCCAGGATTAATAGCTGCATCGGTCTGGAAAAAATCTTCATATACAAAGGGAAGCACAAGCGGAATAACATGAGTCCTCCCCTTAGCACTTATAATCCCTGTAGAAACCGTTTGCTGGTATCCAAAAGGACTACCGATGGCAATAACCCAATCACCTACCTGCACTTCTTCCGAGTTACCAAACTCGGCAGGCAAGAAACCTTCCCCTTCAATCTTGATCACCGCCAAATCTGTATTGGGATCGATACCAATAACTTTGACACGCTTGTATTGTTCCCCATCATATGTAATTACCGTAATTTCTTCTTCAGAAAAACCGCTGATAACATGATTGTTTGTTAATATATACCCACCCTCACCAACAATAATTCCTGAACCAAGCCCCTTTTTAGGCACATTATCTCCATGAGGATCACGCTTAGACGGGAATTCTGGTAAAGGTTGAGACGGTTCACCCTCTTTATCACCTAAATTGCCTTTTTTTTCAGTAACCAAACTAACAACAGAAGGACTAACCAACTGTGAGACTTTTTGAAAGGTTTTAATAAGCGGTTTCGTAATCTTCTCAAGTTCCAGAAGCTCTTGCTTTAGCTTATCAACCTCGATATTCCGGTCTGCAAAGGCAAAGTAACCAGAGAAGGAAGTTAAAGAAGTTATTGATAAAGATATCAACATTACTGACAAAATTAGTATTTTTATGTATTTCATTTTTTCTTTGCGGGGACTTTCACCCTGTAAACTAGATATCCGCTACCTGCAAATAAGAATACGTTAGTAAAAAAGGTTAGAAGAACTATCTTTTTTGCCCGCACCGGATCGTTTATTCTATGGACCATTGATACAGCACTAAAAGTTATATATATTATCAAAATGTATGCTATGCATACACCTATCATAAAAACCATTTTCCTAAACGGCTTCATTTCACTTATTACTAAAATTGTCTTTTAAATTAAATAACTAATTTAACACATTATTTTAATGAGGCCGGAGGCTCGATCTTTCCTTTTAATTCCATCTTCATCAACTCTAGCCGGTTAGATAGCTCAATTTCAGCATTCTTAACATCATCTATTTCTCTGTTCAAGCCACCTATTTCTCTATTCAAACCCTCTTCCATGTCCTTATATTTAGCCACTAAATCACGAATTTGCTCATCCAAATTCCTGATTATGGAAATCATGCCCTCTATTTTCTGTTCAATATCTTTATTGTTATACCTAACGTCGTCTAATTCATTGTGGATAAAATTCCCGTCATTCGCCAGCAGTGAGATGGATCTGGATAAATCATCTATTCTCTTTTCCAGGGTTACAGTTGTTTCTGAAAGTTCAACAGTCCTTTGATCTGTATTTTCCCATCTTTTGTATGACGTAGTACCACATCCGAATACGGTGAGAAATATTATTGGCAAAAAGATATAGACCAACGTATACCTAATCATACGTAACAATTATAATTCAATATTATCTGAAACAAAATAAATTTTTTTCAGTTCGGAACCTTTTTCTGGTTTTCCATGTTATATGTGTTAGATTGTTCTCCTTTATAGCAAGCTGGCATTTCGCTTTCCTCCTTTTCTTCGAAAGTCAGCTTGCTACCTTTTTATAAATAAACATCAAGAAAACCGCCTACTGGCTCTCTATATTTTTTTTTAGAATCTGCTTGCTTAGGTACATCTTGTAAACGCATGCGCGTATCTTTATTTTCCTTTTTTATATCTTCTATCATTTGAGTTGATATCTCAACTTTTTTCTGTATTTTTTCCAGGGTACGCAGATCTTTAATATCATTACTCCGATTATTTATTACATTATTATGATTCAGATAGACACCTTCATTTTTTTGTGGCTCTGTGGACAATCTTTTTATTTGTTCAATAAGTTTTGATGCTGGCGAACTTACACTATTTACCATTATTTTTTCTCCTAAAATTTTAGGTATAGAGTCGTAATATACAATAAATACTTTTCCATAAGCGATTCTTATACCTAAACATATTTTAACTTTTGAACACTATCGTAAAGTATTTTAAAACCGCAAAATATTTGCAGAACCCATTATTATACAGTAGCTTATGAATTTGTTACTACACTTATTGATCAGGATAACGTTTACTAATTATAATCGATAAAATCCATACAATACGTTGTAAAATTCAACGTAAGTAAAGGAACGGTGCTTATAGGATAGTTAAATTGCATTTTATTTTTTATATGTTATAATATAAAATTAATAAATATACCTTTTCACGTTATTAGAATCTTTATTGCAAGAGCAGTTAGTTATTGGGCAGGTAATAGTTATTAGTAACCCGTCCACATATTTAATACAAAACTTCATAGGGGGCGAAAGGATTCGACCGGATAAGTTGAAGTATAAGCGGCGTATTGAGGTTGTCAGGCGGCCTCACTAAACACCTGGCAAAAAGTTTAAATGCCGAATATCCAATGGCAATGGCTGCTTAATTAACAGCCACGTTTAATTAATCTTACCTGCGAGATTAATTAAACGACGATTAGCAGGTTAGTTTAGCCCCTCGGCCTGGTAGGGGTTAAATGAACTCTTCACTGGGATAGCCTATAGAAATCCTGTCTATTGGGGTTCTGGACGGTAAAATTCAAAAAATAGACTATATACGTAGAAGCTTATGCTGAAATATCTAGGGACGCGGGTTCAATTCCCGCCGCCTCCACTTTTTAAGTTGTTATAAATAAGCAGCTTAGACATTTTGACACCCTAAAAATACCGTCACCAGACCGTCACCAAAACATAAAAGCCGTTAATTTCCTACAAAAGTTAATGGCTAAATATTTATCCTCATTTCCTGCAAATTGGCTCAGGATCTTTTATGATTTTTCTGCTAGATTTTGATCTTCCCTTGGTCGTATAAATTACTTATTTCCCGTCGTAACATATATTCAAACGCATTATCCAAGAATGCTTTGAAAATCTCTTAACTGTCTATATTTTCTTTCTATTTCCTCAGACCACTGTCACTCTCATCAAAAGTACCCCAGTTAATTATCGAAAATCGGCTCTTCAGGGCTAAATCCTTAAACTAACTAGCAAAATGACCATATACACCAACGACTTTGAACGATCATAAATTTCTTACACCGTCATAGCAGCTACCGTGGGCACTGGAAGTACTCAAGACTGCGTGTAGGGTGCCCTCTCTACACAGCAATTCAGATCTGCATATTGAACATAACTTCATAACTGTTTACGCCATTTTATTATTTGTACATTTATACTATATATGGTTAGTTAATGTTAACAGCCATACAATATATATGAAACTACCTATTGACAAATTCAAAAAACATGGTCTAATTTATATGGTAGCTTCATAAATGAGCAACATAAGTACCTGTACATAAATATTTGTATAAATAGAGGAGGTTTCGTAATATAAAG
>CAZPUD010000230.1:1965-6845 GCA_964589115.1 uncultured candidatus Brocadiaceae bacterium | reverse complement strand
GTCGTTTTAAAAAACGAGCATAAAAAACAAGAAGTTGATGGATAGTAGTACGAAGAAAAACTTTGCTAAAATTGTCAAAATAATTTTGGGAATATACTATTTTACTGCCTCAATCATTCTCAGGAATTCTATCCTTTCTTTAGCCCTTTCTGCCCATGTAGTATCAGGAAATTTTGTTATCACAGTATCAAAATAAATGACAGCAGAATAAGGTCTCTTTACCCTTAGATAAAACTCCCCGATATTAAATTCACGTTCCGCTTCAATAGTTCTTATCTCTTCGATCATTCGCTTCGCATCTTCAGCGTGTATACCGTATGGATTTGAGATCAAATACTCTTCAAAACCTTCCCTTGCAGAGACCAGGAGACCGTAATTACGATCCTGTTGTTTCTCGTGATATAATTTTGAAAGGGGAATACGGTACTGTACGTAAGGAACCCATTCATTCTTGGGATAATTTTCTAAAAATTTTTCGTAAGCGTCAAGCGCTTCTTCATATTGATGGAGGTTAAAATAGCAATCGGCTATTTTAACCTGTGCATCAGGTGCCAACGGACCCAAAGGGTGTTTTGCTATAATATTTTCAAAAACCCTTATGGCTGCTGTTTCGTTGATATCCATTTGGGCGAGACCAACCTTGTACTGTTTTTCTAATATTTCCAGTGTTCTTTTTGTGCCGGGATATCTTTGCAAGACCTTCTCATAGGCCTTTAGTGCCCTTTTATAATCACCGTTAAGGAAGTATGCCCATCCGATATTTATCTGTGAGACTTCCGCGTACTCGGAGTTGGGATCGGTATCAATAATCGATTCAAATTCCTTTACAGCATTTCTGTATTTTTGCTCTACAATAAGAGAAAGGGCGTACTTATAACGTTGTTCCAAAGTAGTAATTGCGGTAACAGGCGGTTCCATCCAACCCGTTTCCTTATTCCATACCCATTTTCCATAAGATGGTCTTACGACGGCACAAAAGGTAATAATGAATAAAATAAGCCCCGTTTTTAATCTCATAGATTCGCATATTTCCACGAATTTAGTTCTTTATCTAAGATAAAAGCAATATAATATCTCAGCATCTTTTCTATTTCAACACAAATAGATAATTGTATTTTAACACGTTCTAATGTCTGCAGATTAATATCTCCTAATCGCCGGGCTATTTGAATGGCTCCTGCGGGAACAACAATTCCGTTCCCCGGCTTTTCCCGGCACGTTTTACACAATATGCCTCCTTCTTTTGCACTGAAATATACTTCAGGAGCTTGTTGACTGCTGTTTTTGCAATTTACACAATATCTCCATTCCGGTAAGTATCCTGAAATCTTCAGCATTTTTATCTCAAAAGCCAGAAGTCGCACGGTAGTGTTTGTATCTGCCGATATACCGGCCAGTGTATTTAAGAAGATATCAAAAAGCTGATAACTGGGGTCATTTTCCTCGGTAAATTCATGTATCAGTTCAGCCACATATGAAGCCTGATAGTATTTATCCAAATCGTTTCGGAGTGATGGATAATTATCCTGCAAAACGGCTTCTGTAAGGATATGGAGGGATGCGTGTTCTTTTTTGATAAAGAGGATTTGATAGTACGTTAAAAGGTCAATTGCTTTTGAATTGTATTTTCCCGATGCGCGCTTAAATCCTTTGGCAATAGTTTGTATCTTTCCGTAATCTAAGGTGTAGAAAGTAATTATTTGACTGGAGTTACTATAGTCTGTCCTTCTCAGGGCAATTGCTTTTGTTCTGACGATGGACATATTTTTTATTATCCATAAAACTGGTATTTTCCAAAAATAATTTTGACATTCCTGGCAAAAATTTACGAATTACGATTTTAGATTTACGATTTTTTAAATCCCAAATCGTAAATCTAAAATCGTAAATCCCATTTAGTTACTCTTCAGATTCATTCGGGTTAGGGAATAAGGACGCTATAGCCAAGATCTGACAATATTTCCCATTCTCTTTGATGCATTTTTTTTGCATCGCTTTTCCGTTTGTCATCATATCCCAGCAGGTGCAATAATCCGTGGATCAAATAAAGGGCAATTTCTCCTTCAGCCGGATATTCATGTTTTTTTGCTAGTTTCAGAGCCATCTCAACCGAAATGATGATTTCACCGGTGACGCCGTCTCTATAATCAGTTTCATGATAGGCAAAGCTCAGCACATCGGTAGCGTAATTGTGTCCCAGAAACGTTCTATTCATTTCTTTTATTTTTTTATTATCGGTAAATACAATGTTCAGTTCTGCGTCCTTTTTTTCGGCTTTTAGGACGTTTTTTACAAGATCTTTTATCTTTCTTGTATTAACACGATAAAGCTTCTGAAGGTTTGTAATCTCTATTCTCAAGTTCCTACTCGTTCGGTTTAGGCGCTTAGCGTCTCAACATCGACAAGATTTTGTCAATATACCAAAAACGCCTAAATTCTAATGTGTAAATGACCAAAACATACAGGAACCACAGATGACACAGATTTCACAGATAGAAAATCCTTTCTGTCATCTGTGCCATCTGTGTAATCTGTGGTTTCAATCTTTTATTTGAATTTTGGTCATTTGAATTTGTTTCGTATTTAGTGCTTGGTATTTCGGATTTCCTTTTCGCAGCACTGCCTGCGAAAAGGTATAGGTTCCTATAATTCATATGCATCAACAATATCCTGGACTAGTTTGTGACGTACAATATCTGCTTTGCTCAGGTAAGCAAAAGAAATATTATTGATGTGCATTAACCTTTCTTGAACGTCAATTAAACCAGACATTTCTCCTGCCGGTAAGTCAACCTGGGTAATATCCCCTGTTACCACTACTTTCGATTTTGTACCGAGCCTTGTTAAAAAAGTTTTCATCTGTTTTATGGTACAGTTTTGTGCCTCATCGAGGATAATAAAAGAATCATTCAGGGTCCTTCCACGCATATATGCAAGGGGCAGAATCTCAATAAGGTCACTCTCCAGATATTTTTTCACATGCGTGACGTCCATCATATCTGCTATGGCATCATATAGCGGGCGCAGATAAGGATTTACCTTTGCCTTGATGTCGCCTGGCAGGTATCCGAGTTTTTCCCCTGCTTCAACGGCTGGCCGGGCAAGCACGATTCTTTTCATGCGTCCGCTCTTCAGGTAAGAGAGTGCCATGGCTACGGCCAAATACGTCTTTCCTGTCCCGGCAGGGCCTATACAAAAAACGAGGTCATTGTATTTAATCGCTTCTATATATTTTGCCTGACCGTGTGTCTTTGGTTTTATAAAGGTACCTTTCTGAAAAACATCGATTGATTGAACATGGCCTTCTTTTGTCTCGGTTTTTGCATCTATAATAGCCCGTTCTACATCTTCCAGGTCTAACCTTCCCGTTGAACGGACGATTTCAAGCAATTTCTTTAACACTTCCTTGCTCGTGTCTACCTGTTCTTTTTCTCCTTCAAGTTTCAATAATCCGTGACGGGCAACCAGTTGTACCTGAAAGGCATCCCTGACAAGGCGTAAATGTCTATCGTGACTTCCGTATAGGATAGATGCTTCCTCGTCATTTTCAACAACAACGGTATTTTGATATGTTAATGGTTCCTGGGAATACTCTCTATTATTATCAACAGGGTATTTTTGTAATTTGATTTTTTGATTCATATTAAACTAACTTAAAAAAAACTAAAAAATAATATGCAGCAGGCATGCTGATCAGTAAACAGTCGATGATATCCAGTACCCCGCCGAAGGCAGGTACCATTTGGCCTGAGTCTTTTACTTGAACGTCCCTTTTTAAAAGGGATTCCGCTAAATCGCCCAGCATCGACGAAAAGCCTACGGTTATTCCAAATGCGATCGACCATGGTAAACTCATCACCCTCGTTTGAGGGATCAGGTTAAAAATTACTGCAACTGCGGTGCTGGATATCAGTGAAAAACAGGCCCCTTCTATCGTTTTATTCGGACTTATAAACTCTACGAGCTTGTGTTTACCATATTTTCGGCCAAATAAATAGCCTCCTATATCACCAAACTTAGATATTAACAAAACCATGATAAATATGCAAATACCATGAGGAAGATATCTTAAGGTGAAGGCAAAACTAAGAAGAAAAAATACGTAGAGGATACCGAATATAGTTACTGAAATATTTTTTATAGCGTCTTTTGTCCCATGGATAAAGGATTGCATCAACAGGAGCCAAAAGATAAGTACCAAAAAGATCTCTTGCCTGAAGAAATTGTGGTTGACATTGTTCCGGGCGGATAACCAGCATGTTATGAACAGCCATACACCTATAACAATACCTGATATCCTGAAAGGTGAGGAGCCGTGTTTGTTTACGATAGTGTAAAACTCATACGAGCCGATTACCCCGGCCAAAATGGCCATGCATCCAAATCCAATATCGGTATAGAACAGGTAATCGAGTAAGAGAATACCTGAGAATATCGATACCATAATACTGCCGAATAGGACTCTCGTTTGAAGGGTATTCACTCTCGCAGTCCACCGAAACGGCGTTCCCTTTTTACATAATCTCCAATTGCTTCTTCAAGATGAACTTTTTTAAAGTCCGGCCAGCATACCGGGGTAACCCAGATCTCTGCATACGAAATCTCCCATAAGAGGAAATTACTTATCCGCATGTCACCACCGGTTCTTATTAGCAAATCCGGATCCGGCATATCACGCATATATAAATATTTTTTAAAAGTCTCTTCCGTAATTTCTTCTAAATCCATCTTTCCGTCTTTAACATCCTTCGCAATTGCCTTTGCTGCATCCACAATCTCGGCACGTCCTCCGTAGTTGAGCGCAAGGCAAAGAACCATTCCCGTATTGTTCTTGCTCTCCTCCATAGAGATAGCAAGCTCTCTTCGTACATCGTCCGGAA
>CAZPUD010000230.1:0-1865 GCA_964589115.1 uncultured candidatus Brocadiaceae bacterium | reverse complement strand
TTGTTCTTGCTCTCCTCCATAGAGATAGCAAGCTCTCTTCGTACATCGTCCGGAAGTCCGTCTATTCTGCCAATTGCCGTTAACCGGATATTGTTTTCCCTGATTTCTTCCCGTTCCTTAATAAGGAAATCCTTGAGGAGTTTCATTAATAAATTAATTTCACGACGCGGCCGTTTCCAATTTTCATAGGAAAATGCATAAAGGGTAAGCTGTTTCAGGTGCTTTTTTGCACATTCACGTGTTACTATACGGACAGATTCGGCCCCCTGTTCATGGCCGCGAAACCTTGTGAGTCCCCTTCTTTTTGCCCATCGTCCATTCCCATCCATAATAATGGCAATATGAGAAGGTAAATGTTCCGTCTCACTCATATAAGACTCACAACTTGACCCCGGTCCGGGCCAACAGAAAGCATTTCGATCCTTATGTCTAAAATCTTTTCAAGGGTATCGATGTAGTTCTTTGCATGGGAAGGAATATCCTTTCTGTTACGCATTTTTGATGTGTCCTCCTGCCAGCCGGGCATTTCTTTATATATTGGCTGACATTCAGGCCATGCTGCTAAATCTGTGGGAAATACGTCATATACCTTATTGTCAAACTTATAACCCACACATATTTTTATCGTTTTTTGTTCATCAAGGACATCAAGTTTTGTTAGGATGGCGCTCTCTGCACCATTTACCATAATTGCGTGTTTTACAGCAACAGTATCAAACCAGCCGCAGCGTCTTGGCCTCCCCGTGGTTGCGCCATACTCACCACCCTTTTCCCTTAAATGGCTGCCTAATTCATCGTTTAGCTCCGAAGGAAAGGGACCACTGCCCACACGTGTCGTGTAGGATTTCATTATACCGAGCACCTTATGGATCTGTTTAGGACAAACTCCCACGCCAGTTGCTGCGCCGCCTGCAGTAACAGATGATGATGTGATAAAGGGATACGTACCGAAGTCTACGTCGAGCATCGAACCTTGTGCACCTTCAAAGAGGATTCTTTTTTGGGCCTTAACGGCATTATCCATAAAAGTTACAGTGTTGCAAACAAAAGGCCTTATTTGCTCTGCATACCCGCAATATTCGTCGTAAATCTTACTCCACGATAGCTCATCAGCATTAAAGAGACGCACAAAAATCTTATTTTTTTCATCAACGATTTTCTTAAGCCTCTGTTTAAAATGTTCCGGGTGGAAAAGATCGCATACCCGTATACCATTGCGGGCCATTTTATCAGTATAACATGGTCCGATCCCCTTGCGTGTCGTACCGATTTTTTCATCCCCTTTTTCGGATTCGTAAAGCTCATCTAGTTTCTTATGGTAAGGGAATACAAGATGTGCTATTTCACTGACGCAGAGATTATCTTTATTAATTTCAATATTCTTTTTTCTTAGCTCGGTGGTTTCTTCTAATAATTGTAAGGGATCCAAGGCTACTCCGCTGCCTATAACGCACATTTTATTCTTTCTGAGGATCCCGGAAGGAATGAGATGTAATACGAATTTTTCATTATTTATGACTACAGTATGGCCTGCATTACTGCCTCCCTGGTATCTTACAATGATATCAAACGACTCTGTAAGAATATCGACAATCTTACCTTTACCTTCGTCACCCCACTGAAGCCCGACGAGGCAGGTATTCGAACCACTATTTAACTTGTTCATAAATTTTGGCCAAAACCCTCCGAATTCATTGAGAAATAAGCTCTTAGAAGATTATAAAGAAGGGTATATTGAATGTCAAGGGAATACACTTTTGACGACGATAACAACAGGGTTAAGATAAGAAAGGTATTAAAGTAGGCTGCATTTGGCAGCGGCTATGGTTGGTTCAATCTTGTAGATTGAACCATTCGTTTAGCAT
>CAZPUD010000229.1:0-6848 GCA_964589115.1 uncultured candidatus Brocadiaceae bacterium | reverse complement strand
CCCCATTGTTTAAAACAATTGAAAAATATTTTAAATCCTTATAATGAGCACTATTTATGTATGAAATATTATTCGGATATTTCGTGCCAACATGGTCATTTCAGCATCGAACCTTTAATCGTATTTTTAACATTTTTATAAAACAATCATTACTAAACCACACATTTATACTTACAAACAATAATGTAAAAATTGATTCGATGCATTTACAAGTAATCTGAACCTTAAACCCTATTTTTGCTCGATGAGCATCTTTCAGTTTAGCGTAATGCCCTGAAAGATTATAGGGATGTCGGTTCACACCAGCAGAGGGCTAGACATGTGTAGTTTACACACGGGAAATAGTCGCCTATCTTCCACGTCCACGAGGGAATCAATCGCCTGACTGCCAGAATAAGGACACATAAAGTAACGATAGTATTTCCACTATCAAAGATGTCCTTTAACTTATAGATTTATTTGTAAAAGAACAAATAATATTATGTAAGAACGCATCGAAGGTCTCAACTCTTTGTTTTATTTTTTCTTCTCTTCTGATATATGTCCATACTCCTTTTATAGCTATTACATGACTTGCATTAATATCAGCATTTTTCTCATATCCGCATTGAATACATTTGAATTTGTCTTGAACGAAATTACCATCTTCATCAAAATACTTTGGTCTATTCATTGATGATACATAGCAACATTTAACACATGTCATACTTGTATAAGAAGGATGAACTTTTTTTACTTTAGGCAACCCTCTTTCCTCTAATTTATAGTCAAGGGTGTTTGCAAACTTTTGAAATTGAGAACGGTTTAATATCCTGTTAAAAGCGCTCTTTTTGCGCTTTTTTGATCTGTCTGTGATAGTTTGTAAATCTTCTACATAAATCTGCGATTTATTCTCTAAAGCAATATTTGCTATCATATTTGTTGCATCATGGATTATCTTGTTTGCCCAGTTTCTTCTGACTTTAAATCTGTATTCTTTACCACGTTTTTGTAATTCTGAGACCCGTTTTTCTTCACTCTTTAACAAATCATTCAAGGTTTTTCCCTCATACAAACCATCCCTTATGACATTATAGTGACCGTCTGAGATTGTATATGCGCAGATTGCGTTAACACCCCTGTCAATTCCCATTGTGGTTTCTGTCTTTACCCTTTCTGGCTTGAATTCGAATGCAAGGTGTAAATAGTATTCTTGCTTGCTGCTATCGTAAACAAGCTTTCCTTCTTTTATACTCGAGCTATGATTGAAATATCTTTCTATTACCCTCTGACCTGTTTCAATACTAAACAATAAGCCAGTGGAAGTTTTTTTTATATATTGCTTTTGGCTCCGAATGTCATAAAGTTCGTGGTCTTTGGTTATTAAAAGTTTTCTGTGTCTAGATGCTGGAAGCAAATGAAGCAGTGCGTAATATTTCTTTTTATCCTTATCACTTTGGTATAAAAATGCCATATTTTGATGTTTTGTATCACATCTAATAAAAGATAATGGTTTTAATTTTGTTTCACCGCTTCTTTGCCTTGTAACAGCATTTCTTAACTCATTTGCAATTTCAGTGTCTATACAGGTTTTAAAAGATTCGTAAAGATTTTCTAACATTCTTTCATTCTCTTCCCGTTTTAGGCTTTGTAAAGAAGGATAGGATGTATCGGGTCTTTTAGACAGCAATTCTTTATAACTCATAAGATTTCCTGCTAAATCCTTACATAGCGATTCCTTTAGACCAGAGGATAAAACAAAGGCATTAAGTACATTTTTAAAATGATTGTTTATATATTGAATTGCTTTTTTATCACTATACTTTGTTTCACCCTTTTTTGTAATAAAAGCTATTGCATTATAAAAACTATCTAAATCTTTATGAATTGATTTTAGCAATCTATCGTAAAGCAAATGATAATTTTTATATGCTTTCTGAAGAAATGCCTGTTTTTTCCTTGTAGGATTATGCAATTTGAATATAGCTGTTTTAAACATTAGCCTTATTACAAGATATTCCCTGTCATTTCCTTTTCAACGCCAAGGACAACCTTACGGTAATTCAGCCTGTTTTCTAGGCTGTAGAAATATATAGAATCTCCTTCTATTTCGATAACATCACGCAATTCCGTTTTGCACTGCTCGAGTTTTCCCGTACTGATGTCACCTTCAAATACGGAATTTTGAACCCACATGAAATACTTCTTTAAAATCTTCCTTACCTTATTCACCCTCTCCTCTCCGATATCGTATGTAACGATTAAATATGGCACTTTCCTTATCTCCGTCAAAATTCAGATCAATTATCAAATCCATCCTGCAAAACATTTCCAGAAAAATGGTACATAGGTCACTAGTACACTGTCAACATTATTTGTAACGGTATATGAATAACCAAAAGAGGTATAGCATGTCATTGCGAGGGCGTTTTTCCCCGAAGCAATCCCTTTTGAAGTACCCAGGAGATTGCTTCGGGGAAAAACGCCCTCGCAATGACAGATACCATATAATCCATTATTAACAATTATGTTGACTATGTACTAGCAGCGGACACGGAGATACCCTGCAAACCGCTTCCAGTGCTTAGAGAATGTCTGAAAAGTCCTCCAAAGTGCTCCATGAGGAGCACAATATAAATAGAAATAACATCTCATACAGATTTTAGCTCCGGAGGAGCGATATATTTCTCTTTATTATAAACCTTTCAGACACTCTATTAGTCTCTCATCTTCTCCCCTGTAATCACCACCATGCCTTAAATGGAGCGTACACCTCGTCGCCAAGAAAATGTTTTATCAGTTTATAACATTCAAGCCTGATAAGAGTCCTGTACGAGACGTTCCTCTTTAATTTCCTGTGTTTAATAGTAGTTGTCAGTTTCTGGTCAAATTCTTTGAGGAACTTCTTCCGGCCGCTCTCGTTCAAATAACAATAGTTGACATCCTCCTCAAAGTCTTCAAGTTTTACCATGTTGTTATTCACCAGTTTGAAAATAATGGGGTCAACAATGAGCGGTTTAAAAATCTCTGCAACATCAAGGCTCAATGAATATCGCCTTTCCCGTGGTTCGTGCAGATAACTTATCGTAGGATTAAGTTGTGTATGGTATATTTCGGAAAGCACGGTTGAATATATCATGGAATTGCCAAACGATATCAGTGCATTAATTGGATTAGTAGGCGGTCTTTTCTCACGTTTCTCCATCGTAAAATCTTCTTTTAGAATTACATTGAATGCCTGATAATAGGCATCTCTCGCCCGGCCCTCGCATCCCATGAGTTCACTGATAGTTCTGGCCTTGCTTGCATTGGCCTGTTCGGTCTCAATTTGTTTCCGGAAATCTGCTGTATCTGAATATTCGCGCAGATTCCTTACGATATGGAACATGGCGCCCTCAACAAATGAAAGGGCAACGAAGAAACGGCGTTCTGCATTAAGATAGCATTCAACCTGCCTGACAGTCAGATCGCCCGACACGTTCCTGTCTCTTGGCATAAAACTCCCTGCATAGAAACCGTAGTAGTTATAGACATGGACGGCCTTATTCTGCTGTGACAGGAAATTGAGCAGTTTTGTATTGAGGTCGACCTCACCATAGAGGTGAATAGTATCGATATCCTCAACCGGAATGGCCTTTTTTTCACCCTTTTCATTTTCGATATAGACAGTATTTTCCTGTCTTTTGATACGTCCGTTAGAAAATATGTAGTACGATCTCGGCATAGTGATTTTTAGGCTGAAGGCTTAAGGGTGAAGGCGCATGGTTTAAGGTTGAAGTGAAAACATGAAACCTTTAGTCTTCAGCCTTTTGCTCAATTTTAGATTTTTGAAATCCCCATAGTAATTTACCTGCCTCTTCGACTAAGTTTTGCAAAACAGATGCTTCATTCTTTTCCATATAATTTAATTCTGAAGCAAATTCTAATAAATATTCAGTTTCTGCTAGAGAACCAAGGGCAATATCTATAAAATGGATAAGTTCCTTTCTGCTTTTCCGATTGTAACCTTCGACTATATTAGTTGGCACTGACAAAGCTGCTCTTCTCAGTTGTGAAGTAAGTCCAAACATTTCCTGTTTTGGGAATGATTCAGTTAATTTATAAACCTTTATTGCCAAACTGTGAGCCTTTTGCCATATAATCAGGTTTCTATAATTTGCCATATATTATTTCCGTCAGCCTAAAGCCCTCCGCCTTCTATCTTCCCCCTATTGTTATCCCCAGCAAAATTCGTAATAAGCGCATTTTGTACAATAAGGTTTCCGTTGCAACGACGGCGGTTTCTCCATTTCCAAAATCTCTTTCACGCGTATCAATGCTGTTTCTACCTCTTTTTCAGTTTCTGGGGTTAACACAACTTCCTCACGTTTTCTCATTTTTGGGTAATTAATAACACCCCTTTTTTCAATACCCAGTTGCCTGAGATAATAAAGATAATAGAGCAACTGGATTCTGTCTGCATGTGCAAGCCTGTTGCTGTACTTGACTTCCCGTATCTCTTCATCGCCTGCAATATCGATATTAATGAGATTGTCGATGAGCAATTCCCTCTTTTCCTCACGTGGATATGAACTCTCACCGAGCAGCTTTCCCATCAGTACCTTATCCGACCTCGATTCCATAGTGATCCCACGGTCAAAAAGCCAGAGTTTCCGTTCGCAGACATAGAGGTAGTTGACTTTAATACCTGTGGTCTTCAGTGCTTGAAAGTCTGTATCTGTATTTGTACTCATTGAATGCTCTCTGTCATTTTTTCCTGTACAGGTACAGTTAAAATAATACGCTCACTGGTACAGCAAAAAGATTTGCGCCAAAAGGCAACAATTGTTCCCCCATATATAAGACATATCCTGCCTTGAGGTTATTAATATCTGTTTTCAAGGCTGCAATGTGCCTGAAGTCTTCTTTTGTAACTGTTTTGGAAAATTTAACCTCAACAGATACGATACTTTTTCCGCGCTCAACGATAAAATCTATCTCTTTTCTGTCAAATGTCCTGTAAAAGAAAATATTGGAAGGCTTTTCTGCATATCTTACGGCTTTCAAAAGTTCAGTGAAGATAAATGTTTCGAAAATATTTCCTTTGTATGGAGATGCCGTAAAATCTTCACTTGTAGATATCCCGAGGAGGTGGGATAGTATACCGCTATCGGTAAAAAACAATTTTCCTGTCTTTGCAAATCTCTTGTTTATATTCCTGTTGTAAGGCTTCAACATATATACCTGGTATACCAGTTCCAGCAGCTCCAGATAGTTGTCCAGTGTCTTTGCGTCTATCCCGGTATCCCGCGCAATGTCTGACTTATTCAGCATATTCCCAGAACGTGACGTCAGCATATTGTACATCCTTATAAATTTATCAAGATTCCTCAACTCGCCGATATCCCTTACATCTCTTTCTATATATGTGCGTATGTAAGAACTGAACCACATGTATCTTCCCCTTGGAGTGTCTATTTTTTGTACTTCCGGATACCCGCCGTTTATAATCTGATTGATTATCCGTTCGCTATCTAATGAAGGGAGAGATATATCTTTTAGATTGCCGCTAAAAAAAATATCTATGACATTTTCTGATTTTGCTGACATTTCCTTACAGCTTAATGGCAGAAGCTCGAAAATCGCAATCCTCCCTGCAAGGGTATCCGCTGTGTCCTTATATGCCAGTATATTTGCTGAACCTGTCAAAAGATAGCTCCCGTTTGCCCTTTTCCGGTCTACGTTAAATTTGATTGCACTCAAAAGCTCCGGCACTTTCTGGATTTCATCAATGACAACTGGCTTTTTGAGACTGTTGATAAACATATGGGGATCTGTCCGTGCAGAGGCATACGCTACAATATCATCAAGGGTTATATAATTATCCAGCATTGTTAAGATAAGGGTGGACTTACCGGCCTGCCTCGCCCCGGTCAGAAGGATTACGGGGAAATGTTTCATGGCATCTGAGAGTTGAGAAGAAACAATTCGTGGATAAAACATCCATACTCCTTAAAATTTAGATATTATAGTACCATAATTTACGAGACCATGCAAACAAGATATTTAATCTTATTTTATTGGCAGCTTCAGTTTATTCCATGGCATTTCTTGTATTTTTCCTAACCCGAACAAGTCGGAAGAGAAATGTAGGGCGAGGCTTTAGCCTTGCATTTGTTGCTTGTTTTAGACGGTATAAAAACAAAATATTCTTATCGGTCATACTATTACGCCTTTACGGTTGATATTTTCAACAATAGGAGACGCCTTCAATGGAGAATCCTCTATCTCATAGCGCGTAAATATAAGCGAGGATATGTATATGGAATTTTCAAATCCCGATTCCCACACAACATCACGGATCTTTCTCTTTAACTCATCATTCAGACTTTCTGCCTCTATAAATACATCCATATCCGAATATTAGTCAGCCTCACTCTGTGCTCTGGAGCCAAAGACACGGAAATCAACAAGCCGGACAATTTCAGATAACCTTTTCTTTAGCTTTCTTGCAATTCTCAAATCATTCTCTTTCATAAAATACCTCATGAAATTTTATCTATTAAATCTTTTCTTTTGCGTGCAGAATCGTAATTCCGACAAGTTCCTTATTGTGGTAATGATAAACAAAATCATTTTCAAATATACTATCGTTTGCTTGTTGAGGCTTTCTGAAGCTTATATAAAGCACATCCACTTCCTCGTCATAATCAATCCATATCTTTCTTGACGGCATTTTCAAAAGATGTGGGATGGCTTCTTTTATATCGATTACTTTTTTCATATAGTCAGAAACTCAACAATATGCGACCATCTTTCGTCTGTCAGTATTATTTCCTTGTTATTTTTCGATATTACTCTAGCAATCATGGTTCAACCCGTTTCTATCT
>CAZPUD010000228.1:0-6871 GCA_964589115.1 uncultured candidatus Brocadiaceae bacterium | reverse complement strand
ATGTTTTGTCCTGAACTTCAAAGGTTGATTTTTGAGGAATTATTAAAGCGTTTTTTTCTTCTTTTGTTATCCTGACTTTGCCACTTGAACCATGTCTTAAAAGGAGATCTGGATTAGGAAAACATGCTCTGAAAGCTATATTTCCGGTGTTTTTATCAATTGTCCCTGCAACGGTTTCAATACATCCGTTACAACTGTGAATCTCATCATTGGCTAATACTAATATCACATCATTGTTCTTTCCCGAATCTATAAGTGTGGTAAAATCTAAATATTCTTTTTCAGACACATTAAAATAGGCAAATACTTTTTTGTTATCTGAAAGGGTAGTTAATAGAGTTCCTTCATCGACTAAACTTCCGACTTTATTGGGAATTCTATCAATTATTCCATCAAACGGTGCTTTTATCACAGTATAAGACAGATTTAATTCAGCATTTGCTACATATGATTTGGCTTCATTAACCTTTGCATGAAGTGCATCCAGTTTCGCCCGGGCCATCTTAAGCTCCGTTTTTGAGACTATATTTTTCTTTACCAGTATTTTTACATTTTGTAAATCGAGTTCGGCAACTTTTGCGTCTGCAAAGGCACTTTTCAGCATTGCCTTGGCTTTTAACAAATCTATTTCATATTTCTGACGGCTCAGACTAAAAAGAATTTGCCCGGCTATTACAATTTCACCTTCGTCAACATGGATTTTTTCGATATATCCTTTAACCCTGGCTCTTATTTCTACGTGTTGGAAAGAATGTATATCTGCAACGTAATCATTTGTATATGCCGTATTCATAACGATAGGATTTGTAATAGGGTATTTTTCACGATTATCACTAGTTTTTTTATCTGATGAGCATGCGCTTATAAATAATATAGCAGATACGCTTAAATATATGAGTGCTTTTTTCATAGGGATAATTAATAAGAAGAAGGTGATGGAAAATTACTTTTTCCTTATGGATAGATAAAAGCGAAACAAATATTTGAACAAAAGATGATATGAAAATGTTCCGGCTTTTTTATATGCTAGAAGAATACGATAATCTTTCAATCTGTTTCATAATTTGCCTTGTAATCTCTTCAATGCTTTTTTTATCTTCAATGTCCTGTGTATTTTTAAACACCATTGGTTTACCAAAGGTTATCTTAATTTTTGAAATCTTTGGTATTATCTTACCCTTTGGTAATGCCTCATAGGTACCTGAAATAAAAGCAGGAACAACCGGTGCACCGCTCTTTTTAACAAGAAAACCAATACCTAAATTTCCTTCCTGCAGGCGTCCTTCTTTACTTACACCCCCTTCAGGAAAAATACCAATGACCCCATTCTGTCTCAGTACTTCAACAGCATCCCTCAACGCTGCAATATTTGCACCTTTCTCTTTTACATTGATACTTCGCATGAATTTAAAAAACCACTCTCCACGTCCTTTATAAAAACGTTCTGTCATCATAAAAGAAATGCGCCTTGGAAACATTGCTTGAAGTACAATAGGATCCATATAGCTGAAATGGTTTGCCGCTACAATGAGTGATCCCTTACGCGGTACCAATTCTCTGTTTCGAGCTTGAACATGGTATAGTACCTTTAATAAAATAATACCTACCATTTTAAGCAAATAAAAAAGACAGTCGTTTAAGAAATTTATGATACGGGACATATTTCGGCTATTATTAATGCTAAGAAATGGATTTGAAGATGCTAATGTCTTATAACTTATTTTTTCATTTTCGGCAAAAATATTCAGAACAAATTCGAATATCGAAATTCAAAATACGAAACAAATCCAAAATCTTAATTTTCAAATGTTCGAAATTGGGTTTTTGTCATTGAGATTTTGTATTTTCGAATTTGTTTCGGATTTCGTGCTTCGTATTTTGTTTTTTCCGACTCGTTCGGATTAGGATACTACGAGGGTATTTAGCTTTATACTCTTCCAGGCCACAAAAATGCCTGTTATAAAAATTCCGATACCCAGGTAAAATACCAATTCCCTGATAGGGATGAAGGTTGTCAATTTCCCTATCATCAGCACCGGTGTTACCATGGCAGCATTTACAAGGATGTCCCTGCAGGCAAATGTCCTGCCCCTTAAGTCATCAGGTACAATTCTTTGAATATCAGCATTGATAGGTGCAAGAAACGCACCTCCGGCGACCCCTATAAAAAAGACGATGCCAAAAGCAGCGGTATACGACCGGTATGCCAAAGGAAAGATCATGATACCAAAAGCCAGAATCCAGAGGCTTCCCGGATAGATAACACTCCTTTTCACTCTGTTACCATACTTACCTATAAGAATGGATCCGGTAAAAAGACCACCGCCCAGGAATGTAAAAAGCAGTCCCAGAGGAGTTAACGAGGTAAAGCCCCATACCTTTCTGGTAAAATCTGAGACCACTATATAAAAGCTAATACCTACAAACCAGAAGATTGCACCAAAAGAGATGAGTATCATTAATCTTCCATCCCGATAAATGTATTTCATACCTTCCTTAATATCCATTAATACATCTGTAACACCTTTAATTTTGACACGTTTCTTTTCTTTTACCCTTAACATCCATATCATACCGGCAGAGAAAAAATAGGTAAAGGAGTCAATATACATGGATACCTTGAATCCCATGGAATCAAATACTATACTGCCAATGGCGGTACCAGCCAAAACACTTAATAGAGCTGAAGAGGCAATGAGGGAATTTCCAGCTAAAAGATAACGATCTCCAACGATATTGGGAATGATTGAAAATTTAGCCGGTGAAAAAATACAGGTAAAAATGCCGATAACAAAAACTACCGGATATACGGCCGAAAGCTGGTTAACATCACGAATAATCCACGGGATGGCACAGACTAAAAGTGCGCGTGCTATATCCGCTCCAATCATTATCCACTTTCGTGACCATCGGTCCGCGAGTACACCGGAAAAAAGACTAAACAGAAAGAATGGAAGTATACTCCAAAATGTAATTTTAGACAACTCTTCCCCTACATTCCCCCCTTGTTTTATAATTAACCCTAACAATGCCATCTGATGAAGCCTGTCACCCAGGGCAGATATGATTTGCCCGATCAAGAGCTTTAAAAAATTATAGTTTTTCAGAACCTGGCTTATTTTTACTGTATATCTCATGGTTTTGCATTAAATGGTTAGATGAGTATATGGGTGGATGGGTGGATGAGTAGATGAGTAGATGAGTTAAAAGACTATTTACCCACCTGCCCATTCACTCATTCACTCATTTACTCATTTACCCATTTACCCACTTACCTATCGTTAACAATTGGGCAGGAGCCGCAAAAAGGGTATTTCTTTTCGGGTTAATACTATCAATTTATTTTCAATATATCAATTACAACTCTGCAAAAAACGCTTTTCCCCCTTCCCGTTCTTACATTTCCACGAGGACAAGTTTCACAGACGGTACATATGACAGAAAGGATTGGTCTAATGGAAAAAATATGAGGGACGGGTGACGATGGACGAGGGACGATAGATGAGAGACGAAAAACCGCCCCTCGTCCATCGTCCCTCGTCTCTCGTCCCTCGTGTTTACCCTAGCCCTGTGAAACTGTGTAATCTGTGGTTCCTGTGTATTTTGGACATTCAAACATTAGAATTTAGTATTTGTTTCGGATTTCGATATTCTTATTTCGATATTTGTCCTATGCTACGCTGCCCCCGGTTATCAATAGACCAGTTTGTCTTGAAATTTCCTTGCCAGACAAATATCTTTTTGATAGCATAAATTACCTTTTGTATACTCTCCTATTATTATATAGAAAGCATAAACAGTGTTAAAAATACAGTTCATTTTCATTCGAGTTAAAAAATACTATAGTTGAAAGGAGTAGCTTGGATGTCACCTAAGTATGTCTATTTTTTTGGTAACGGGTCTGCGGAGGGAAGAGCAGACATGAAACACCTACTAGGTGGTAAGGGAGCCAATCTTGCTGAAATGACCAATCTCGGCATACCAGTCCCTCCTGGATTTACAATAACAACAGAAGTTTGTGATGCATATTATAAAAATAATAAGAAATACCCTAATGGTCTTGCCAGGGAAATAGAGCAAAACCTCTTCCGTCTGGAGAAGCTTATGGGGGCAAAATTAGGTGACGGAAATAATCCCTTACTGGTTTCCGTCCGCAGCGGTGCAGCAGCATCCATGCCGGGTATGATGGATACAGTCTTAAATTTAGGATTAACCACAGACGCAGTTAAAGGTCTTATTAAAAAGACAAATAATGAGCGTTTTGTATGGGATGCATACCGGCGGTTTATTACTATGTTTGGTGATGTAGTTATGGGGGTGGACCGTCACTCCTTTGAAGAAATTCTTGATAAGTACAAGAAGAAGGCCAGAGTAAAAAACGATACAGAACTCAATTCAGAACAGTTAAAAAATATTGCCGAGGAGTTTAAAGCCGTTTACAAAAAACAGACCCGTGAATCTTTTCCAAACGATCCAAAGGTACAGCTTGACAAAGCGATTCATGCCGTATTTGCCTCATGGAACAATCCCCGTGCGATAAAGTATAGACAGCTTTACGAAATTAAGGGACTCCTTGGAACGGCGGTAAATGTCCAGGCAATGGTCTTCGGGAATATGGGGAATCATTCAGCCACAGGGGTATGTTTCACTAGAAATCCGTCAACAGGTGAAAATGAATTTTACGGAGAATTTCTCGTCAACGCCCAGGGTGAAGATGTCGTGGCGGGCATCCGCACGCCAGAACCAATTGCCAATCTCAAAAAGGAAATGCCAGAAGTTTATGATCAGCTCGTTAAATATAAAAACACCCTGGAAAATCACTTCAAGGACGTCCAGGACATTGAGTTTACGATTCAGGAGAATCAGTTATTCATACTGCAGACAAGGACCGGCAAAAGAACTGCAACGGCTGCGGTAAGATTTGCCGTCGATATGGCTAAAGAAGGTTTGATTGAAAAGAAAACTGCTATTCTGCGCATTGATCCAAATCAGATAGATCAGTTACTACACCCGATGTTTGATCCGAAAGCGAAAAGGGAGATACTTGCAGTTGGACTTCCGGCTTCTCCGGGCGCGGCTACGGGCAGAGTGGTTTTTAGTGCCGAAGATGCAGAAAAATTCGTTGCAAAGCACGAAAAGGTCATCCTGGTGAGAAAGGAAACATCACCGGAAGATATTGGAGGAATGCACGTTTCCCAGGGTATACTCACAACCCGGGGCGGCATGACGTCCCATGCGGCCGTAGTAGCAAGGGGAATGGGAAAATGTTGTGTAGCCGGATGCGGTTCATTAAATGTGGATTACAAAAATCAAACCTTTAGAGTAAATGGCAGGTTAGTAAAGAAGGGAGATTATATCTCATTGGACGGCAGCAGCGGTGAAGTAATATTAGGTCAGGTAGCCACCATTGAACCAAGGCTTAGCGGAGATTTCGCCGTGCTTATGGAGTGGGCTGATGATCTGCGCAAACTTAAAATACGAACCAATGCAGATACCCCGGAAGATGCAAAAAGGGCACGTGAACTAGGTGCAGAAGGTATCGGACTTTGCAGAACGGAACACATGTTTTTTGGAGAAAACAGGATTGATTCTGTACGCCAGATGATCCTCTCCGCCCCGGATGTAAAAGCCTTAAGGGCTAAGATTGCCTGCATTGAAGGGGAACTGGCAAAAGTGGTAAATGATAAAGCAGAAACACTAAAAAAAGAATTGATGCAGTTGAAAAAAGAACTCAAAGAACCGCTCAATTTATACACATCTGCCCTAAAGAAATTACTTCCAATGCAGCGCCGTGATTTTGAACAAATGTTTAAAGCTATGGATGGATTCCCTGTTACAATACGCCTTCTCGACCCGCCTCTTCATGAATTTTTGCCGCAGGAAGAAAGTAATCAAAGAGAAATCGCTAAAAAAATGAAGATAAGCTTTAAAGAGGTGCAGGAAAAGGTATCCACACTTCACGAACAGAATCCCATGTTAGGTCATCGTGGCTGCCGGCTAGGTGTTACTTATCCCGAAATATATGAAATGCAGGTGCAGGCCATTATAGAAGCGGCTGTCAATATGAAGAAAAAGGGCGTCTCTGTTTATCCTGAGATTATGCTGCCCATTATCAGTACAGAACAAGAATTTACCATATTGAAAGACGGCGTTCAAAGAATTGCGAAAGATATTATGCAGAAAAAGGGCGTTCAAGTTGACTACATGGTAGGTACCATGATTGAACTGCCGCGAGCGGCGCTTATCGCCGATAAAATTGCAAAACACGCCGAATTCTTTTCCTTTGGAACAAACGATCTTACCCAAATGACATTTGGTTTCAGCCGGGATGATGTAGGTTCTTTTGTAACGGATTACATCGAAAAAGGTATACTTGAGAAAGATCCCTTTCAGGTGTTAGACCAGGAGGGAACGGGTCAACTTGTGGAGATTGGAATTCAGAGGGGAAGAAGCACACGTCCTAAACTAAAGGTGGGCATCTGCGGCGAGCATGGTGGAAACCCACTGACAGTAATCTTCTGCCATAATGCCGGAATGAACTACGTAAGTTGTTCTCCGTTCAGAGTACCCATTGCCCGACTGGCTGCAGCACAGGCATCGTTACAACAGCCTGTATCGCAGGCAACTGTTTAGTATCTTAAAAATCATTTTTTAACATTTTCGACAAAAATATTAGAGTTTAGAGTTTCCAGTTTAGTGTTTAGAGTTCAAGCACTAAACACTAAACTCCAAACAATTTCCAGTGTGTTTCTCTTCCCCGCGGGTTCAGATTTGTAACCTGAACCCGCCAAGGTTATGTCTTTCTTCGTGTCCTTTGTACTACTATCCATCAACTTCTTGTTTTTTATGCTCGTTTTTTAAAACGACATAG
>CAZPUD010000227.1:0-6882 GCA_964589115.1 uncultured candidatus Brocadiaceae bacterium | reverse complement strand
TTTGTTGTAGGGCGACCCTTTAGGGTTGCCATTCCCGTGTAGTTATTCTGGCGTGGAAGCAAGGCTAAAGCCTTGCCCTACATTTCCACAACAGATAAAAGTAGCCGAAAGTTTAATTTAAACCTGCAAAGAGATACCTATGGAAGATAAAAAACAGCCAATTGTTGAAATAAGAGGACTCTCGAAATCTTACCGCCGGGGAATTCAGGTGATACCTGTTCTTGAAAATATTAACCTTGATATACCCGAAGGGGAATTCCTCGCCTTGATGGGACCTTCCGGCTCCGGCAAAAGTACACTTCTAAACCTTATTGCGGGTATCGATAATACCGACAGCGGTTCAATAAAAATTGGCGGACTGGACATTACCCTCCTGACAGAAACGGATCTGGCACGTTGGCGTGCTGTGAACGTAGGATTTATTTTCCAGTTTTATAACCTGATCCCTGTACTTACAGCATTTGAGAATGTGGAACTTCCCCTTTTATTAACCTGGCTTTCCCGTAAGGAAAGACGGGCACATGTAGAGACAGCCCTTCAGATGGTTAATCTCGCTGATCGGATGGATCATTATCCCGGCCAGTTATCAGGCGGACAACAACAGCGTGTCGCTATAGCACGCGCTATTGTTACAGACCCTACAATCCTGGTAGCAGATGAGCCGACCGGCGATCTTGACAGGGTATCAGCAGAAGATATCCTGGGGCTTATGGTACGCTTAAACCGGGAATTCGGTAAAACTATTATCATGGTCACACATGATCCTCATGCAGCCGGGAAGGCACGGAGTATCATAAGACTTGAAAAAGGTATCTTACATGTACATTCTTAAGCTCATATTCAGGAACGCCCTTCGCCACAAGTTGCGCACATTTCTTACCATACTCGGTATAACCATTGCTATTCTGGCATTTGGGATATTAAGGACATTGGTTAATGCCTGGTATGCAGGGGTGGAGGCCTCTTCTTCAACCCGCCTTATTACGAGGAATTCTATATCCCTTGTCTTTTTCCTACCCATCTCCTATAAGGACAAGATTTCTCAGATCCCGGGTGTGGAAAATGTTTCATATGCTGTGTGGTTTAATGGTACTTATATTTCTGAAAAAAACTTTATACCGAATTTTGCCATTGAGCCAAAAACGTTTCTAGAACTATATCCGGAATATGTATTGCCTGAAGACCAAAAAAGCACATTTCTCCGGGACCGCAGGGCTGCTATAGCAGGCCAAAAGGTGGCTGAAAGGTTCAAATGGGAGATTGGTGATATAATACCCCTTAAAGGCACTATTTTTCCCGGCTCATGGGATTTTATCTTGCGCGGCATATACCATGGGGCTGAAAAGAACACCGATGAGACGCAGTTGTTTTTCCACTGGGATTATCTTAACGAGAACCTGAAAAAAAGGATGCCAAATCTCGCCGGTCACGTAGGTATCTATATTATAGGAATAGCACATCCCGATATGGCAGCGGAGGTATCTGAAGCAATCGATAAAACATTTAAAAATTCACTTGCCGAGACCCTGACTGAGACTGAAAAGTCTTTCCAAATGAATTTTATTTCCATGACTGAAGCAATTGTCGTCGTAATCCAGCTAGTTTCCCTTATGGTAATCGTCATTATCATGGCGGTGGTCGCTAATACGATGGCCATGACTGCACGCGAAAGAATCGGAGAATATGCCATCATGAAAACGCTTGGATTTGGCGGCCTGCATATAGTAGTGCTCATATGCGGTGAATCTCTTCTGATAACACTTACCGGATGTGCGCTTGGCATTATCCTTACATTCCCTGCAGCAGATATCTTTAGCACTAAAATAGGTGCATTTTTCCCCGTGTTTAATGTATCGGCAAGGACAATCTTTATGGATATAGGGGCATCAATTCTGGTAGGCCTGATTGCGGCCCTTTTTCCCGCGTGGCATGCCGTAAGGATACGGATCGCTGAAGGATTGAGAAGGATAGGATAATATGGCAATACCATTATCATATAGTTTCCGCAACCTCCTTACCAGGCGCCTTACAACAACCTTGACAGCTATGGGCATGGCACTGGTAGTATTCATTTTTGCCACAATTCTTATGCTCGCCGAAGGGCTTCGCAAAACCCTTGTGGATACAGGATCACACGACAATGTGATTGTCATCCGGCGTGCCTCAAACTCAGAAATACAGAGCAGTATAGACCGGTATCAGGCATCGATAATTGAGATTCAGCCGGAAATATCAATAGGAGAAAATGGCCAAAAACTCTTTGCAAGGGAAATCGTTGTTGTCATAAATTTATTCAAAAGAGGGAGCGAAAAGCCCTCAAACGTCACTATTAGAGGTATTGGTAGTCAATCATTTCTTTTAAGGCCGCAGGTACAATTGATTGAGGGACGCATACCTAAAATAGGTCTGTCTGAAGTTGCTGTGGGAGAGGGTATCGCAAGAAGATTTAAAGGCTGCAGCGTTGGCGACAGACTCTACTTCGGCATGAGAGAATGGACTGTGGTAGGGATATTTGATGCAGGCAACAGTGGATTCAATTCAGAGATATGGGGGGATGTTGACCAGCTCATGCAGGCATTCCGCAGGCCTGTTTATTCATCCCTTTTATTCAAGCTCCGGGATTATGCGGAGTTTAATAAATTCAAGGAGAGGATAGAAAATGATCCAAGACTTACCCTTGAGGCCAAACGTGAAGTCCAATATTACGCTGAACAATCCGAGTTTATGACCAGATTCCTTCGTATCCTTGGGATATCTCTGACTCTGGTGTTCTCAATCGGTGCAATGATTGGTGCGGCAATTACCATGTACGCTTCTGTTGCTCATCGCACAAGTGAAATCGGTACATTACGGGCGCTCGGTTTCCAGCGGCGGAGTATCCTTACTGCTTTTCTGGTAGAATCAATCCTCATGAGCTCTGCCGGCGGTTTTTTGGGGCTTCTCTCTGCCTCTTTCATGCAGTTCTTTACGGTCTCAACCATCAACTGGCAAACATTTTCTGAGCTTGCATTCTCATTTACATTAACCACTGAAATTGTTTATCAATCACTCATATTTTCTATAATCATGGGATTTATTGGTGGAGTCCTTCCGGCGTACCGTGCATCAAGAATGAATATTGTTGAAGCACTTAGCGCAAGATAAGTCTTCAAATTGACTTAATGGTTGATTTATGGTAGTAATAATCTAAGTGGGAAAAAACCTCAGATCGATGAAAAAGTAAATCTATAAGTGATGGAGCAATGGAGTGACGGAGTGTTGGAGAATAGGATTTTTTTCATAGCAGTACTCCATTACTCCAACACTCCATACCAAACTATTTAATAACATCACATTTCAATTCTAAATGAGGAGTTATCTCTATGATTAGAAAAACTTGCTATCTATTCATGGCGTTCTTTATCCTCTGCTTTTGTCAAAGCAGAGATCAACTACATGCCAAAGCAACAGGAGGAAAAAATATGGAACTCAAAGTAAAAAGCACGGCCTTTGAAGAAGGCGGTATGATACCAAAGAAATATACCTGCGATGGTGATGATGTTTCTCCTCCCCTAACGTGGAATTCCGTTCCAGGCGGTACAAAGAGCCTTGCACTTATCAGCGACGACCCGGATGCCCCAATGGGTACATGGGTACACTGGGTACTCTTCAATATACCTCCAAATATGAAGGAATTACACGAGAATATACCACCTAAAAAAGTGCTTGATAACGGCGCCAGGCAGGGAATAACCGATTTTCGAAGAATTGGATACGGTGGGCCCTGTCCGCCAGGTGGTACACACAGATACTACTTCAAGCTCTATGCACTGGATACAGAGATTGATCTGGATGCCGGTATTACGAAAGAGCAATTACTGGATGCCATGGAAGGACACATACTGGCTGAAGGACAACTAATGGGGAAATATAAGAGAAAATAAATTTTATACTCTCTGGTTCCGTAAAACCGCAACCAAAATCTCTATTATGGTATAACAGGCATGGAGTATTGGAGTGATGGAGTAATGGAGTATTGCTGTTAAAAAACTCCAATACTCCATCACACCACATCAGGAAAATAATTTTACAGAGTAATATTACACGGAAAACCAAGTATGGGGAGAACCCAAAAGATTAACATTGGTATGTCATTTTACGGTAATGTCTCTTTCGCAATATATGAAGCAGGCATGGCAGAAGAGTTAATACGTTTTGTGCAGTTTTGTAAGAATTCAGGAAAAGAAATTCCCGGTATTGATATACATGTTACATCAGGTACTTCTGCCGGTGGATTGATAGCATTATTGATGTCTGTTACACTGGCAAATTCCAGTGATCTTTCTCTCCACATTAAGGAAATGCGGCGCATATGGTTTGATGTTACGGACCTGTCTATGCTCCAGCATAAAGGAAATCAGGATGTACATTCATTCCTAAATAATGATATCATTGAAAATGAAGTAAAGAAGTTTCTGCAAATTAAGAATAGCGGTGAAGGACTATGCAGGGATATTAAAACCCTTATAGCTTGTACGAATATGCATGGTCTGTTTGATATTGTGCCAACTGAACGCAGCACGTTAAATATAACGGAGAAATACGAAAGAGTAATCCCTGCCATTCACCATATTGAGGTCTTTGAATTTGACGGGCATGAATTAAGAGACAGCAGCTACAACAAGAAAACAATTGAGAAAATTTCTAAAATTGCAAGGATAACATTTTCATTTCCGGCAGCATTTCCACCACAATTTTTCCAGAGTCCCAGTTTTCCTGAAGAAACTTATAAACGAATCACCAACAAAGAGAATCCACTCCATTTTTGGTACATCGACGGCGGGATGCTTGATAGCAGGCCTCTAGGGCGTGCTATCGATTATATAGAACTGAGCAAGAGAGAAGGTGAGTGGTGGTATTTCTTTGCCGAGCCACAGCCAAACGGCAATAAACTTCTACATAAGGAATGGACATCAAACCCTGGGAACCCCCCTGACCCATTTACAACTCTTGTAACAATCCTTGAGATGTGGGAGGCAGAAAAAATTTACTACGACCTGAAACATATCGAAAAAATGAACCATCAGGCTGTGCAGGTAAATAATCTTGTCTCAGAAATAATAAGCCTGTTTTATGATAATTACCCGGAGATATATAAGAAAGGTAATAATATATTCAAGAGAATGAGAGAAAATATGAAAACTACATATTTGAGTTATCTCCTCCCTGACTATATAAAATGTATGACTCTGTTTCGCTACAGATTTTTGAGAAAAGAAGAGCCGGATAATGAAAAAGAAATATACGCGAGAGAGATAAAAGCCAGGCATGACGCGATTATAGAGAATATCCAGCCTCTGGACCCACGGAGAATAATCAGAGAGTGTTGTTTACAGATAAAAGACAAAAGGATATTCAAAGATGTCTCTAATGAGACAATTGACGGTATAAGGAACACTTTTATCTCTGAAAACAGCAGTATTCTTGAAGTATATGACAAGACTGTAGAATACGTAAGAAATACGCAATTATTATTTCGCCAGGTATCATTCTGGATTGAAGATGATTTTAAGGTGAATAAGAAAAAACCTTCTCAAGAAACGTGGAACGAGTTTGTGTATGCATGGGCAAGATTGGATGAAGCATTAAAATCCTTAAACAAGGTTTACAAAGAGACCGAATCGATAATTCAAAAGAGATTTTTTGGCAGTAACAAGGACCTTATGAAAAGGGTTATATTGCATATTTTATTAGATGAATATGTTCATACCTCTTTTAATTCACAAATACGGGAACAGATCAAAGCTGTAAGGATTTACCATAACGAGCATCATGGTTCTCTCATTGGTACAAAAATGATGAACTTTGCCGCATTGCTTGATAATCGCTGGCGGAAAAATGATTATTTCATTGGTAAAAAAGATGCCCGTGAGATGTTGAAGGGAAAAATGAGCAGAGAGATTTTTTCTGATAATTTCTGGAGCGATTATGATGCGTGGTGTAATGAAAGGGAACTAGAAATAGAGGAGAGATACAGACTTACATATAAAGATATTATTAAGAATCCTGAAGAAAAAGAGATAAATAGCCTTCCTGCGGGAAGGGTAATTCCTCAGATAAACAGGATATTAAAAACCTTCGAGGAGTTAATCGGTAAATACAGGGAAAAGCCGTTCTACCACCAGTTAAGAATGGTACAGGTTCATCTGATGCTGCCGTTATTACGCTTTATTCTTTGGTTAATCAGACAGGCAACAGCTCAACCGATGCGTAATAATGATAAAAAAAATGCAAGCACATTTGCTGATTTTAAAATAAGCGGCAGGCGCTCTATGGGTTTTATACTTATAGGTATTATCGTAGGACTTCTCATTTCATTTTACTTACCGGAGATATTCCCTGATATGATCAAGGAGGGGGCACGGTATATTTACAATGGTATAATAAAATTTATAAAACATCTTAAGGAATTCTAGAAGTTATGTAACAATTCAGTCTTTTGAAAAAAGTAGAGACGTCCCCGATGGGGCGTCTCTGCATACTCTCGTGATGTAAAATTTTTCGCGTGGAAGTACTTAGTTGGAATACTATATATTTTCGGTTCTTCTCCCAATTATAGTACTCAAGAAATGAAACCGAACAGTATTTAGACTGGGTGGCACGGACAAACATGTCTCATACATTTCATATTTTAACTTTCCACTCAGGATCATATCTTGCATGGCATGCCGGACAAATAAGAATAATTTTACAGGTATCTTTTGCTAACCGTGTAAATGACGTATGGAAACCGTCCTCATATCCGCATTGAGGGCATATATGGAGTTCCTTTTCTATGGAAATGGGCTTTGGTAATCTATCATCCAACGTTTTCTCTTTTTTCATCGAAATAATCTCCATAAA
>CAZPUD010000226.1:0-6891 GCA_964589115.1 uncultured candidatus Brocadiaceae bacterium | reverse complement strand
TAGAGTTTCGAGTTCAAATTCTAAACTCTAAGAGATTGCTTCGGAAAAGACCCTCGCAATGACATGCTATACATTCAGAGTTGGTTCAATCGTCCACGATTGAACCGAAACGTTTGGCATGTCTCATACACCTAGAGTAAGCTAAACGTACAGATACATGCTAAACGCATGGTTCAATCTACAAGATTGAACCAACCGTAGTCGCTGCCAAAGGCAGCCTGCGTTGATGTTATAAAAAAGTCACCGAAGGGTTGATTAAACCATATTTATAATAAGCCGCGCATGTTCCTTCAGAGGATACCATACAGGGGCCAACGGGTGTTTCCGGGGTACAACTCTTTCCAAAAAAGGGACATTGGTTTGGGGTAAGAATACCTCTTAATATCTCACCACAGGCACAACCAGCCGGCTCTTCATTAACTCCTTTTCCTATCGCAAATTTTTTTTCGGCATTAAAATCTGAAAATTCTTCTTTCAGTCTAAGTCCACTCATCGGTATCATTCCAATACCCCTCCAGTTGCTGTCACATATTTCAAAGACTCGTTCTATTATCTCCTGTGCCTTTATATTGCCTTCCCAGGTTACAACCCTTTTGTATTGGATTTCAATTTCAACTCTGCCTTCTTCCAGTTGTTTTATAAGCATATACAGCCCATGAATAGCGTCCAGGGGTTCAAAGCCCGCTACTACGCAGGGGGCATGATAATTCTCCATAAGAAATTTATAAGCGTTTGCCCCGATGATGGCGGTAACGTGACCGGGACAAATAAAACCGTGAAGGTCAAGTTCACCACTATCCATAAGGGCCTTCATTGCTGGCGGAGTAAGTTTATGGAGGGTGAATGCAGAAAAATTTCCTATATTCTTTTCCCTTGCCGTAAGAATAGTAGCTGCAACTGTTGGTACAGTAGTCTCAAAACCAACTGCATAAAGGATTACCTCTTTTTCAGGGTTTGTCCTTGCTATATCGAGAGCACCTAAAGGGGAATAAACCACTCTTATATCTGAACCCATGGCCTTCTGTTCCTGAAGGGATGAATCGGTTCCAGGAACCCTCATCATATCTCCAAAGGTTGCGATAATAACGTTTTTTTCCTTTTTGCAAAAATCAATGATCCTGTTTACGTCTCCCATAGAAGTTACGCATACCGGACACCCAGGTCCTGAGATAAGGCGGATATTTGAGGGCAGGGAGTTCCTTAGGCCGTATTTTGAAATGGCATGGGTATGTGTACCGCAGATTTCCATAATATGCACATTTTTTTTGGATATTTTATATATCTTTTTTAATAAACCCTGAGCAATATCCTTTTGTCTGAATTCGTCAATATATTTCATAATATCAGATCATTTATTATTTTTAACGTTTCCTGTGCTTCTTCCTCGTCTACCCTTTGTATGGCAAAACCTGCATGCACGATTACATAGTCTCCGATTTTTGGATTCTCTATCAGCATAAGGTTTACTTCCTTCCTGACACCTGCAACATCTACCTTTGCCATCGTATCAGAAATTTCTATTATTTTACCTGGTATTCCAAGACACATAGTTCCTCGTGCAGCGGAGCTGCAGTCAAATATAACGTATAGGCGCTTAGCGACCAATATCGATAAAATTTTATCGATATGCCGAAGTGTCTAAATTCGAAATTCGAATATCAAAATACGAAACAAATCCCAAATTCTAATGTTTGAATGACCAAAACATACAGGAACCACAGCGTGGCGAAGCCACAATCAAAAGATTTTAACCACGAAGTTTACGAAGGGCACGAAGAAAGACATAAACCGGGCGGGTTCAGGTTTGTAACTTGAACCCCATTTTTATGTTGCCGATCACGCCTTCGATTACACATAGCGCCGTTATCCACATAAACTCATAGGTTCAGGTTACAAACCTGAACCCGCAAGGAAACCCTGAATGGGTGAAATGATTATAGCAAAAGAATAAAACACAGACTCCATGTTGGTTCAATCGTCCACGATTGAACCGAAACGTTTAGCATGTCTCATACGCCTGGAATGAACCAAAACGTGCAGGCCTACGCTAAACGAATGGTTCAATCTACAAGATTGAACCAACCATGATTGTATAAGCAGTCAGCCATCAGCGATCAGCCTTCCGCCCATCCACCCTTTTACCCTTTCCCATGCTATTATTGCCTGACCAAGGGAAATTCCACTGTCATTTGCAGGTATTTTCTCATGGTACCAGACCTTGAATTCTTCTTTTTCGAGTTGTTCTATGGCCATGCTTAAAAGAAGTCTGTTCTGGAATACCCCGCCGCTCAAAACGACGTCTTTTATTCCATACTGTTTTTTGAGAATTTTTGATATCTCCAGAACTATCTCTGCCAGAGTGTAATGAAAGTTATGGGAGATTGCCGATATTTCAACCCCGTTCTTAAAATCTTCAACTATAGATTTTATAAGAGGTTTTAAGTTTATTACAAGAGGATTCTCTGAAATTATTTTAAATGGATATGGACTTCGTTCTTTTTTATCATTGCTGTCAGCTATCATTTCCAGTTTTATAGCCGCTTCACCCTCGAATGTTATGGTATCAGTTATTCCAAGGAGAGAAGATACGGCATCGAAAAGCCGGCCTGCACTGGAGCTTAGCGGGGAATTGATACCCTTCTTTATCATCGAGATAATAACATTTGCGTCATTTGTAGAAAATCTTTTAAAAAACGGCGGCAGGGCATCCAGGGCTTTATCACCGAAAGTTTGGTATAAATAAGCGATTGCCATCCTCCATGGTTCCCTGACAGCTTTATCAGCACCTGGCATGGGAATATATTGAAGATGGGCCTTTCTTACAAAACTCCCTTTACCGGCGACGAAAAACTCACCTCCCCACACCTTACCATCAGGACCATATCCTGTGCCATCAAAAGCGATACCTATTACTTCTCTGTCCAGGTTATGCTCAGCCATGCAGCTTACTATATGGGCGTGATGATGCTGAACCGGTATAATCCTTGTATCCGGAATACTCATCTGTACTGCATAGTCTAACGCAAACTTTGTACTCATGTAGTCAGGATGAAGATCATGGGCAATTACTTCGGGGTTTATCTGAAAAGAATTTTTGATATTTTTAAGACTCTCCTGAAAAAATTCTAAGGTACCGTAATTTTGGAGGTCTCCTATATGCTGGCTTAGTATTGCCTTTTTGCCTTTTGTAAGACAAAAAGTATTTTTCAGTTCTGCACCGCAGGCCAATATCTCTCCCAGTTCTTCTCCCAGATCAATGGGTTCAGGGGTAAATCCCCTTGCCCTGCGAATGATTTGGAGACGGGATTCTGTATTCCGGATTTCGGATTCCGGATTTCGGATTTCGGAATTTAAGCTCATAGTCTCAGGTCTGGCATCTGAGATTGTCTTTAACCTTATACTTCTCACGATAGAATCATCTACCCTCATATAGATATCTCTGTCATGAAGAAGGAAAAAATTGGCAATGGGGGAAAGTCTTTCAACTGCTTCATCGTTTGAGATTACAATGGGCTCTTCTGATTGATTACCGCTGGTCATTACAAGGGCAGTGAATTTTGTTTCCCCGGGATTAAATAGAAGGTGGTGAATCGGGGTATAAGGAAGCATTACTCCAAAATTCCTGTAATTAAGGGCAACATATTTTGATATTCGATTTGTTGGTTTTTTTTCAAGGATCACAATGGGACGAATCCTTCCTTTCAATACCGCTTTCTCCTCTTCTGAAACAGAGCAGAAAGTCTCTATTGTTTCAATATCTGTGGCCATAATGGCAAAGGGTTTGTTAGACCTCCTTTTTCTTTCCCTTAGTTTTTTTACCGCATCATCATTTACAGCATCGCATGCAAGGTGAAAACCACCGAGTCCTTTTATCGCGATGATGGCTCCTTCCTTCAGGAGCCTTTTAGCATGCTGAATTGCTTCATAATTTGTAATGGTTTCATGCACATTGGGATTTTTGCCGGTTTCGACCAGCCATACCCTTGGTCCACATCGGGGGCAGGCATCGGGCTGGGCATGGAAACGGCGACTAAGAGGGTCGTGATATTCGCTCCCGCACTCTTCGCACATGGTGAAGAAATTCATGGTGGTTGTTGAACGGTCATAGGGGATGTCTTTGATAATCGAATAGCGGGGGCCACAATTGGTGCAATTGATGAAAGGGTAAAGATAGCGTCTGTCTTCAGGGTTGAAAAGTTCATTGAGACAATCCTGACATGTAGCAATATCAGGCGAAATTAAGGTAAAATTATTCTGACAGGATAGGGGTATACTCTGCCTGATACTAAAATTCTTAAAGGCTTCTTTACTGGTAATAACCTGAGAGGTAAATTTTTCAATTTTTGAAAGGGGAGGCGGTGATGTCTTGATCTCCTGAATGAATGTATCAATCATCTCACCCTGAACTTCTATGAGGATACCCTGTGAGTCGTTTAAACAAAAACCTTTGAGCTTATATTTGTTCGCAAGGTTATATAGAAAAGGGCGAAAACCGACACCCTGGACGATGCCGGTTATGTGGATCCTTGTTTTACTTTGCATTTTTAATGTTGTATTCGTTCACGAGAAAATCACACCAGTCCTTAATGCCGGCTCCGGTTTTGCATGAAACCTGAAAAACTTTCAAATCAGGGTTTATCTTTAATGAGTTCCTTGTAGCTCTTTCCATATTAAAATCTGTATATCCTAAAAGATCGATTTTGTTTATAAGAAGGACATCCGATGTATAAAATAAGGCGGGGTATTTCAAAGGTTTTTCATCACCCTCTGTGACACTCATTACGGCAACCATCAAATCCTCACCGAGGTCATACTCTGCAGGGCAGACCATATTCCCTACGTTCTCTATTATGAGGATTTGGGTTTTATCTTGTTCAAACAGCCAGGGAAGGGTATGGTGGATCATGTGCGCATCGAGATGACACGCCTTCCCTGTTGTAATTTGCCGTACCGGAATATTGTATCGTGCGATCCTCCGGGCATCGATATCACTCTGAATGTCACCTTCTATAACTGCCAGCCCGACCAGGTCTTTTAAAAGCTCAACGGTTTTTTCTATAAGTGTTGTTTTTCCTGAACCCGGAGAGCTTACAATATTTATCGAGAAGATGCTCTTTTCCTTTAACATCTTCCTGTTTTCTGCGGCAATCTCATTGTTTCTTGAGAGTATCTTCTTTTCTATGAGAATATCGTGCATTACTCTCCCTCTATGGATACTATGTCTAATTCATGGCCTGATGTATTTTCAACAGAACTGCTATTACATTGCGGGCAGTCAGAATAAAATTCATCTATACGAAATTCCTTCATGCAATCTCTGCATCTGCCCATGAGCGGCATATCTTCTATCTCCAGGGTTGCTCCCTCCATAGGAGTGCCCTGGATATATATTTCGAAACAGAAGATAAGCGATTGTGGTTCTACAGCGGTTAATGCACCTACTCTGATCTTTAATTTTTTGAGATGTTTTATACCGTTTTCGATCATAGAATGCTTAACAATTTCCATCATGCTCATAGTAATTGACATTTCATGCATATCAATTCCTATACGTTAAATTAGGCTACCTTTGGCAGCGGCTATGGTTGGTTCAATCTTGTAGATTGAACTATTCGTTTAGCATTGGCCTGTATGTTTTGGTTTGCTCCAGGCGTATAAGACATGCTAAACGTTTCGGTTCAATCGTGGACGATTGAACTAACTCCGAAGTTAATACGTGAGAGAATACGGTATTAATTTGGTATTTGTCAAGCCTTTTTCACTGGATACCATTTATTGATCTTCTTAAATCCATAATAGATATGGAGTGACGGAGTAATGGAGTGATGGGTTTTTTACAATACCCCATTACTCCGGCGGATTCAGGTTTACAAACCATTGTCATTAAGTTAAGGGTGACTATTTAGTTATTTGAAAAAGTGTTACCAATAAGCTCAGTGGGAGCGGCCTGTTTATATACAGGCCGCTCCTATGGAGCTATTTACCCGATTGAATTTTATTAGGCTACAAACAGATCACCCCTAACGGGGCTACTTTGTTTTTTATGCCTCCTTGATTTTTTAAAAACTAAATCGTTACAGTTAAGGATTATTTGACCAAGATAATCCTCTTTGCCCCTTTTAGGCTCGTTCCCAAATTTTATTTGGGAACAAGCAGAAAGGATTAATTTCCTGTTTCAATCAATAAGTTATTGCAACCACATTTTCTGCCTAGTAAAATATGGTTCTATAGGTATTTGCAAAATGAAACCAAACATAATTATTTTTCCATTTATAAAACAAACCATCAAACCCGATACATAGGTTTCACTTCTTTTTGTTCTACATTCGAGATTTAATCCTACATAAATAAAGCTGTTCCAGAAATATTTTAAATATGTAAACATATCTTATTACAAGATGTTAAAAGAACTGAGGTTAGTTACATGCCAGAAAATATGAGAAAAACGGGCATAAATGTTGTCGGTGATGTTCAGTGGGGTACTCATTTTTGTCAATTTTACCAGACCAGGGAAGATTTACTTGATATATTGATTCCTTATTTCAAAACGGGATTGGAGAATAACGAATTCTGCATATGGGTTGTATCATATCCTCTTACAGCAGAAGAGGCAAAAGAGGCATTGAAAGATGTAATGCCAAACCTTGAATTCTATCAAAGAAAAAAGCAGATAGAAATTGTTCCATACACCGAGTGGTATCTTAAAGACGGTGTTTTTAAAATACAAAGGGTACTTAATGGATGGGTTGAAAAGCTCAACAGTGCCTTAGCTAATGGTTTCGATGGTATGAGGTTAACGGGTAATACTGTCTGGCTTGAAGAGAAGAATTGGAAGGATTTCTCTGAATACGAGGAAGAGATAAATAATGTTATTGGCAGATACAAAATGAT
>CAZPUD010000225.1:0-6915 GCA_964589115.1 uncultured candidatus Brocadiaceae bacterium | reverse complement strand
TCTTCTCGTCCTCAACATTTACAAATACCTTATCAAAAAAGGCATGAACAGGTTTAGCAAAGGCTGTGCAATATACTTCAGATGCTTCTTCATATTTTTTATCATCTATCAATTTCTGGATATCAGCTTCTTTATCTTTATAAACCCCCCATAGTACTCTTTCTTCCATTTCAGTAAGAAGCCTTTCGTCTATTGAACCGATGCCATTTACCTTTTTCCCTATGTTAAACGTTCTCTCAACTACAGTAACTAATGCGGGCCACCATTCTTTCTCTGATATGTCAGTTACAGCCTTCAGCCTTTGCGAAAAATTATGAATATCATCAAACCCTGCACCGGCATTCAGGACGGCATTTACAAGATCATAACGGTATCCTCTCTCTATATTTATATGAAATAGCCTATCCCGAAAAAATTCCTTTATATCCAGGATTAATTTCTCAGGTATCAATTTATGTGGAATAGGTATTTCCGTTTGTGAAAATAAAGGAAGTAAATTGAGAGACCGGTAAAGAACCTCTTTGAGTTCCATAGTAAATTTGTGTTCTTCCAGTATGCGGATAATGCCGTAGGCATGCCGTCTGAGAGAATAAGGATCCTGCGAACCGGTAGGAATCAATCCCAGGGCAAAACAGCTTGATATTGTATCAAACTTATCGGCTAAACCTACTATAGCCCCAATCCTGGATGAGGGAATTTTATCTGTTGCATAGCGAGGCATATAATGTTCAGCAATCGCTAAAGCAACTGAAGGCTCCTCGCCATCCCATTCTGCATATTCCCGTCCCATTATTCCCTGTAATGATGGAAACTCACCCACCATTTGAGTAAGAAGGTCGGCCTTACATAATAGCGCCGCACGTTTTATAAGGTCAATATTGATGTCCAGTTTATTAACAATATTCAGTCTTGTGGTTATCCATTCAGAGAGTTCAACGATTCTGATTGTCCTGTCATAGTAATTTCCTAATTTTTCAAGAAAGACAAGGTTTTTTAAGTCTTCTATTCGCTTTTCAAGGGAAACCTTTCTATCCTCTTTCCAGAAAAACCTGGCATCGGAGAGCCTGGCTTTTAATACACGTTCATTACCCTGTATAGCCGTATGGGCATTGCCCTCATCACGGTTAAGCACTGCAACAAATTTATTGAAAAGCTTTCCGTCGCTTTTTTTAATCGGAAAGTATCGTTGATGCTGTTTCATTGCTGTTTCTGTAACATCTGCAGGTATATCAAGAAATTCTTCATCAAAACTACATTCTATTGCATTGGGGTATTCTACGAGATTCGTCACTTCATCCAATAACTTTTCATCATCAATCGCTGCACCGTACGGTGCCATAATTTGCTGTATTTTTGTGCTTAGCGTCTCACGGCGTTCGTCTATATCAACGACGACTTTTTCCTGTTTCAGCAGTCGCTTATATAAGCCCAAATCGGCCGCCGGCACCTCGATCCTTTTTCCGGATAAAAAAGGGTGCCCGGAAACAAGTCTACCAGCCTTAATACCATCTATTTCAAGGGAAATAACTTTATCACCAAATAAGGCAAGTAGTGACCGTATGGGGCGGGCAAAAAACAAACCGTTTTCTTTCCATTTCATTGATTTCGGGAATGCGATGCTCTTTGTAATTGAGGTTAAAATTTCCGGCAAAATATGCAATGTCTCCTGACCCTCGATCCTCTTGATTGCAAAACAATACTCCCCTTTTGGAGCCTTCTTTACCTGAAGGCTGCCAGTATCTATACCCTGAGACCTGGCAAAACCGATACCTGCCTTTGTCGGATTCCCCATTTTATCGAAAGCAATTGATGCAGAGGGACCCTGAATTTCTTCTACAACGCTTTCCTGCCTTTGTGGCAGGCCCTTTGCGAACAATATTAACCTTCTTGGCGTACCTGTACAGTAAAGAGATTGTATCTCCAGACGGTGTTTTTCTGCACGTTCAGTAAATAGTATTTTCATTTGATTCAGTGCCTGAACAATATAACCGGCAGGAATCTCTTCAGTGCCAATTTCAAAAAGCAAATCAGTCATATTAGAGACGTACGATATGTTTCTTTTTAATACCCTTTAAGGCATTACGGGTATCGACTATCAATCTGGAATAGGTTACTATGAGATCGTAATTAAAATTGCTGTGATCGGTCAATATAACGGAGCAATCAGCTTTAGACAATACATCTTTGGAAAGCGGCTTTGATTTTATACTCAATTTGAGATAATCAATTTCCGGAACATATGGATCGGTATATGTCAACTTAGCACCTTTTAGTCTTAAAATATTCATAATCTCAAGGGCAGGTGATTCGCGAATATCATTGACATCCTTCTTATAGGCAACACCTAAGATATGGATATTCGATCCCTTTACACTTTTTTCCATACCATTAAGCGAGTCCGTAATCTTTTCTACAACAAATTCAGGCATCGAACCGTTAATATGGTCCGCAAGGGAGATGAAGCGTAGGTCAAAACCATTTTTTTTAGCAACCCAGGAAAGATAGAGCGGATCAACAGGAATACAGTGTCCTCCTAATCCCGGACCAGGATAAAATGACATAAAACCGAATGGCTTTGTCTTTGCGGCATCAATAACTTCCCACACATCGATACCCAATCTCTCTGACATAATGGCAATTTCATTAACTAATCCAATATTTACACTGCGGAAAGTATTTTCCAGCAATTTTACCATTTCTGCCACTTTTGTAGATGAGACAGGAACAATCGTTTCAATAATTTGGCTATACAGAGAACAGGCCAATTCAGTACATTGTTGAGTTATCCCACCTACTACCTTGGGCACATTTCTAACTGTATATCGCTTATTCCCTGGATCAATACGTTCCGGAGAAAAAGCAAGATAAAAATCTTTCCCTGCTTTCCGACCACCCTCTTCTAATATTGGCAGAACCAATTCTTCTGTTGTTCCAGGATATGTAGTACTCTCCAGAATAAAGAGTTGATCGTTGTGCATATACTTCTTAATCTCTTGGCTTACATTAATAATATAAGACATATCAGGGTCCTTTGTCTTCGTCAGCGGTGTTGGCACGCAGATACTTATGGCATCAAGCGTTGTCAGTACACTGGTATCATCGGTTACATTGAAAAGCCCCTTTTCGATAAACTGTGCGATATCCTCATCTTTTACGTCTATTATATAAGATTTACCTTTATTAAGGGATTCAACACGCTGTTTACTCTTATCAATCCCGGTGACACAATATCCACTCCGTACAAATTCCAATGCTAACGGTAGCCCGACGTATCCAAGGCCGATAATTCCTATTTTAGCTTTCTTTGTTCTGATCTTCTCCTGGATATCGCGCATTTATTCAACCTGCCAATAATCAGTACCTTATATGGAATACTTGATAAATAACACAAAGAGGAAATATTAATGAGTTAAATAGAATATTGCAATAAAAAAATAAACCCCTTATGAAGTTTTCAATTATGACCCCTTGACATTAATTCATTACTTGGTAAAATCCTACAGATTTTCTTTCTGATAATAGTATAGGAAAAGAGATATTTCCCACAACTTATTCTGATGATAGGACTCATCGAAAACAATGCAAGGTAACAAATCAAAATACTTTAGTATCTTTGGAAAAATATTTTTACAATCTCGGCAAAAATATTTTTTGCCAGCTACATGTAGGGCAAACCTTTAGGTTTGCCTTCCTGCAATAAGCGCAAGAATAAATGCAAGGCTAAAGCCTTGCCCTACATTTCTCTCCCTACTCGTTTGAGTTAGGATACACTATATAATCAGAAAACTTAAAATGCCAAGGAAATATATAGCCAATCTAAAAAGTGGTGAACTGATAGAGGACATATTTCTCGTATTAAAAAAGGAAGTTAGAGAAACTAGGGAAAAAAAACCATACCTTAATCTACAATTAGCAGATAAATCTGGTTTTATTGATGCAAAGAAATGGGATGCAGCTCCACAGATTTGCAAATGCTTCAATAAAGATGAATTCATAAAGATAAAAGGCACAGTTGAAACGTTCAACGGCAGTTTGCAGATTAAAATTATGGAAATCACTCCAGTTGCAGACACGCAAGTTCAAATGGGAGAGTTCGTTCCATGTACAGAAAGAGATATCCCTGAGATGATGAATGAACTCAAACAAATTATCAAAACAATTCAAGACCCTTACCTCTCGAAACTGTTACACGCCTTTTTCTCAGATGAATCCTTTTGTAAAATATTTTCCACTGCTCCTGCTGCTACACAGTACCATCACGCCTTTTTGGGGGGGTTATTGGAACATGTACTCTCTGTAACCAAACTGGCAATGAGTTTCTCAACGCATTATCCTATCATAAAGCGGGATTTATTAATCACCGGTGTTATTCTCCATGATATCGGAAAAATACGGGAATTATCCTGCGATCGCAGCTTTCAGTATACTGATGAGGGACAGCTTACCGGACATCTCATTTCCGGCATCCTTATGATCAATGAAAAAACCATGGAAATAGATGGATTTCCACCTGACCTGCGTAACGTTATCTTCCACTTAATACTGAGCCACCACGGTGAGTATGAGTGGGGTTCCCCGGTAAAACCGGGAACGCCTGAGGCCATTGCCTTGCATCACCTCGATAATCTTGATGCAAAGGTGCATGCCGCGACAAAGGCAATAAACGAACACAAAGATACAAACAGCTCATGGACAGAATATATCAAAATGTTCGAACGCAAACTTTATAAAAAATAGTAACCGGTGAAATTTAACTTTAAAATGAGGTGAAATTATGTCATATTAACGGAAATAATAAGAAAAATATATCTTCTCAAGTACTGTTTTTCTCTGTATTCTCTCGAAAACAATCTTTAACACAACTAAATCTGCCGCTAAATTTATGAATAACTACTAACTACCAAATAATCAAATTATAAGAAAAGGACTCAAGGACTCCATGAAAAACATGATCGATCCCTCCGATATCCTCCTATTTATTCGCAGTAAAAGATACAGCCCGATGACCGCTGCCGAATTGGCAGAACACTTTGAAATCCCCGACGAAGAATATAAAACGTTTTGCAATCTTTTACAAGATCTGGAGTTCTCCGGTGAAATTGTCAAAATCAAACAAAAACAATATGCCATCCCCAAAAAGGTACATCTCGTAGTAGGTACATTAGAGTGTAATCCGAGGGGATTTGGTTTCGTCATTCCTGTGAAGGAGAATGGAGGAGAAGATATCTATGTCAACGAGGAAAACATGGGATCAGCCATGCACGGAGACCTCGTTGTAGTCAGGCTCCCCACAACAGCCCAAATCCCGAAAAGAGTAAAGGGAAAAAGAAGAGGTGCATCTGGACAAATTGTTAATGTCCTAAAACGTGCGAATGAATATGTGGTGGGGACACTCGAAAAGACTAAACGACTGCTGTTTGTTGCACCTGATAATCCTAGATTATTCAAAGATATTTACGTTGCGGAAGAGGCGTCGATGAACGCACAACCGAATGACAAGGTTGTCGTTCGAATTACAGAATGGCCGTCCAGACATCTTAACCCTGAAGGGGAGATTATAGAAGTTTTAGGAAAAGAGGGCGAACATAAAGTTGATCTCCGTTCCATCATCTATCAATTTCAACTGCCTCATACCTTTAATGCAAAAGTAATACACGAAACAAAGCATATCCCTCTTGCCGTTTCAGATGAAGAGATCAAAAACAGGCTCGACCTGCGTGAGAAACTTATTATCACGATTGATCCGGAGGATGCAAGAGATTTTGACGATGCAGTATCTCTTGAAAAGGATAAACATGGACATTGGCAATTAGGTATACATGTTGCTGATGTATCATACTACGTAAAACCCGACACGGCTATTGATAAAGAGGCACGATTCCGGGGTACCAGCGTCTATTTACCCGGCGAAGTCATCCCCATGCTGCCTGAATTGTTGTCAAATAACATATGCAGTTTGAGAGAAGGAGAAGACCGGCTTACAAAAAGTGTTTTGGCTACCCTCGACCGCAAAGGGAAACTCATCAAATCGGAAGTTAAACATTCGGTTATCCACGTCACAAAGCGTCTGACATATAGTCAGGCCACTGCAATTATCAACAACGAAACAGGCGTAGAGGTACCAGATGATGTAATAACATTGTTAAATGATATGGCACATCTCACCCAATTGCTATTCAAAAATCGTATGGAGCATGGTGCTCTGGAACTTGATATCCCTGAAGTTACCGTTAAACTGGATAAACAAGGTAAAGTTGACGATGTTGAAAAAGTTGAAAGGGATATCTCCCATAAATTAATAGAAGAGTTTATGCTCCTTGCTAATGAGGTTGTAGCAACATTCATGTACGAGAAGAAAATGCCGCTATTGTGCCGGGTGCATCCCGAACCGGAAGAGGAGGATTTGTGGGAATTTGCTAATTTTGTCCGGGGTCTTGAACATACGAAAATAGATCCGTTTAAAAGCAAACAACTTCAGAATTTATTGGATAGGGTGCGGGGAAAGCCTGAGGCATATACAATAAATATGGTGCTTTTAAAGTCAATGAAACAAGCAGTATATGTGGCCGGTGAGGGAAGTCATTTTGCACTTGCAATGGACCACTACACACATTTTACTTCACCCATACGCCGATATCCGGATCTGCTCGTACACAGGATTTTAGACCAATATTTTTCAGGTGAATTATCATCTTCCGTGGTACAAAATTTATGGAAGACCCACCTCCCCGATTGGGCAAAACATTCCTCAATGACCGAACGGAGGTCAGATGATGCAGAAAGGGAGATTATCAAATTAAAATTACTCAGATACTTTGAGAACCGTATTGGAGATATTTTTGAAGGTGTTATATCCGGCATTCAGGAATTTGGCTTTTTCGTTCAGTTAAATAAATATCTCCTGGAAGGCCTGGT
>CAZPUD010000224.1:0-6930 GCA_964589115.1 uncultured candidatus Brocadiaceae bacterium | reverse complement strand
CAAAACCCAACGACTTTTTACCCACCCCTATTACCCACCCCTAAATCCCCTCCCAAGAGGGGACTTCTACAATTCCCCTCTTGAGAGGGGTTAGGGATGTGTTAACAAAATAACGAAAAAACAGTGAAAATACATATAATTAGATTTCTGATCTTTAAATCCTTGGCAAGATATAGTACGGACTGTAGTAGTAATCATAAAAATATTCCGGATAATAATAACTGGGTTCATATGCTTTTGGATAGTCCTTTTTATCCTTTTTTCCTTTTCCAATTTTTAAAAAACTCCGTACAATTTTTGCACCCCCCTCGAACGCATTTTTTACTACAGCAAGAAGTTCTTCCCGGTCATCAACAGCACCATAAAGACTAACTATACCGTTTTTTACCTTTACAGAGATATTTTCACTGTCTACAAAAATATCCCAATAAAGTTGATTTTCTACATCCTTTTCAATTTCTTTATCACTTTTCCATGGCCACCGGTAATTCACGTCCAGTTTATTTACAATATCAACAACCCCCGGTACACCGGAAACGATATCTTCGACAAGCTCTCTTTGGTAAAAGGTATCTACAGTACCATAAAGGTGTACCCTGTTGTTGATGACCTCTGTATCGATATCAAACCGGCCGATTACAGGATTCCTTGATAAGGCTTCATAGATGTCTTCTGTGACGGCTGAATCTCCAGGTAATTTCTCAGGGCGCACCCTGATAAAATTCCTAACCATCCATACTCCTGATGTATGTCTCGCATCTTGAGCCGCTACTTTTTTGGCTTTAAGATTATCTACAACACCGGTTAAGGTTACCATTCCATTCTCTGCTTCCACTTTAATATCAAATGATTTTAATCTTGGATCATAAAAGAATGCATCTTTTACAGCCTTTTTTATTTTTTCATCAGATTTATCTGCAAACTTATCTTTACGGCGCAGGTCATCACGCATCCACCATTTCACTTCAAGACCACTTGTATCCACATCGGTAACTCCGGCTACCCATGCATCATTATAAGCACGGGACTTTTCCACTGCACTCCCTACAGTACCATGCAATTTTACCTTTCCGTCATTTACATCGACTTCGATAAAGTCTGTATTCATATAAATATCAGTACGTAACCGTCCTTTTATATCTGCTTCGATTTCTGAATCGGGGCGCTGCTTTGTATAAACAACCATAATTTCATTCTTAATATCCTTAATACCCGCAATTCCTTTAACAACTTGCCCGGCGAGCTGCTTCTCTGCCTGGGATTCCACAGTGCCGTATAAGGTTACAATACCTTTATCGGCTTTTACATCAATCTCATAAGAATCCGTTGCAGGATCAATGGCCAGTGCGTTTTTCGCAGCCACAACAAGTTGAGTATCGGAGTGTGGAGGCGGATCTACAATAATATTATTGATCACTGACCTTACACCCTTAATCGTCTCTGCAATTTTGACTGCATGTTCACGGGCAAGGAGGTTATCAACTGAGCCGGAAAGTATAACAACGCCATTCTTTGTACGGACATCTATCAAATGCGAAGGCACGACCTCGTCAGTAATCAATTCGGTTTCAACTGCCAGCGTAATCTCACTGTCCTTAACTTCCTTATTCAGTTCATAAACCCTGGATGATACAATATCATCATTATTTTGTGCATGTACAGACAGAGATACCCCGCATACGAGAATGCTCATAGTGAAAATACTTATCAGGAAAATACCCGATGAAATTTCTTTCATAATAATAACCCATAACTCCAATACCCCACCATTCCCTAACTCACAATCAAGGATTTTGGTTGCAGCTACTAGTACACTGTCAACATTATTTGTAACGGTATGTGAATAACTAAAAGAGGTATAGCATGTCATTGCGAGGATCTTTTCCGAAGCAATCTCTTGAATACTTCAAAAGGGATCGCTTCGGGAAAAACGCCCTCGCAATGACAGATACTATATAATCTATTATTAACAATTATGTTGACAGTGTACTAGAAATCATTCCAAGACTTCAGTCTATATAAGTCAATTGCAAGGGTGGCACTGACAAACTTTATTTGTCAGTGTGGCACATTCTATACCTGCATGTGCATTCAACAACACAGACAAACATAATTTGTCCGTGCCACCCGGTCTAGAGTTATCCAAAAACCTCAATTAGGGATACAAATAAAAATAATATGGTTTAAAATAAAACTCCTCAAAAAGATCCGGATAATCCACTTCAGTATAAAGGTGCTCTTCCGTTCGCAACTGTTTTAGTTCCTCATCTGTTTCCCCTCTAACATTTAAAAAATTCCGTACCGTTCTCGCCCCACCATAGAACGCATTTTCTACTGCAGCGCTTGCCTCTTGCTGATTGTGAACAGTGCCTGTGAGGTATACTACACTATTTTTGGCATCTACAGAAACTTCAGTACTATGAACAAAAACGCTGAAAGTAAGCTGTGTTTCAACTTTTTCCTTAAGTTTATCATCTTCGTCCACAGGCAGCCTTTGAGGAGCAATATTTAATTTATTTATGATACCTACCACACCCGGTACTTGTGATACGATATCTTTTACGTACTGCTTATCATAGGCCGTATTAACAGTGCCAAATAGGTACACCCTGTTGTTCTGAACTTCGACGCTAACATCAAGGTGTCTCGCCGTTGGATCCCTTGATAATACATTACGAACATTTTCGGCAACCACAGAGTAACTGGGTAATATTCCGGGACGCACTTTAAGTTTGTTTTTAACTGCCGAGACCCCGGCAATATCCTTAACGATTTCTTTAGCAGTGTTCTTTGCATTTAGGCTGTCTACAGTACCTGTTAACATTACTACTCCGTTATGAACTTCTACGTCTATGTTTAATGAGATTACCCTTGGATCCTCAAAAAGTGCATCTTCAACCGTTCTCTTAATCTCTTCATCAGATTTTTCAATAGGTTCATTCAGAGCATCCTGTATTTTTTTTTCAACTTTTAAAATATAAGGAGGTATGAATATTTTTTTATCAAAGGCGATTTGATTTTGAAGATGGATATATGGAGTTACAAAAATACTATTAATAACCGATTCAACACCCGTTACCATTTCTGCAATACCAGCCGATTGCTCGCGAATGAGAGAGTTGTTTACACACCCTGAAAGGGTAACGACACCATTTCTTGTTTGAACGTCAATAAGATGGAAAGGTATTAATTCATCCATCAGGAGCCTGGTTTCAATTGTAAATGTGATCCAATCATCTGTTATATTCCTATTTTTTGCATACATGTTTGGTAATCTGTTATTTAGTAGAATACCTGCACATAGAATAGTTACAAAGAGAGTACGAAGTGCAAACTGACACCATTGAAGTGATGATGTTTTCCATAGTATCAAATCAGCAATCTGTAATTTCATCATCCTCATACCACATCCCTCTATTAAATTAGGTTGGGTTTTAAAAGACAAAACCCAACGACATTTCTTTTTACCCACCCCTATCCCCTCCCGGGAGGGGGTTAAGGGGTAGGTTCCCTCCCGAGAGGGGACTTCTTCAATTCCCCTCTTGAGAACATCTACAATTCCCCTCTTGAGAGGGGTTAGGGGTGTGTTAACAAAATAACGAAAAAACTTTGAAATTCCTATACGTTAAATTAGGCTGCCTTTGGCAGCGACTATGGTTGGTTCAATCTTGTAGATTGAACCATTCGTTTAGCATAGGCCTGTACGTTTTGGTTTATTCCAGGCATATGAAACATGCTAAACATTTCGGTTCAATCGTGGACGATTGAACCAACCCTGAAACTTTGAAATTCCTTAACATTAAATTTGACCTCCGGGACTTTTTATCCATTGTTGAAATGATAAATTCTGTTTAGACACACTCTGAGCCTTCACCGGCCTGTATAATAATCGTTAAGCTGTTTCTCATATGCATTATCAAAGGGTACTGATGGGTCATATGCCGGGCTATTCTTAATAATATCCATTGAAAGATTTATCAATACCCTCTCTGCACTCCAGTTTATCTCTTCTACCGATGAGAAAGGTACCAGGACCATCTTACCTATTAACTCATCACCGGTGTCCACTACCAAATACCGTATTGTCCAATCCTCATCATCTACAATGAAATCATCTAAACGACCTGCACCATTATCACTTGCCTTAACGTGGTAACCGATAACTTCCTTCGTACTCCGGAGGTGCGGATCTCCCATCCCGTTTGTTTCTGTTTCTTCCATATGATCACTCTCTTCAGCAGGAGGCGGCGGCGACTCAAAAGAATCGCCGGCAGGCCATTGAACCTGCCATCCATAATACCTGTCCAATCCGATCTGGTATTGACGGGAAATAGGCTTTTCCACATCAATACGGGGACTATTCTCTATTTTTTCCTTCGTTAGCAGCACGGGAAATGTTTCTGCCTGCCAGTCGGGTTCTCCGAAAGAGGCAGGAGAAATCAGTACCTTCCGGCCATGGATAAACCAATCACTGGTATCAACGACAAGATACCGTATCGTCCACGCCACATCTTCAAAATAAAACCCGTCCACCCTGCCGATTACACCATCTTCTGCAAGGATCTTATATCCAAATAAAGATTTTATACTTTTTAACATCGGCGTCTCTCCTTTTGCGGATTACTTCTTTGTTACAACATTTTGAGGATTATTCTTCATAAATGATGTAATATTGCCAACGGTAGTATCTAAAATGCGCTGCACAGCCTCACGGGTATAGAATGCACTGTGGGGTGTAATATAAACATTTTTCAAGCGTAACAATATGTGATCTGCTAAAAGCGTCTCCAAATCATGCTTTTTCTGGTAAACAGACCGCATCAGTTCAGCTTCCTCTTTAATAGTCGCCTCCTCCGGCAGCACATCCAAACCTGCAGCAGCCACTTTTCCTTCTGCCAAAGCACGCACTAATGCGCGAATGTCAACAACACTTCCGCGGGAAGTATTAATGAAGACCACTCCATTCTTCATCATATTAAATTGATCAGTTGAAATAAGGTTTTCCGTAGACTTACTTGCCGGAACGTGTATCGTTATAACATCGGAAACAGATAAGACCTTATCCATAGTGGCATAGTAAAATCCAAACTTCGACGCCATTTCCTCTTTTGGCTTTACATCAAATGCCAGGACTTCCATGCCAAATCCCTTTGCAATTTCAATTACAAAGAGGCCAATACTCCCTGTACCGATGACTCCTAATCTTTTACCGCGCAAGTCAAATCCCATAAGGTTCTGAAGAGAAAAATCTCCTCTGCTGGTACGTTCTACAGCCTTTGTGATCTTGTGACTAATGCCCAGAAGGAGTCCGAAAACATGCTCTGCTACAGTATTCTTACCGTAATCCGGTACATTGGATACTACTATGCCGTTTTCTTTGCAGAAGTTAACATCGATATGGTCATACCCTGTAGAACGCGTGGTAATAAGTTTCAGGTGTTTAAAATTTTTCAGCACGTCAAAGCTGAGTTTTGAATAGATAAACGGTGATATAATATCAGCATCTGTATACTGATTAACGTTTGCTATTGTTAACGGCTCTTCGGCAAATTTAATAGTATGATCCCTGATTAACCTCTGCAGTTCATTTTGCTCCCAGTTCTCTATTTCGAAAAAAACAGTCTTTATCATTTGTATTACTCCAGATCCATTCTTGCAGAGAAATACTGTAAAATGTCTTTATAAGTAACAACGCCGATCAAATTTCTATCACTAACAACCATAAGCCTATTGTTTCCGGTGCGTCTCATGAGAGAAAGGGCTTTCAGGGCGTCTGTTGATGGATCAACTGTATTCTGAGGCATGCATTTTTGAGTGTATTCTCCTACCGTATGCAGGTTCCACTCGTCCCGGGGAATGTCTTTCACCTTACCGATTTCTATACATCCTAAAAGATGCCCGTCTTCCTGAACAGGAAACATCTTAAAATGATATTTATAGAAATAGTCTTCTACGAGTTGACCCAATGGAAGAGAAGGCGGCACTATAACAGGGTTGGTTCTCATGAAATACCGTACTTTTTTCCCTTCCAGTATATTCCTTAAAAGCACCTGCTGATAGGATAGTTGCGCTGCGCCTTTTAAAAACATGCCGATCATAAAAAACCATATACCACCAATAAAATTCCCCTGAAAGATACCCAAAATTCCAAAAACCATGAGGAAAATACCAAATCCTGATCCTACCCATGATGAGACTTTCGTGGCCCAACGGATGTTACCAGACCATTTCCAGAGGGCTGACCGGAATACTCTTCCCCCATCAAGGGGAAAAGCAGGAAACATATTAAAAGCTGCCAGGATGAGGTTAATATATGAAAGATAACCAACCACCCCTCTGACAGGCCCAAATATACCCTCTTTTGGAATAAGTATATTTACTCCAAGAAACGCAAATCCCAGAAAAACACTTGAAAGAGGACCAGCAATCGCCATGTAGAATTCGGTCTTAGCATTGGGTGGTTCATCATCCATCTCTGCAACTCCCCCAAAAACAAACAAGGTAATCCCCTTCATGGGCAATCCATATTTCCTTGCAATAAAGGAATGCCAGAACTCATGAAAAATAATAGACGCAAAAAAACCTAAAGCACCGCCAATTCCCATCCACCAATACGTTGCCGGCTGCAAGCCTTTAAAATAATGCGGAAAAAATCCCCGGGCTAGTGTAATGGTTATAAGGAATGCGATGATAAGCCAGCTAATATCAATCTTTACGTCAAATCCAAACAGGTTAAATAATCTGAATCGTCTTCCAAACATTTTTCACCTCCAAAACCGTTATGGTACGGTTTAAGCAAAACTAACTTCTGTTTTTAGGTTTGCAGCTTCCCGGCACTACATCGGAAGAGTAACTAAATGGGATTTACGATTTTAGATTTACGATTTTGGATTTGGGATCAGGAACCACAGATGACACAGATTTCACAGA
>CAZPUD010000223.1:0-6936 GCA_964589115.1 uncultured candidatus Brocadiaceae bacterium | reverse complement strand
CGTATTTCGATATTCGAATTTAGAATTTAAACGCTTCGACATATCGACAAAATTTTACCGATGTTCAGGCGCTAAACGCCTAACCCGGTGGTTCTTTTCCTATGTTTCCAGACCCCTGTGACGGATAAAGCTTGTTTAGAATATGCATAGAATATTCCTCCATCTCCAGGACAAAGGTATTAACCTTTCTGTCGAAATAACTATATGCAACGAAGGATGGAATCGCAATAAACAATCCGAATACCGTAGTTCTGATAGCTTCTGCAAGCCCGGCAGAAAACGCCTTTGCCTGACCCAGGCCTAATTCAGATATAACTCCAAATATACTTTCTAATCCCAGCACCGTTCCGAGTAATCCGAGGAGCGGTGCTACGGCAGCTACTACCTCTAATACCAGTAACCTTTTTTCAAGTTCCTTGGCCTCCTGTCTTCCTGCAGCCTGTATATCAATGAATTTTTCTTCTCTTGAAAGGTGGTTGTTAATAAGGATCCTGCGCAGGAGATTTGAAAAAGGACCAGAAATTACTTCACATTTAGAGATTGCAAAGGGAATATCTTCGTGGTTTTTTATTGCCTGTATCGTTTGGATGATTTCTGGTTTTAAAACTTTATTCCTGCGTAAATTAATTGCCCTTTCAATGATTACTGCAAGTGCTAAAACAGAACAGATTAGCAGTGGTATCATGATGGGACCACCGCCCAGCAGCCATTCCAAAGTTCTACTCCTTCCTAAAATATAAAAAGAATTGTATCAAATTATAAGATAACACGACAACTTTATTTTTCAGTAACCATTCCTAAAAAAAGTAAAAGTTAAACCGGACTTCTATTGATGGTTCCTTAACATGTGATGGAAAAGGGTTTAGTGGTGCCGCACCTTTGATTGAAGATACAAGCCGGGAGGCAAGTTGAAAATTTCCTGCATCATCTACAATCCTTACTCCATCAATGGCACCATTGGGTAAAACCTTAAATTCTACGATGATTGGTTTATCATTAACGGTCTCCAGTTTGATTTCTGCACGGGTTCCATATCCAAGAAACCAGTACAGTGATATCCTCTCACGAATATGCTTAAAATAAGCAGCATATTCATGCTTTTTAACGTTAAAAGACGGTATGCCGGGAATTGATGCATTAGATATTGTATCCTCAAAGAGTACTGGCTCTTTACTCGACCCCTGCTTCTTTGCATTGACATTGAAAGATACTTTCGGTTTTGCAAGTTCACCCGGGCTTTCTTGCTCATCTAACCCCCTTTCAAGTCTGCGCTCCGATTCAATATCCGGTAACTCTGACAGAAGCGGTGGCCTTTCAGATTCAAGTATTGCAGTATTCCTTGTACTTTTTACCTCTGTTGTCTCATGAGGTTTTTTTGCCTTTTCCTCTTTCTCCTTTTTAATTATTTCCTGTTCCCGGTATGGTGATAATGGATCTTCCTCCATTTTATATTTATTATTTATTTCATCTTGTCTATCGGTAAACAATAACCCTTCCTGATATGACATTTGCCCGGTCACTTCATCCTGTCTGATACTATGTCCAATAGTAATCCGCTCTTTTTTTTGTGTTTGTATTGTATTTTCCACCTTAATCGTAGTTTTATTTAGTTTAGGTGGTTCCCTTTCAGCAATTTTTATCTCATTATTTTCAGTCACTATTTGATGCCGGGGCATTTGATGTGCTTTCAGAGGCTCATCTTGTTTTCCCGCCCCCTTGGGCAAGTTAGCGTACCGAGGTGGAGAATTTTTATTGTAAGAGGCATCCCCGGAGGCGTATGATTGCTCTGTAACCCCTTGTTCTTGTGCTTGTTCTTTACTATCATGAGGAAGGGTTACTTCTCCCTTACCTAAAAGTGGTGCATCAGACCGTCCTTCTGCGTGAGGTTCGTTATTAACTGGTTGTTTCATATCGGGAAAGTTATCTTTTGCAACAGATCCCTTTTCACCGATTTTATCGGTATTGACTTTAGTTTTTTCATCCTCTTTGTTATCTGAGGTATCGATAAACGTCTTGTATTTCTTTTTAATATCTTCATTCTCTTTCTTTTGTTCGTTCTTATTCTGCTCTTTATCCAGGTTTGCTTTCTTTTCCCGTTTTGTATCTTCAGGGTTTTCAAGTTCTAAAATAACTGAATATTCACCAGGTTCACGGATGAAACTTTCCCGGAGTGAGCTTAAGGTGAAAATCTGACCTGCTTTTGGAGAAAGAAAGATGATTAGACCGTGTATTGCTAGGGATGCTGCAATGAGAAAGGGAAATAGGTTCTTATTAAAGAATTTTGTGCGGAATTTAATGAACATGTTTTTACATTAAGCATTCGTATGAAGCCCCGGGTTCATATTTTGATATGTGTAAAACAGGAAGACCTGGCAAGGTATAATTCAGAACCGATAAAGATATGTTTGAGACCACAGGCTGCACGGAATAATTTTATTTTGATGCCTCTATTATCAACACTGGATAATTTACAATCTCAATTATTTATAGGTTCTCAAACGATACGTAAAAAGTCTACCCTAAAGTTCCCTACGTTGTCAATGAGAATCTGTATAATTAACTAATTCGTATAAACATGGACTTTGAAGTACAAATTGGACATTTATCCGGTTTGATCTTTTCAAGAATATTGCCACAGATCTGGCATACGAAGTAATCAATATCTTCGTTTTTACCAAGATTATTTAAAGCCTTTTGACAAAGGCTGACGTGGCCTTTCTCGACGTCCTTTATATATTGAAAACTTTGTGCGGCCTGTTTATTTCCTTCCTTTTCGGCCTCTTCGATCATTTGGGGGTACATTTCTGTAGACACATGTGCTTCCAGATCACGGGCATACTTGATATTCTCTTCTGTATTTAGTACATCTCCCAGTATTCTCAGATGGTTGTTTGCATGTGCTGCTTCAGATTCAGCCATAGCACGAAAGAGCTTGGCCGCCTGATGGAGACCTTCCTCTTCAGCTTTTTTTGCAAAGGCTAAATATTTTCTAATAGCCCATGATTCCCCTTCAAATGCCTTTCGTAAATTATCTATAGTAGACATAGCGCTTCTCCTTTTAGTAGATGAGTGGATGGGTAAATGGGTATATGGGTGGATGGGTAAAACGGGTATTTATAGTATCCAAAGGATGAAACCGAACATATCCTCAAATTACGAAAGACTACCCAATTGTCATTGCGAGGGTCTTTTCCGAAGCAATCCCAAAGGCAGAGATTGCTTCGTTGCTTCACTCCTCGTAATGACATTTTTAAGGTTTTCCATATGTCCCATACACCTGCATTCAACAAAAGACCCAACTTTCGTCATATTCTGTTCGGTTTTATCTGTTGGATACTATAACTCATCCACCCATTTACCGATTTTATCAGCCTGACACTCTGCCCCGTTAACTAATCTTTGTAAACATAGATCCGGCTGCACCGCAAACAGGACATTTTTCCGGCGCTTTGTTTTCTACAGTATCACCACAAACCTTGCAAACATAGTAGTCCACCGTCTCATTATTACCGAGATTATTAAGGGCTTTCTGAAAAAGATCAGAATGAATCTTTTCCACCTTATTGGCAAATTCAAAACTCTGTAGTGCCTGTTTATGCCCTTCTTTTTTGGCCTCTTCAATCATTTGGGGATACATTCTCATAAATTCGTGTGTTTCTCCTGCAATTGCCTCCTGAAGATTTTCCTTCGTATTGTGGCTGCCCCATGCTACCCGCATATGATTATGTGCATGTACCGTTTCAGCCTCTGCTGCAGCACGGAAAAGTTTTGCCACTTGTGCATATCCCTCTTCTTCGGCTTTTTTGGCAAAAGCAAGATATCTCCTGTTGGCCTGTGATTCACCCGCAAAGGCATTCTTCAAATTATCTGTTGTAGACATACTGTTCTTCCTCCTTTTTCTAAAATGTTGATCGGGATTAAAAACTTTATATACAATTTATCTCCCGGCGGGTCAGGTTTGCAATCTGAACCCATGAGTTTATACAGATAACGGCGCTGTGAGCAATGGAATGCATGATGGGCAATATAAAACATGGGGTTCAAGTTACAAACTTGAACCCGCCCGGGAGTTCCTTAGCTTGATGCATATGGGGCATTGCCCACCAAAATATTGCTTACTCGTCTACGTTATTTATTTTTCGGTGGGCAATGCCCACCCTACATTTTTGTCTAATTGCTGATAGTTGACTGCTTACAACTTGTGGCCTCTTATCGGTTCCGAAGTTTCACCTTGCTAGTGATTATGGGAAAATTCCTCTGAACAAACAATCCCCTCGTTCCGTAATAATTGTTTACATGTTGTTATCGTCTCTTTCCTGTTTCCAGAGATATAAAATCTTACATTTGTTTCTAGAGAATGAGAGTCCTTTTCTGAAGTTCCATTATTCAATAATTGTTCATTTTGGAGTACTTTTTTTACCTGTTTGGCTGTTCCATAATTCCCATCTATAATATTAATACCATTTCCTGCTATTCTCAAGATTTCCTTTTTAATTAAAACATAATGTGTGCAGCCCAGGACAATTGTTGAAATGTGTTCTTTGTTCACCGGTGAAAATATATGAAAAAGATAATCTTCAATCAGCCGTCCGTCAGTATGACCTTGTTCAATAATCTCCACCAATCCTTCACAAGGAAACGGGATAATATCAGCCAAACCCCTATAACAATGCATCAATTCATAAAACTTTTTGCTCTTTAAAGTAAGGGGTGTAGCCATAACGAGAATTTTCCCCTTTCCCCCGGATTCTACAGCAGGTTTAACGGCAGGTTCCATTCCGATTACCGGGAGAGTATGTATCCTCCGTATTTCATGAATCGCAGCGCTTGTAGCCGTGTTACATGCAACAATCAGGGTTTTAATACCTATGGATGACAGAAATTCAGCGGCTTTTACGGATAGAGACCGGACAGTATTCTCAGGCTTGCTTCCATAAGGGGAATGAAGCGTATCTGCGTAATAAACGTATTTCTCATACGGTAATACCTTTATCAATTCAGCAAGAACAGAAACTCCTCCAATACCTGAGTCGAAGACACCGATGGGTAAATTTGCCTTTGAATTATTCATGTTAACATATAAATTTGTGGGCAATAGGCATTCGTCTGCCCGATCCAAATGCCTTTGACGTTACTTTAATACCTGGCGGTGCCTGCCGCCTCTTGTACTCATTTCTCTTTACTTTTTTGATAACCTCAAGGACAATTTTTTTTTCAAATCCCATATGAATAATCTCGGAGGGGGATTTTGCATCCTCCACATATGCCTTCAAAATCCCATCCAGGATTTCATATGGAGGAAGGGTATCCTGGTCCAACTGATTCGGTCTTAATTCCGCTGAAGGAGATCTATTAATAGAATTTTGTGGAATAATTTCTTTTTCATGGTTTATCAATCTTGCTAATTCATAAACCATTGTTTTTGGTACATCGGAAATCAAGGCTAGCCCACCACTCATATCCCCATAAAGAGTACAATAACCAACGGCCAATTCCGATTTATTTCCTGTTGACAGGACGAGGTATCCGTACTTATTCGAGATTGCCATAAGGATATTACCACGAATACGTGCTTGTAAGTTTTCTTCAGTAATGTCGGATGGCATGCATTGAAATTCTGTTTCTAAAGTATTAAGATACGATGCAAATATACCTTTAATTGGTATTACCTTATAAGAAATTCTAAGATTTGTGGCAAGCTTTATAGCATCATCGATGCTCTCACTGGAGGTAAATTGAGATGGCATTAATACCCCTATAACATTATCATTACCCAATGCTTCTTTCGCTAGTGCAGCGGTGACAGCAGAATCTATACCACCACTGAGGCCAATAACTACTTTTTTGAAACCACACTTCGTCATGTAGTCCTGAAGGCCGACAATTAAGGCCTTTCGGATAGTTTCGATAGTGGTATAGGTCTTTGGGGGAATCTGTACTTCCGGATTGTCAAGATCAACAATCATTAAGTCTTCCTCAAACGTGGCGGCCTGCGCAATAAGTTTACCTTCGGCATTTATTACGGTACTATTCCCATCAAAAACAAGGTCATCGTTACCTCCCACCTGATTTACATAGACAAAAGGGACTTTATATTTTAAAGCATCGTGAATGAGCATGCGCAGCCGTATTTTTTCATGCTTGCCCACGGCAAAGGGAGAAGAAGAGATGTTGATAATAATATTGGATCTTTGAGAAACAAGGCACTCAATAGGGTCTCTTTCATAAAGAGGACGTGTCCAGAATTCTTCATCGTTCCATATATCCTCGCAGATGGATATGCCTAAAGTGCGGTTCATGAACCGTGTGGGTGAAACGACATGTGCAGGCTCAAAGTAACGATGTTCATCAAATACATCGTAAGTCGGAAGGAGTGACTTATGATGAACAGAGACAATCTTTTGGTCCTGTATAAACGCAGCAGCGTTGTGGACAAGTTTGCCATAAGGCAGTTTATTCTTGTCAGCAAAACCAACGATGGCAGAAATACCGGACACATGATGAGCTATGTTGTTCAAGGCTCTTAGATTTTCATCGATGAATGAAGGGATATCCAGGAAATCCTTCGGTGGATAGCCGGTGACGGCTAACTCAGGAAAGACGATGAGGTGTACACCCCTACTTTTGGCGCAGTCAATAAAGGAACAAATTTTTTCAGTGTTTTTTCGAAAGTCACCTACTGTTTGATTAATCTGTGCCAGTGCAATTTTCACGTTTTTAGTTTAATATGCGATTTTGAGTTTAGCAAATAAAATCTCGGGCGGGTTCAAATTTGTAACTTGAACCCCATGTTTTATATTGCCCATCATGTCTTCAATTGCTCACAGCGCCGTTATCTATATAAACCCATGGGTTCAGGTTGCAAACCTGAACCCGCTGGGAGGAAATTCAAAGTTTCAAAGTTGGTTCAATCGTCCACGATTGAACCGAAACGTT
>CAZPUD010000222.1:0-7039 GCA_964589115.1 uncultured candidatus Brocadiaceae bacterium | reverse complement strand
TTGTGGAATATGCCACAAAAAAGTTTATGAGCATTGGTCCAAAACAAAACATGGGCTATCATATAATACACTAGTTAGTGACGGATACCAGTATGATCCCGAATGTATTAAGTGTCATACAACTGGTTATGGATATGTCTCCGGGTTTTTAAATTATGAGGAAAATCGGGACTTAATAAACGTAGGTTGTGAAAGTTGTCATGGTGCTGGAAGTGAGCACATAAAAAATGTAAATAACAAATCGTATGGTTTCAATGAAAATATTTGTCAGACGTGTCATGATAGTGAGCACAGCCCAAAATTTAAATTTGATGAATATTGGAAAAAGATCAAACATCCAGTAGAAATACTGGAAAGTAGATCAAGTGTTAGTGATATAGCAGACACAAAACATTAGTCAAAAAGATTTATTTCTTACGTAATATAGAGGAGGATAATAGAATGCCGGAACTTCGGAAGGATCCCGTCTCTGGTCGCTGGGTAATTATTGCAACAGAGAGGGCCATACGGCCGACCGATTTTAAATCATCTCCACAAATTATGAAAGGTGGTTTTTGTCCTTTTTGCGAAGGAAATGAAGATAAGACTCCCCCTGAAATTATTGCATATAGAGAAAAAGGAACTCATGCTAATTCAACAGGGTGGCGTGTTAGAGTAGTATCGAATAAATTTCCTGCTTTAAGGATAGAAGGTAATCTAAATAAACGTGGTGAAGGGATCTATGATTCGATGAACGGCATTGGGGCACATGAGGTAATTATCGAAAGTCCAAAACACATCATTTCTTTAGCAGAACTGGAAAGTAAACAGGTAGAAGAAGTTTTATGGTCATACAGGGATAGACTTATTGATCTAAAAAAAGATAAAAGATTTATTTATGGATTACTTTTCAAAAATGTTGGAACAGCGGCCGGAGCTACACTGGAACATTCGCATTCGCAGTTAATTGCTACACCAATTGTACCCATAACAGTTATGCATGAAATGAACGGATGTGAAGAATTTTACAAATACAGAGGTCGCTGTCTCTTTTGTGATATGGTTCAGCAAGAGATATCTGCAAAGAAACGTATCGTGTTAGAAAATGATAATTTTGTTGCCTTTACACCATATGCATCGAGATTTCCTTTTGAAATATGGATTTTATCAAAAGTTCATTCTTCTCACTTTGAGAACCTACAAAAGCTTGAGGCTGAAGAATTAGCATACGTATTGCGCACTGTTCTTCTCAAACTTGAGTTATCGTTAGAATTTCCTCCGTATAATTATGTTATTCATACAACGCCGTTTGTTTTTGGAGAGATTGAACATTATCATTGGCATATCGAGATTATTCCTCGATTAACGAGAGTTGCAGGATTTGAGTGGGGAAGCGGTTTTTATATAAATACAGTAACTCCTGAAAGTGCTGCTGAATTTTTAAGAGATGTAAGTACAGAGAAGATACCCGAGGTTATACGTTAGTGAGAGTTGTTTATTTATCATCCGAGGTAATACCATTTGCAAAAACCGGTGGTTTAGCCGATGTGTCCGGAGCTATACCCAAGTGCCTGCAAAAATTGGGAGTGGAAGTTGCAGTCTTTATGCCTTTCTATGGCATTATAAAAGAAAGTAAATATCCGTTAACAAAGACGGATATACAATTTACTGTAAAAATTGGTGATAAAATAAAACCTGGATATGTATATAAGGGTTTTTTGCCAAATTCAGAGGTTCCTATTTATTTTATAGATAATTATCAATATTACGGTCGAAAGGGCTTATATAACTATCCGTCTACAATAAGGGATTATGAAGATAACAGTGAACGTTTTATATTTTTTTCTCAAGGTTCTCTGGAAGTTATTGAAAAATTGAAAATATATCCTGATGTCGTGCATTGTAACGACTGGCAAACGGGGCTTGTCCCTGTTTACTTAAAAACAAGCTACGCAAGAAAAGCTTGTTTCAAAAATACAAAGACAGTTTTGACTATTCATAATCTTGCATATCAGGGACTGTTTTGGCATTGGGATATGAAGCTGACAGGATTAGACTGGAGATTTTTTAACTCTAAACAATTGGAATTCTACGGGAAGTTAAATTTCTTAAAAGGAGGTATTGTTTTTAGTGATCTTATTACTACTGTCAGTAAGACATACGCAAAAGAGATACAGACGCCTGAGTATGGTGTAGGACTTGATGGTGTATTGAGAGAAAGAGCGGGTGATTTGTATGGAATTGTTAATGGAATTGATTATGAGATATGGAATCCGGAAACTGATAAATTTATTGCTGCAAACTATGGAATAAAAGATCTCACTGGAAAGCAGCTTTGTAAAAAAAACCTTCAGAAGAAATATAGACTTCCTGAAGAGGATGTCCCTGTTTTCGGGATGATAACACGCTTGACAGACCAAAAGGGATTAGATTTAATTGTAGATATGTTCCGGGATTTTATGAAGTTAAATCTCCAATTTATTTTGTTAGGCACCGGTGAACAACGATATCATGAGTTATTTAGGAGTTATACAAAAATATTTCCTACAAAAGTAGCGGTAAAACTGGCTTTTGATGAATGTTCCGCTCATGAAATTGAGGCTGGATTGGATATGTTCTTAATGCCGTCACGTTTCGAGCCTTGTGGATTAAATCAATTGTACAGCTTAAAATATGGAACTGTACCGATTGTTCGTAATACCGGAGGCCTTGCAGATACAATTACTGATGTTCGCTTGGAACCTATTGTTAATGGAAAGGCTAATGGTTTTTCGTTTAAAGAATACAAGTCTGACATACTGCTAGCCGCAATCATAAGGGCAATAGATTATTTTAAAAATAGAGCAGTATGGACTGAAATTATGAAAAATGGAATGGCCCATGATTGGTCACTGGAAAGAAGCGCAAAGGAATATATTGCGCTCTATAAAAAAGTTTGGGGAAAAGACAATTAATACTAAGATAATTAATACTATATGATACCTAATACTTTAAAAGATAAAGCCGACGATATTTTCAATGCCTTTGTAGAGGCCCTCAATGCAGGAGTGTCTATATTGGATAAAGATATGAAAATTATCTGGTCTAATAAAGTACTCTCTAATATATTAAATTTACAGTACGATCCTTTAGGGAAAACTTGTCGTGAGGTGTATAGATGCGAATGCCATGATGTAAAGGACTGCTCTATTCTTAAAGTACTCTCTAGCGGTAAAAATTACTATACCGATATTCACCTTATTACTGAAAAAGGGGAGCGAAGATATATTCAGAATATTTCAGCACCTGTAAGAGATAAAAATGGTAGTATTTCCTATTTACTGAAACTATCAATAGATACCACTGAAAGTGAAGAAAAGATTCGTCAGCTTTCTCTTTTGAGAAAACTTGTTGATTTAATGCACGGAACGCTGCAAACCGATCGGTTGCTTCATTTGATATTGACGTGTGTAACAGCAGGTACTGCGCTTGGCTTTAATCGTGCCCGGCTTTTTCTAGTAGATAAGGAACGGAATATCATTTATGGTAAAATGGCTGTTGGCCCTTCTAGCTGGGAGGAGGCAAATAAGATATGGAGTGAAATAGCCAATAAGTATGAAAAGCTCGAAGACCTTGTTAAAGCATCGGAAGATAATTATCGTGATGATACTCCTCTGCACATGATAACACGCTTGATGGCGTATTCTTTGACAGATGAAAAAGAAATCATCGTCTCATGTATAAAAAATAAGAAACCTATTTTGGGAAAAAATGCCTTTCACAATCCTGATATTGATAAAAAGTTTGTAAACATGATAAATGCAAATGAGTTTGTTTGTGTGCCATTAGTGGCAAAAGGTGAGGCGATCGGATTAATTTGTGCCGATAATTTTTACAGCCGTAAGCCAATAACAGAGGAGCATGTTCAGCTCCTGAATACCTTTGCTAATCATGCAGCACTGGCAATTGAGAATGCAGAAGCGTATCGAAAGTTAGGTGAAAAAATTCGGCAACTAAAAGATACCCAGGAAAGGCTTATCCGATCGGAAAGGCTCGCTGTTATCGGTAATATGGCAGCGTATATCGCGCACGAGATCCGTAATCCACTGGTAACCATTGGAGGCTTTGCCAGAGCGATTATGCGGACTTCCAATGAGGATAATCAGTTAAAGCAAAGTGCAAGTATTATAATAGAAGAAGTTAGCCGGTTAGAGAGGATCCTTGCAAATATTATGGATTTTAGTAAGCCCGTTGAATTTGTTAATGTATTATCTCAAATAAACGAGATATTGGAAAATACCTGTTCCCTGATGGATCCTTACTTCAAGAAGGGCCATATTCGTGTAATAAAGAAGTTTGATACGACGATACCGAAAATTCTTATAGATCCAACTCAAATAAAACAAGTATTTTTGAATTTGATAAAAAATGCCGTTGAATCCATGCCGGATGGAGGGGTACTGACGATAGAAACAACGGTGGAAGACGGATGTGTAAAAATTAGTATTACGGATACGGGCGAAGGGATGACCAGCGATGTAATGCAGAATATCTTTGTACCGTTTTTTACTACAAAAGTAGATGGGACCGGTGTTGGATTGGCTGTATCACAAAAGATTGTAGATGACCACGGCGGATATATAAAGGTTAAAAGCACATTGCACGAAGGATCAACATTTTCTGTTTACCTGCCAATGAGGAATGAGTAACTATAAGGAGACGCATGATGAAGACAATTCTTGTGGTAGAAGATGATAAAAACCAACTCTTGCTTTACGAGCAAGAACTATCGCTTGAGGGATACAATATCATTACCGCAAGGGATGGGTTGGAGGCTATAAAAAAGGTAAAGGAAGAATCGCCTGATCTCATTATAATGGATATCAATATGCCAAGGATGAATGGTATAGAATCAATGGGTAAAATTCTCAGCGAACGGAAGGTACCAATTATTATTAATACGGCCTACAGCATTTACAAAGATAATTTTATGTCATGGTCAGCAGATGCATACATTATTAAATCATCAGATCTGAGTGAATTGAAAAATAAAATTAAAGAACTTATAGGGGAAAGTAAATGAAAAATAGAGGGGTAGTATGGCAAATCATGATTTCCTGACAATAATAAATAAGGTATTCGTTAATATAGGGCGATACTTCATAGCACTGGCTTCAATTCTTACGATAATGGCTTCTGGTTTTTTAATCTTTGCCGGGGTCTGGGAATTTGTTAATGGTATTCCCGATATACTGAATTTTTTATTTTATCACAGAGAGCATCGTGTTGAACTTTCTGTGCATTTTATTTCTGCCATTGATCTGTTTATGGTAGCTGTGGTTATGTTTGTTATGGGAATCGGACTCTTTGAATTGTTTGTAGATAGGGACCAGTCTATCGGTTATCCATATTGGTTGAGGATATACGACCTAAATGATCTGAAAGAAAAACTGATTGCTGCAGCAGTAGTTGTTATTGTGATCACTTTTTTAAAACACATCGTAAAGTGGGAGAACCCTGTAGAAACCCTCTATTTTGGCGGCGCAATAGCTATTGTTATTGTGGCAATTACATTCTTTTCAAAGTTAGTGGTGGGTGGTGAGCCACGAAAGAAGAAAGAAGAAAATTATTAAAAAATTACAAGCGGGTACAGCATAGTACACTGTCAACATTATTTGTAACGGTATGGGAATATCCAAAAGAGGTATAGCATGTCATTGCGAGGGGTTTTTCCGAAGCAATCTCCTGGATATTTCAAAAGGGATTGCTTCGGGGAAAAACGCCCTCGCAATGACGGATACTCTATCACCTATTATTATGAATCATCTTGACGATGTAATAGAAGATTATGCCAGATACTAAAAGAGACTATTATGAAATACTGGGCGTGGATAGAAGCGCCTCGAAAGAAGAGATCAAGGCTGCATACCGTAACCTGGCCAAAAAGTTTCATCCTGATCTTAACAAGGATAATCCAAAGCTGGCCGAGGAAAAATTTAAAGAGGTATCTGAGGCGTATGAGGTGCTCGTCGACGATGATAAAAGGGCCCGGTATGATCAATATGGTCATGCTGGTGTTGCGCCAGATTTTGGTAAAGAAGGTTTTACATGGCGTGATTTTAGTCATGTAAGTGATCTTGAAGATATTTTTGGGCACGATATTTTTTCTGATTTCTTTGGCCGGGGTAGTATTTTTAGTGACTTTTTTGGCCGTAGATGGGGCTTCAAACATCCCGAAGAACGTATCAGGCAAGTTCAGGTTGAGATTACCCTGGAACAGGCATATAGGGGTGTTAGTACAGAAGTAGCAATTCCTTATATGGAACGATGTTCCGATTGCAGCGGAGGTGGTGCTGCGAAAGGTACCACTCCTAAGGTTTGTACTTACTGTAAAGGAAGAGGAGAAGTACAGCAGGAGCAGTTACAGGGATTTGGCAGGATTATAAAATTCGGAGCATGTCCTGTTTGTAAAGGCCGCGGGAAAATTATTGAGCATCCTTGTCCTACATGCCACGGAATAGGTGAAATACAGAGACTTGATAAAGTTACGGTAAAGATACCTCCCGGTGTTGACAATGGAACAACCCTAAGGATAGCGGCTGATAAGGTCGATAGAAAATTAAAAGAGGATGTTTATGTAATTATTTCTGTAAGATCTCATCCAATCTTTGAAAGAAGGGGAAGCGATATTTATATGGAAAGAACTATTTCATTGACGGAAGCAACTCTTGGTGCAAAGATTGATGTCCCAACGCTGGATGGAAATGCTATAATGAAAATTCCGCCAGGGACGCAAACTGATACATTATTCCGGTTAAGAGGTAGTGGTATGCCGCATTTGAAGGAGCGTGGCTATGGTGATCAATATGTACGTGTAATTGTACGCACGCCAAAGAACTTAACCAAAAAGCAAAAGGAGTTACTTGAAGAATTTGAAGAGATCGAAAAGGAAAAAGTTATTTAACACCTTTATAACTGTGAATAACAACTAGTACACTGTCAACATAATTGTTAATAACAGATCATTATAGTATCTGTCATTGCGAGGGCGTTTTTCCCCGAAGCAATCCCTTTATTTAGA
>CAZPUD010000221.1:0-7042 GCA_964589115.1 uncultured candidatus Brocadiaceae bacterium | reverse complement strand
ATAAAGTCACATTCAGGACCAACTCCCCGGTGTTAATAGAAGACAAAGACGGCAAACCATTACTGCCATTCCAGGCCCCTTCAGCATCGATTCCTCATCCCCCTGCCTTTAACCTTCAGTATTTTAATAACCACTTCAACGAAACTCATGACAGGATTCTGGAAGACATAAGGGCAGAAAATGGTGAAAAGGGACATGGATTATATAGAGAAATTGAGTTTATTCCCGTGAATCTTAAAAAGCAGGTAGTAAAGCATACCTTGCAGGGATTCAGAGAAAAAACAGGGAAACCATATATGACCCTTACTACCTTTCAGGGATGCTTTGCACTGAAAGGAGACCCGCGCGATTTGCAGATGCTTTATCAGATAGGTATTGGCTTAAGGACCGGACAGGGATTCGGGATGGTTGAGGCGGTAGTGTCTTAAGAGATAAATTTTAACATTTTCGGCAAAAATTGTAGCGCCGATCCCTTGTGGTCGGCATATGGCGGGGGATGTATCCAATTGCGGATTTGGGATTGCGGACTGCGGAATGAAAAACCAAATTAAAAAATCCGAAATCCGACATCTAAAATCCGAAATCCAAATTCCCGCGCTGCGCATGCCGATTTATTCTGGTTAGTATAATGTGAGTTTCAAATTATGGATAGAAAGGATTTGTATGGAAAAAGTGATAAAAAAATACAGGCTAACCGATTCTGAAAAACAGGAAGAAGACGATTTGAGGTACTGGAAATCCAGGTCTATAAAAGAAAAAATCGATGCGGTTGAAGAATTAAGAAAACAGTATAGTGAAATGAGGGGAATCAACCTTAATGAGCAAGGACTTCAGAGAGTTCTTACGATTGTTAAACTATCACAAAGTTAATTATGTGATAGATGGAAATCAAAATTGAAAAACCTTCAGAAGAGATGTTAAAAAACAGGGATGTTCGCAATTGGCCGATCTGGACAAAGGAGATTTCAAAATTTGGCTGGCATTACGATGAAACAGAGGAGTGTTATATCCTTGAGGGTAAGGTTACCGTGGAGACAGAGGGTGGTGAAAAGGTAGAGATCAATGCTGGCGATTTCGTCACATTCCCGAAAGATCTGAGGTGCTCACAAATTACGGCCACCTTAAAAGATCGAATTTTCACCTAGTACATCGTCAACTTATATGGGGATGTCCAAAAAGGTATAGCATGTCATTGCGAGGGTCTTTTCCGAAGCAATCTCCTGGGTGCTTCAAAAGGGATTGCTTCGGGGAAAAACACTCCTCGCAATGACGGATACTATACAATCTATTATTAATAATTAAGTTGACGATGTACTAGTTTGCCGTATACATTTACAAAATATGGTGCAATGAAAATAAGATATGGGAAAGAGGGAGAATAGAGTAAAGCATGGAAGAGAAAATATATCTCAGTGATTGGCTTTACAATGCTGGAATAGTCGGTTTTTTAAAGATATTTGAGTTTAACGAAAGCATCAATGCAATTGTGAGAGGGGATAATTATATCTCTTTTGACAGGAAAATATTGGAAGATTTTCACGAAAAATATTTTTCATATGTTTATTTAAAAGCCAATACTATTCAGAGTAAAGCTGAAAAATTAAGCAATCTATTGTCAACCGAAGCTACAACGGAGAAAGATATCAAAGAATACACTAAGAGTATTACCGCTTCAAAAACCATGAAAAATGACGCCATAATCTCTGAATTGCTTGCTGAAACAAAAAAATCAAAAGGGTATAAAGAAATAGCAAATATGCTAATAGAAGCGTTACCCGTCCACTGGGAACAGAATAAAGACCTATATTCCAAATATTATTTACAGGGTTTTTATGAAGGGAAAAGCATTTTCAATGCTAACGTTAAATCAAATATCAAATGGTTGTTCCACAGGGATTTTATTAAGCCACTCTTTAGTAATAATAAACAGAGGAAGTTCCATTACTGTAAGATTTGCAACGAACGAATAGCCAAGAAGGATACCTTCTTTGATGAAGGCGCATTCAAACTTACCGGTGCAAGCCCCAATGAGTTTAAAAACTTTTACTGGAACCTAATACCCAATACCCATCTTTGCTCATTATGTGAGTTGATATATCTGTGTTCATTTGCAGGATTTTCAAATCTAAAATCAATCGGCGAATATAAACAGTATCTTTTTGTGAATCTTGATACGACAGTTGATGACCTCTACAAAATAAACAACACTCTTGAAAACCTTATTTTGTCCAATAGAGATAATCCTTTTAAAACAATAATCAGAAATATACTCCTTGATTTTCAACAGAGAAAAAGCCGTTGGACGCTTGGGAATATTCTGTTCGTGGAGTTTGATACAAATAGCGAACCATACAAGATTCAGCATTTTCATGTGCCATCGTATATCGCAAAATTATTTGAAGGCGATAACTATAAAGATTTTAAACAATTAGATGGATTTTATTATAAAGAGAGAAAAGAGGATAAAGAGATTATCAATGTCCTCCAAAAAACCGTCGATTGTCTGTTAAGTGGAATATCCCTATATGGGCTTTTGAACAAGATAATGCGCGATATGGTCTCTGGAAAACATAATCGATCAAATGGCCTGTTCAATATGGTAAGGATTCAGAAAAGTCTTGATATTTATAAAATCGGGAGAAATGATATGAAAGAAAAGGCTACAAAAAAGCTTTGGTCATTGTATTACGAAGGGCAGAATATCGCAAAAGAACTTAGAGATAGAGACGCTGAAAACAAAATAAACAGCAATGCTTATAAAATGCTCTCATCACTCAGAGTAAGGGATTCAAAATCTTTTTATGATACTATGTTAAGGCTTTATATGAATCTTGATAAAAAGCCGCCTGCTACTTTTCTTGAAATATTCACACAAGATAGTGTTTTAGATGCTGAAGCATTTGGATATGCTTTCCTGACAGGACTGCTTGGAAAAGAATATTCAGAACATACAGAAAAAGGAGGACAAAACAATGAATAATAAAGGATTAACTTTATCAATTATATTCAAGGCACAGAGTTTGAATTACGGCGAAGGGACAGGGAATGTGTCTGAACTAAAGAAACTTTCAAGAGATAATGGATTAATTTACTCTTTTGCGTCTCGTCAATCATTACGATATGATATCGTAAGAATTGGGATAAATTATTTTGATTGGCCTACTTTTGGATCAGAGCTTGTATTAGCTGGTGATGGTAATAAAAGAACAATTCAATTTGCTCCAAGTGCTTCTATAGATAAATCACCCGAAATTGATTTCTTCGGATATATGAAAACTGAAAAAGGAAAGGGAGCATTAAATAGAGCTGCTGTTGTCCGCCTCAGTTCAGCCATAGCTTTAGAGCCGTATCTAAATGATATTGAATTTTTGTCGAATAAGGGTTTAGCGGATAGAAAGGCCTCGGCAGATAAAAAGGAAATACATCCAAATATAGCCCAGCTTGAGCAACATTTGAGTTTCTACACATATACCGTTACGATTGATCTTGACAGAGTTGGGATAGATGAAGGCGTTACACTGGATAAGACTAAAAAGGCAACCCGTGTGAGACAATTCATAGAGATACTGAAAATACTTAATCGAGAAATAAAGGGGCGGAGTGAAAACTTAAACCCTCTCTTTGCGATTGGAGGCATTTATGATGTTAAGAATCCTTTTTTCATGGGAAGAATAAAGCTTGAATGGAAAGGTGCATCGCCTTCAATAGCTGTGGGACCGTTGAAAGAAACATTGGATATGAAATTTAAAGATAAGGCAATAAACAAAAGCACTTATGTAGGTTTTGTTTCTGGTATCTGGGATAATGAAGATAACCTAAAGCAGCTTACAGTAAAAAAAGTGGCAGATATTGAGACTATCTTTTCTGAAATTTCAAAAGAGGTTGATAGACATTATGCAGGCTCTCAAGCTTAAACTTTACCAAGACCTTGTTTGTTATAGGAAACCTATGTCTTTTAAGGCAGGAGAGACCTATCCTCTGCCTCCGCCATCTACTTTAAATGGTTTTTTTCACAATGCGATAAATGCGACAGAATATATACCATTGAAATTCTCAATACAGGGGACATATAACAGCGTTGCGAATAACCTCCAAACTCTTTATAAATTTGGTGGAGTCAGGAAAGACAAAGGAAAAGTCCGTAACTACTGGGCGGTGATCGGAAATACATCCATTAACCGTAATGTTTTTTATACCAATCTTCTTGTTGGCATATCGCTTATTATCCATGTGGCTGCCCATGCTGATATTTTAAACAGATTACATGACTCTCTATTATTGCCAAAAGAATACCTTTCTCTTGGTCGTGGAGAGGATTTAGTCAGAATTGATGAGGTTTCAATGGTTGACTTAGAAGAAAGAGAAGACCGGCGAAACGGTATATCTCTCAGGTATTATGCTTATATTCCCAAACAATGTGCTTTAGACAACGATCTGCATGGTATCAATTATCGTCTGAATAGTTATTATGAAATCAGAGATGGCTTTAAGAAATGGGAACAAGTTGAAATGCTATATGTAGAGTCTGGAAAAGTTTACAGCAAAGTCTTTGTTGACGAACGGGATGATCTTGTATTCTGGCATAAATGATGAATAATGCCGAGATTGTTTATGCAAAGAGCGAGCCTCGTCAGACAATTAAGGATCATACCGGTGCTCTGCTCGATAACATGAGGTTACTTAAGCAAGCTTACGGCGAACGAATCGAAAATCTTTTGCCTGAGCGGCATAGAACTATATTTTGGGATATACTGTCGCTTGTGATAAGATATCATGACCTTGGCAAAATACATACAAAATTCCAGAATAAAATAAGAGAAAAAATCGGTCTTCCATTGTTGATGGTCATTGTTGATAAAGAGATTCCGCATAACTTTTTATCACCAGCTTTCTTTGGAACTGAGATTTTTGAATATGAGAAAGATATAATCAGGGCTATTATTCAGGCGATAGTATTTCATCATGAAGGTAGAAACTTACCGAATTTTAATGAGATAGAAAAAACAATTCAGGAAGAGATAGAAGCGAGAAAGTTGCTTGTTGGAGATATCGTAAATCCTCCTGATTCTCTTTGGACTGGTTACGAACGATATTACAAAACAAGAATAACACCCAACAACGATATTTATGTATTCTATCTGTTTCTCAAAGGACTTTTGCACAGAATTGACCATGCATCCTCAGCCTTTACTGATATTGAAATAAAGGATGATAGTCTTTCAGGAAAGATTTTAGAATTTTTATCACACAAAGGTGATTTGAGGCCGCTTCAGCAATATACCATGTCTAATAAAGATAAAAACCTTATTGTTGTCGCCTCTACTGGTATTGGCAAGACAGAGGCAGGGCTTCTCTGGGTTGGACATGAAAAAACTTTTTTCACTCTGCCTCTCCGGGTTACTGTAAATGCTATTTTTGATAGGGTTGCTAATGAGAAAGAAATCGGTTATAAAAACGCTGGACTTTTGCATTCAGATAGCCTTGATTATCTCAACTATGCAGGTTACGATACGTCGTTTGAAATATATAAAAACTCACGGCAGCTTTCCTATCAGGTCAATATATCAACAATAGACCAATTGTTTACTTTCCCATTTAAATATGGCGGATATGAGAAAATCCTATCAACACTACTCTATTCCAAAGTTATCATTGATGAAATTCAAAGCTATGAGCCAAGAATTGCAGCAATTATTCTCAAGGGCTTACATGAGATATACAAGATGGGTGGAAAATTTCTAATAATGACCGCTACCCTTCCACAGACATATCTAGACTTTTTTAAAGATATTGGAGTAGAGGTTGAGTATAAAGAATTTTTGACTGATAAGAAACGACATAGAATAAAGGTAATAGAGGATAGCCTAAATATGGCTTTTGATACAATACAGGCTCTTGCAAGCAAGAAGAAGGTCTTAATCATTGTGAATACTGTCAAGCAGGCAAAACAGGTATTCAGAGCATTAAAAGATAAGGGCTGCTCTCCTAAAATGCTCCATTCTCTTTATATCGTAGAGGATAGGAAAAGACTAGAGAGCGATATTTATGAATTTGCAGGGGGACGGGAAAATCATGGAATATGGATTACAACTCAACTTGCCGAAGCGTCTCTTGATATAGATTTTGATGTGCTATTCACAGAACTATCATCGCTTGATAGCCTTTTTCAAAGGATGGGACGCGTTTACAGGCATAGAGAATATGATGGTAATAAGCCGAATATTTTTATTTATACGCAGGATTGCTCTGGTATTGGGAGTATATATGACAGAGAAATATTCAACTTCTCGAAGGAAGGGATCAAGGAATTTGATGGTATGTTTTTACAGGAAACCAATAAGATAACAATGGTTAAAAATATTTATAGTAAAGAAAAATTGTACAATACACAATACTATGATGAATTCAAAAAAGCATTGCGAATACTCGAAAATATCATGGACTATGAACTCAGCAAACAAGACGCCCATAATATACTCCGTGACATCTATTCGGTAAGAATTATCCCTCTGGAGGTTTATGAGTGGTATTCGGATGAAATTATGGAAAAAGCGAAAATTCTGATGGCATCAAAGGACAGAATGGAGAGGCTGAAGGCAGAGCAGTTTGTAAATAATAAATCAATGAATATCCCCTATTTCAGGGTTAAACAGGAAAAAGCTTCTTTGGCATCTGTGAATAAGCTTAAAGGTATTTATATTTTAAATAAAAAGTATTGCCCATGTGAGGGTCTTATAGTAGATGAATTGGTAAGCAATGTTATTTAAGCATACCATATATTTTTCTTCCTAAAAGAAGAATCTGCTAAATTTTCTTACGCTGTGATACACTCTAAGTACTTGAGTTAGTCAACACCCGACTCTCTTTATTATTTTTACCATGAGGTTACCTCAAATAGAGGAGAAAAACCTATGATAAAAAAAGACTTGGAAATAGCTAAGGAACTCAAGAAAAGGCTTTTAGAAGTTAATGAGATTGTTGATTTTAGGGCATTTGGTTCAAGGGCATCGGTGAGGAAAAGACACATGGTCGACCTTCGTAG
>CAZPUD010000220.1:0-7057 GCA_964589115.1 uncultured candidatus Brocadiaceae bacterium | reverse complement strand
GAAACATGCCAAACGTTTCGGTTCAATCGTGGACGATTGAACCAACTCTGAAACAACGTTATAATTGGTTCAATAAATTAACAATTTAATCTCATGAAAACATACGTAATGATTCCTACTTATAATGAAAAAGAAAATATAGGGAATCTAATCCTGGAAATATTAAACCTGAAAATCCCGGATCTTCACATCGTTGTCGTGGATGATAATTCACCTGACGGCACTTCTGCAGTAGTAAAAGAGTTATCAGAAAAATATCCTGAAGTAGAACTTTTTCTAAGAACAACCGGAAGGGGACGGGGCTCCGCCGGCATCGCCGGTTTTAAATATGCCCTTGAGCACGGAGCAGATTATGTAGTGGAGATGGATGCGGATTTTTCCCACCATCCCAGATATATTCCGCATTTATTGAATGCAGTGCAGGATGCAGATATGGTTATTGGTTCCCGATGTATTAGTGGAGGTAAAGATGTCAACAGAGGCGCCGTCCGCAGAATTATCACGATCCTTGCAGGTATATACGTAAAAGTCTTGTTAAGGCTAAAAATCAGAGATGTATCTTCCGGCTACCGATGCTTTAAAAGGAAGGTGTTAGAGGCAATCGATCTGGACTCCATGGTCTCTACAGGCCCCTCTGTTGTATCAGAAGTTTTCTACAGGGCACATTTAAAAGGATTCTCAATTACTGAAATACCAATTGAATTTATGGACCGCGTACACGGCCAAACAAAATTAAATTCTATGATTCTCATAAAAACCCTACTCATGGTTTTGAAACTGAAACAACTCCACAAAAGAGGACTCTTGTTCCGGTCAGCTATTTCCTACGGCCCAGGAACAAAAAAAACAGATCTTGTAGCAACGAAAAACACATCATCTAACGAAAATTCCTATACATCAAGTTAGGCTGCCTTTGGCAGCAACCGTGGTTGGTTCAATCTTGTAGATTGAACCATTCGTTTAGCATTGGCCTGTACGTTTTGGTTTACTCCAGACGTATGAAACATGCTAAACGTTTCGGTTCAATCATGGACGATTGAACCAACTCTGAAACTTTAGGTTTCCTATACATTAAATTAAAAAAGTATTACTTATTTTTATGTTTTTTATTCCGGTTTCCGGGCAGCCTTCATAGTATTCACCTTTACAGGTAATAGAACGATAACTTTGGTAAATTTCCCTTCGGTGCTGTCAATTATAAGTTTGCCTCCATGTTCTTTGATAATGTTGTAACTAATGCTTAATCCCAACCCGGTCCCTTCACCCCTCGGCTTTGTGGTAAAAAATGGGCTCATTATTTTATTTTTTACATCAGAAGGTATACCGGTACCATAATCATAAAACGTAATTTTTATATACGGATGATTATCGATAACTATCTCTTTTACTAAAATCTCAATAATCTTATTATCGTGTGTTCCCGGATATTTTTTATTGAGTGCATATCGTGCATTACTTAAAATATTTAAAAAAACCTGCTGAATCTGCTGCGGATGTACAAATACCTCCGGTAGGTCATTGGGAATATCCAGTTGTAACCTGATACCCTCTTTTCGCACTTGTGCTTCGGTCAGGATAAGTGTATCAGACAGTATATCGTGGATACGTACAGTACTCCTTTTCTCGTCTTTATCAATGGGCCTTGAAAATGCAAGGAGCCTGTGAACTATCTTTGTAATGCGGTCACCTTCCTTAATAATACGGCTGGCAATATCCTTTTCCCTGCTCCCTTCACTACTTTTATTAAATAATATCTGGGCACAGTTAATAATGCCTGTCATCGGATTATTGATTTCATGACCTACACCCGCAGCCAGTTCTCCCAATGCCGCCAGATGCCTGGAACGTTCGGCCTCCCTCTCCAGCATTATCTTATCTGTAACATCCCAGAAAACACCAAGTATACCAATAACATTACCTTTCTGATCACGTATAGGGGTTTTAATGGTGTGTACGGTCAATTCCTTCCCATCCTTGACATACTTTTCCTCCATTTCTTCTGTCTTTTCCGACTCCATAATCCTCTTATCTTCTGACCTGTATTTTTCAGCAAGTTCTTTAGGGAAGAAGTCATAGTCTGTTTTTCCCATAATTTTATTTGATTTAATGTGCAGGTCTTTAGCTAAATTTTCATTACATGATATATATACTGAATTTTTATCTTTGTAGAATACCCTCTGCGGGAGGTTCTCAACAAGTAACCGGTACTTACTCTCACTTGCACGCAGCGCATCTTCTGCCTGTTTGCGGTCACTTATATCAATCCCTAACTCCAGTACAAGAGGTGAACCGTCAATATCGACAAAAGGATAATCATAGACCTGGTAGACCTTTCCCTCCGGTGATGTCCATTCCCAGGTTTCAGTATTTTTTGTCTCAAAGACACGGAGAGTAGGACAATTTTTACACGGACTTGAGTAACCATGCATCGTCTCATAACATAATTTTCCATCAGGGTTTCCAAAAATTTTACGAAAATAACGATTTGCATAACGTATAGAATAATCAGGTGACTGGAGGGCAACATAGCCGGGAAGTTCATTCAGTAGAGAAAAGAACCTCTGCTGGTCAATCTCAAGTGCCTTCTCAGCCTTTTTCCGTGCTGTTATATCCGTAAGTGTGATTACATAGCCCAGCTTGTTATTTTGCACGCTTACAAGCGGTCCGGCATTCAGGATAAAATAAAGGATCTCCCCGTTCTCACATTCCATATTGACTTCAAGATTTTTCACCACACTATTTTTTAAAATAGTGAAAACAGAAAATGCCGTTTTCTGGTTATTACGTTTTTTTTCAGAGTGCCGAAGCGGAAATATCTTATCAAATTGCTGCAAATGTGAATCTTTCCTGCACAAGGATTGTGCCGCCTGGTTTAAACGGATGATGAGGCTGTCCTCATTGCAAACGATAACTGCTTCAGCCGCCTGGTCTAAAATCGTATTTGCAAATGTTTCTTTCTCTATTATCTCTGTTAAATTAGTTATTATCATACTCAGGCCGGGTTTATTACCAATAAGCAGCGAGTTTAGAGAGATATACACAGGAAGAAATATACCCTCAACGCCGGTAACGAGGCTAAATCTCTCTTTTGCTCCTTCCTTTATTCCTCTTTTAAGAAGTTCTGAAAAAAGATGTTTTTGTCCTTTTGGTATGAAGTCGTAAAATGAGGAACCTATAATTTTCTCAAGAGGCTGTTTTACCATTTCTGCAAAACGCATATTGGAATATAAGATAATGCCATCGCTGCTGAGCGTTACTGCCCCTTCGTTGATGCTTTCAACAATAACCCGGTATGGATGTTCTGCACCCTTTAATGAATAGACCTGTTCCCCTCTGGGACTGTTAACGAGAATAGAGTCTATCTCTCCATTTCTTATAGCATTCAGGATATTTTCTGCTTCCTGAAGCCTATTCCGAAGCTCACAAATTTTTTTAGTTAGCTCGCTTTTTGTTTTTTTCCCCATATTACTTCCTGGTATTTTAAGCTAGCTCAATCGTCCATGATTGAGCAGAACATTTAATACTTTCTATACAACAGCGGCAATCCCTTTATTTAGAGTTTCTAGTTTCTAGTTTAGAGTTTCGAGTTCAAACTCCAAACTCTAAACTAGAAACTCTAAACTCTAGGAGATTGCTTCGGAAAAGACCCTCGCAATGACATGCTATACCTCTTTTGGTTATTCAAATACCGTTACAAATAATGTTGAAAGTGTATTAGTCGTAACTATCTAATCACTACAGAAGGAGGTTGAAATGAGAATGATTATGCTTCTAATTTCTATACTGATTTTGAGCATGGCAATTACAGTTTATGCGGTTGAAGAAAATGATCCAAACACTATCTATGACCGTATTCTAAAGCAATATGTTACGGAGGACGGGATGGTTGATTACAAGGCACTAAAAGGGGATAAGGAATTTGAGAAATATATTAAATATCTTTCCAATACAGATCCTGACACGCTGCCGTCTGATAAACACCGGTTGGCTTTCTGGATAAATGCCTATAATGCTTTTGTTCTAAAAGGGGTGCTGGAAGAATATCCGATAAAGAGCGTTCTTGATGTAGGCTGGATTCCTCACAGTTTTTTTATACGAAAGAAATTTAAGACGAAGCAGGGAAAGGTAACACTGCGAGGGATAGAGAATGAAAAGCTGAGAGAGGCATTCCATGAACCAAGGATACATTACGCCATTAGTTGTGCCTCAATGAGTTGTCCAAAGTTACGGACAGAGGCATACAGGGCTGAGAAACTGGAACAACAATTAGATGATCAGGCAAGGTACTTTCTAAATAACAAAAAGAAGAATCATTTAGACAAAGAAAATAAAATTTTGCATCTCTCATCGATTTTTAAATGGTATGAGGAAGATTTTGTAAAGAAGGATGAAAAGATTGAAGAGTATGCTGCTAAATATCTAAGCCAGGATGATACAGAGTTTATAAGAAATAATAAAGTTACTGTAAAATACCTTGATTATGACTGGGGCTTGAATGAGCAAAGATAGTAAATATTCTCATTTTGTGGGAATATATTTCCATTATTGTTTGTCTTAAAGGATAAGATCGTTTCTATCGATAGCATACAATATTTAATCTTCGGTAATTATAAATCGTGAGTCAAAAAGATAATCTTCTTATTCATATAGATGCTTTATACAGGTCGGCATTGTATCTCGTTAAAAATGAAAATAATGCCGATGACCTTGTCCAGGAGACTTATTTAAAGGCATTTAAATTTCTTCAGAATGGTGAAGAGATAAGCAATGAAAAGTCATGGTTATTTAAAATATTAATGAATACCTTTATCAATCAGTATCGAAAAGGTAAAAAAGAGCCTACCCTGGTTGATTTTGATAGTGAAGAATCCCTCCATGAATCGGTAAGAGAAGAAGTTTACATGTCTCCTGTTACAGAAAATGAAGAATTTAATGAATTGCTTGATGCAGACGTAAAAAAGGCCATGGAAGAATTGCCTGATGATTTTCGAATGGTGATCTTGCTTTCACTCGTAGAGGGTTTTTCTTATAAGGAGATATCAACAATGCTTCAATGTCCCATTGGCACAGTTATGTCGAGAATTTACCGGGGGCGAAAGATGTTAAAAGAAAAATTAACCACGTATGCAAAAAAACATGGTTATGAAAGAGAATAAGAAATGAATTGTAATACTGTTAGAAAATATTTTTATGCTTTTCTTGATAATGAGCTAGATGTAGAGAAGAACATCGAAGTTTTATCTCACCTTGATATGTGTTACGAGTGCAGTCGGAAAATAGAAAAAGAAAGGCTCATTCAGAGAAGAGTGAAAGAAACTGTTTGTACGGTAAATGCCCCTCCTTACCTGAAACAAGAAATTTTAAGATGTGCAGAACGAAGACCACGCTTCTTTACCCTCTTTATAAAGGATTTCCTATTAAAGAGTAAATTAGCGCTGATTTCTGGCATAGCAGCAGTGATAGTTCTTAGCGTCTGCTTTTTTATAGTACAGAATAAACTGAACAAAAATGATTTTCTTCGTCTTGCAGAATCAAAATATCACGATTACGTCATGAAACGGCTTGATCCTGATATACGTTTGCAGGATAGTAAATCAATTCTAGAGCACTTTCAAAAAGAAACCAGTCTAAGTACCATCTTACCAGGTATTCAGGAGAGTCTAGAGTTACAGAATATGAAAGCAATCGTGGAATATTTCCAGAAACAGGCTAATTTACCGATAACGTTACCTTATATAAAAGGAAATGCACAATTAGTTGGAGCCTCTTTTTTTGAGATGAACGGAATAAAGCTTCCGATGGTATTCTACAATTGTAATGGTACTCCTATTACAATAGGTATAATCTGTAATTCAAACTTTAATTTTTCTAAGATGAAAGAAATTTTGATGGATAAAATGGTGATACATACTTATACAGGTTTTTGCGGCACTTGTCAGATTATTGGATGGAAAGGGGTCGATAGTCAATATATTATGATCTCGACATTACCTCAGGAAAAGATGCTAGGTATGCTTACAAAGGTCTAAAAACTTCTCATGATAAATAAGAAATCGATAATAAAATTTAGCATTTTCATTGGTATCATCGGGGGTGCCTTCTTTGCCTTCAGGTATACCTTTTTATCGCAATACATCCAGAAAGATAAGCTTTTGAGTATTCTCGAACAATTGAGAGAGCACTGGTGGGGGCCTGCAGCTTTTATTCTTGTTTATGGCATTGGATGTGTTTTTGCAATCCCCGGTTCACTTTTGACATTAATTGGTGGTGCAATATTTGGTGTGATATGGGGTACTGTCTACAATATACTTGCCTCTAATTTGGGTGCCACACTTGCGTTCTTAATGGCAAGATACTTTGGTCGTGATTTTGTCGCCGGTTTTATGAAAGGAAGGATAGAATCATTTGACGAAAAGGTCGCCGGTCATGGTTTCCGGTTTATTTTCACCCTCAGGCTTATTCCTCTTATCCCTTTTAATGCACTTAACTTTGGAGCAGGTCTTTCCAGGATTAAATATCGTGATTATGTATTGGGTTCTGTTTTAGGTATGCTGCCAGGCACGTTTATTTATACCTATTTTGCAGATGCACTCCTGAAAGGGGCCACAGGGGCTGGAAAAAAAGCCTGGATTAACTTAATAATAGCCAGTTCGCTATTGATAGTAATTTCGCTTGCACCAACTCTTTATAAGAGGTTTAAAAAATCGTAACAATTGAGTTTTTTGAAGACCCCTGCACGAATGGTATTTATTGTAGGGGCAGGTTTCAAACCTGCCCCTACGCGGCGTGTAACACATTGTTATTGTCGGAAACTTTTCATAAGACTCAATTGTTGCAAAAAATCAAAAGATATTGACGTTAAGCAATGTCTTATTCATAAAATTTATTTTAATAACAGCATGAGAAAAAAGATAATACTGCAATCAATAATTACCTGCCCGAATTGTGGATATGAAAAAGAGGAAACAATGCCAACTGACGCATGCCAGTATTTTTATGAATGTAAAAACTGTAAATCAACAATAAAACCTAAAAAAGGGCATTGTTGTGTATTCTG
>CAZPUD010000219.1:0-7076 GCA_964589115.1 uncultured candidatus Brocadiaceae bacterium | reverse complement strand
AATTTGATGTAATTGTGGTTGGTGCCGGGCATGCAGGCTGTGAGGCAGCTCTTGCGTCTGCACGTATGGGTATGCGTACTGCACTATTCACGATAAACCTGGATACCATTGCACAGATGTCGTGCAATCCGGCTATTGGCGGTCTTGCAAAGGGACAGTTGGTTCGTGAAATCGATGCCCTGGGCGGGGAAATGGCAAAGGTGATTGACGAAACAGGTATCCAGTTTCGCATGCTCAACACCAAAAAGGGCCCTGCGGTTCATTCTCCACGTGCCCAGGCCGATAAAAAAGCTTATCAATTATCCATGAAGAAAAGGTTGGAGCTCCAAAACAACCTTTTTTTGAAACAGGAGATAGTAGATGATCTTGTTATTGATAATCAGAAGATTGCAGGTCTTATTACTCATAGTGGTTTGCAGTATAAAGCAAAAGTCGTTATTCTTACCACAGGTACATTTCTAAAAGGCGTTATCCATATTGGTGGGTTTATTACCTCTGGTGGCCGAATCGGTGAACTTTCCTCTGAAAAATTATCAGATTCGCTGCGAAAAATAGGTTTTGAAGTAGGGCGTCTCAAGACCGGCACGTCTCCACGTCTTAACGGCCGTACTATTAATTACGGGAAACTAATACCGCAGCATGGAGATGAAGATGTGCAGCCTTTTTCTTTTTCAACTGAAAAGATTGTATGTTCACAGATTCCATGCTATATCACGCATACTAACCCTCGTACACACGAAATTATTAAGTCTAATCTGAGCCGTTCCCCTCTTTATACAGGACAGATTAAGTCTGTAGGGCCTCGATACTGTCCTTCCCTTGAGGATAAAATAGTCCGCTTTTCAGAAAAGGATCAACACCAGATATTTTTAGAACCAGAAGGGCTCCATACATTTGAAGTCTATTGTAACGGAGTTTCCACGAGCATGCCTCATGAGGTTCAGGATGCCATAATTCATTCTATAGAAGGTATGGAGTTGGCAGAAATCGTACGATACGGTTATGCTATTGAATATGATTTTGTACCACCTACCCAGCTCAGACCATCTTTAGAGACAAAACTTATAGAAAATCTTTTCCATGCAGGTCAAATTAATGGAACTTCCGGCTACGAGGAGGCTGCTGCTCAGGGAATTATGGCAGGTGTTAATGCAGCACTTAAGATACAAGCAAAAGAGCCCTTTATCCTGGACCGCTCCGAGGCTTATATTGGTGTACTTATAGATGATCTCGTTACAAAGGGTACCCAGGAACCCTACCGTATGTTTACATCCCGTGCTGAATATCGGCTTCTTCTAAGATATGATAATGCCGATCGAAGATTAATGAAATATGGGTACCGCTATGGACTTATTACTGAACAGCAATGGCATAAATTAATGCAGAAAGAATATGCTATTGCAGAGATTTTATCTTATATAGACGGAAAAAAGATAGGGCCAGACACTTTGTCTAAAATATTGAGCCGGCCAGACCACGCCTTCGATCACCTGCTTACCATGGATATGGTACTAAATCAAAGAGAAATTCCAAAGGAAATAAAGGAGCAAATAGAAATAGAGGTAAAGTACAGGGGATATATACAACGCCAACAAATCCAAATAGATAAGTTTAAGAAGATGGAAGATTATAAGATTCCATCATGGATTGATTACTGCAATATTTCTGAACTGAGGAAGGAAGCCCGTCAAAAGCTTTCTACGATACGTCCTGTTTCTTTAGGACAGGCCTCCCGTATTTCAGGAGTTTCTCCTGCTGACATCTCTATCCTTATGATTTATCTTGCTGGAAAAAACAAAAACAATTAATTTATGTAATATTCATTGTCATAAGAAATTCAGCATTAGTTTTTGTTTTTGCTAACCTGTTTTTCAATAATTCCATAGCCTCTGTCGGATTCATTTCGTTAAGTACCTTCCTAAGCATCCACATGCGTTTAATCTCTTCAGGATTTACGATCAACTCCTCTTTTCTGGTACCGGAACGGGTAATATCAATTGCAGGGAATAATCTGCGGTCTGCCAGTTTTCTATCTAGATGGAGTTCCATATTGCCCGTACCCTTAAACTCCTCGAAGATAACCTCATCCATCCTGCTTCCTGTATCAATAAGTGCTGTTGCAATAATGGTAAGACTCCCACCCTCTTCAATATTTCTGGCTGCTCCAAAAAATCTCTTTGGCTTTTGGAGTGCACTGGCATCCACACCGCCTGAAAGGATCTTTCCGCTGTGAGGTACCTCTGTGTTGTATGCCCTTGCTAATCTTGTGATAGAATCAAGTAGAACGACAACATCTCTTCCATATTCCACCATTCGTTTTGCCTTTTCAATCACCATTTCAGCTACCTGAATATGTCTGCTTGCAGGCTCATCAAAGGTAGAGCCGATAACCTCAGCATCAACAGAACGGTCCATATCGGTTACCTCTTCAGGCCTTTCATCAATTAAGAGAATAATCAGATAAACTTCCGGATGGTTTTTCCTGATACTATTGGCAATTTTCTGCAATAATACGGTTTTACCGGTGCGGGGTGGCGCAACAATAAGTCCTCTTTGTCCTTTCCCGATCGGGGTAACAAGATCCATAATCCTTGTTTCAAGTTCTGCTGGGTCTTTTTCTAAAAAAAGCCTTTCCGTAGGATGTAAAGGAGTCAGGTCATCAAAAATAACCTTTTCCCCCATTATCTCCGGGTTCTCAAAGTTAATAGCCTCTACCCGCAGTAGGGCAAAATATCTTTCTGTATCCTTTGGCGGCCTGATTTGACCTGATACGATAGCACCTGTACGGATGCCAAAACGGCGGATCTGTGATGGTGAGATATAAATATCGTCAGGGCAAGGTAAATAATTGTAATCCGGTGACCGCAGAAATCCAAACCCTTCAGGCAGTACTTCTACAACACCCTCTCCATACATGAGACCATTTTGGTTAACCCTTTCTTTAAGGATTTTAAAGATTAAATCCTGTTTCTTCAGTCCTGTGTAATCTTTAATACCTTCCCTCTTTGCTGTTTCTTGTAACTCCTTAATGGTCATTTTCTGCAGCTCTGTGATATGCATTTCTCCACGTTTGATTTCTTCGTACTTTTCGTTTGTTTCCTGGTCTACAACTGTAGGTTCTTTTTTACCACTGGTAACTACCATTTTAATTTTTCCTCCTTAGTTTTAAAAAATGAAAATTCTTCTATATAATTTCTCCAAAATTCTTTTACTTGTCTAAAAGTGTCTTCTGTTGAAAAGTTATTGTCAATAATGTAATCGGCTTTTTTCTTTTTGTCTTCTAATGTCATTTGAAAATGCTCCCTTTTTTCTAATTCTCCTGCCGGCCAATGCCTGCTGGTTTGGCTTCTCTTTGACCTATTGTCTTTTCCTGTATTTACAAATATAACAAGATCGCATACCAACGAAAGATCTGATTCTTCTAGCAAAGCTGCATCAATAACGATGGCTTTTCTACGTCCTTGCCTTTCTATTTCAGCTATTTTTGATTTTATTTTATCTATAACAATAGGATGTAAGATATTGCACAGGTCATCAAGGCAAGTCTTGTCTTGAAATACGATTTCAGCAAGCCGTGAACGGTCAATTTTACCATAAGAGTCTAGAATAGTATTTCCGAACCTCTCTATGATCTTGCTTTGTAATCCTTTTGTAAGGATTAGCCGATGGCACATTTCATCAGCATCAATACATTCAGCCCCCAATGAAGCCAGCATGCGGGCAATAGTGCTCTTTCCACTTGATATACCACCTGTTATGCCAATGATCTTTGGTCTATAATTCATTCCGTTTCCATCCAGTTTTTTCCAATCTTTACGTTTATTTTAATTGGAACGTTGAGGGTAACGGCATGGCTCATTTCCTCTTCTATCATGGAACGTGCAAGTGCTAATGTATCCCTTTTTACCTCAAAAAGCAGCTCATCGTGTATCTGGAGTATCATTTTTGCTCCATATGAGGCCTTTTTTATTTTTGTGTGGATATTGTTCATTGCAACCTTTATCAAATCGGCAGCGGAACCCTGAATAATGGTATTAACAGCAATGCGTTCTGCAAGGCTTCTGCGTTTTTTATGCTCTGATCGCAGATCCGGGATAAATCGTTTCCTGTTAAAAAGTGTTTTTACATGTCCACAAGTCCTTGCTTCTTCTATGGCTTTATCTCGAAATCTTTTTACACCATAATAAAGGGTAAAATAGGCATCAATAAATTCCCGGGCTTCTTTCAAAGACAGTCCTGTATCTCTGGAAAGCCCGAATTCGTTGAGTCCATAAATGATTCCAAAATTAACTGCCTTTGCATTCCTCCTCATTTCAAAAGTTACTTGTTCTATAGGAATATTATAAATAGAAGAGGCAACAGATGAATGGATATCCTTGTCCTGTTGAAATGCGGTTACCAAGGCTTTATCATCAGAAAAATGTGCAAGGATGCGTAATTCTATCTGTGAATAATCTGCTGATAAAAAAACTGTGTCTTCTTCACAAAGAACAAAAGCACTTCGTATTTGTCTCCCGATATCAGTACGGATCGGAATGTTTTGAAGATTTGGTTCGCTGCTGCTGAGCCGTCCCGTAGCTGTTACTGTTTGGTTAAATGTTGTATGTACCCGGCCTGTAATTTGATTTATCATGTTTGGCAAGGCATCGGCATAGGTATTTTTCAATTTTATCAGTTGCCTGTATTCCAGTACCAATTTGGGTAATGGGTGATGCCAGGCTAAGGCAGTAAGTACGTTCGCATCGGTCGACAAACCTGTTTTAGTACGTCTTTGTTGCGGTAATTCAAGTTTTTCAAAAAGGATTTCTCTCAGTTGTTTAGGAGAACCTATATTAAACTCATGGTTTGCCAAGGTATAAATCTCTTTTTCAAATTGCTGCAATTTAACAGATAAATCCTTAGATATTCCACGTAAGATCTGTGTATCAACACATATACCATTCCATTCCATCTCGGCTAAAACATAAATCAAAGGAATTTCTATGCTCTGGAATAAGTGCCATAACCCTTCTTTTTTGAGACGGGGTTCCATTTCATTAGCCAATCGTAACGCAATATCGGCATCCTGGCAGGCATATTGACATATTTTGTCAATATCCACCTGGTCCATCGTAATCTGTTCTTTACCAGAACCTATTAACTCCGAAATTGGTATTGTCTTATAAGATAGATATTCAAATGCCAGATCGTCAAGATTGTGATTCCTTTTCGCCGGATTAAGAAGATAAGAAGCGATCATTGAGTCAAATACGATTCCTTGCAATAATACGTTATTATTTCTCAGTACCAAAAGATCATATTTAATATTTTGACCAACTTTTTTTACATTCTCATCTTCGAGAACTGTCCGGATTTTTGCGAGTATTGTGTTTGTATCTAAACGCTGGGTCCCTTCCGGTGCCTGTAATGGTATATAATAGGCCTCTCCTGGCTGCCAGGAGAATGATATACCCACTATTTCCGCCTTAAGAGGGTTGACGTTGGTCGTTTCTAAATCTAAAGCAAACACATTTTGCTTAACTAATTTATCAAGAAATTCGTTAAACTTCTCTAACGTATCTATAAGATGGTAATGCGTTTCCTCTGTTTTTGCCGTTGAAACCATGTCTGTAAGAAGTGTATTAAACCCTAATTCCCTGAATAGGTTTTTTAATTTCACGCTTCTCGTATTAGCTACCTTGCAGATATTCATATCTATTTGAATAGGAATATTGTCGCAGAGTTGTAAGAGTTTTTGTGAAAGTTTGGCCTGATCTGCAAATAATCTCAAATTTTCCTGTCTTTTCTTTCCACGGACTTGATCCACATTTGCAAGGACAAGCTCCAGCGATCCCCATTTTTGGATAAGTTCCAACGCTGTTTTACTGCCAATACCAGGTACTCCGGGCACGTTATCTACAGCATCTCCTGATAGAGCCAATACATCTACCACTTGTTCTGGGCGTATACCCTTCTCTTTTTGAAGTACTTCCTGGTCAATTATCATATTTCTCTTTGCATTATAGATTTTTACACGTGGGCTTAATAGTTGTTCCATGTCTTTATCGGAAGTTACTATCACTATCTCGATGTGTTTATCAGATATTTTTTTAACGAGTGTACTGATTACGTCGTCGGCTTCGTATCCCTTTACTGCATAGATAGGGATATTATATGCCCTGATGATCTTGTAGATCAGAGGAATTTGTACCTGTAATTCATCCGGTGTTGGTTTACGGTTTGCTTTATATTCACTGTAATCTGCGTGTCTGTGGGTAGCATATTTCGTGTCAAATACTACAGCTATATACTCGGGGTGATGCTCCCTGAGTAACTTTTGTAACATTCTTGTAAAACCATATACTGCGTTTGCAGGTTTTCCGTCAGGTGTATTAAGTCTTGCCGTAATAGCATAAAAAGCCTGGTAGCAATGTGAATGTCCGTCTATGATATAGAATCGCTCTAGCATTTCAGTTAGCAGCGTTGTTTCATTATACTGTAATGGCTCTCGATAAAGCCTTTCGTATTATATTAAATTTAAAATATATTTAATAACAATTTGTATAAGACAGGCAAATACAAGGCAAGGCAATAGAGGGGATAACGTAAATTATTTATATGTTATTTCTTTATTGTGGAAATCTAAATATTGCAAATTACAATAGAGGCGCTAAATCTTTAATTCAAGGCCTTGGAAAATACCAGAACAAATACCTACAGGGAAAGGTTAGCTTACAACTCTGCTAACTTTGGGCTGGGTAATCCATACAGTAACCACAAAGAAATATTATCTTAAAAGCTTCCTAGTAAAAAATATTATCATTTAACGAGAATATTGTCAAGCTAAATTAGATAAATTTTCTGAAAATTTTGAATGTTGTTTTTACTTGAAAATACCTTCAAGAAGTGTTATCCTTTTATTGTTTTTAGGTCTTATTCTATTAATTACTCTGTAAATTGAACCTATTATATTCACTTCAAATACCTATTTTTAAAGGCAAAAAAGAATGGCGGTGTAGCTCAGGTGGTAGAGCAGCGGACTCATAAGCCGCGTGCCGGGGGTTCGAGTCCCTCCACCGCTATCAAACCTAATGTGA
>CAZPUD010000218.1:0-7124 GCA_964589115.1 uncultured candidatus Brocadiaceae bacterium | reverse complement strand
TACCATTATTAGTGAAATCCCCTTCAGGGTTATAGCCGGTTCCTGAGACATCAACCGTTTTGCCATTGGCGAATATTTTTTTAACCGTCATTTCATTTTGGGTCAAAGTACCTGTCTTATCCGAGCAAATTACAGTAGTACTCCCAAGTGTCTCTACGGCAGGCAGCTTTCGGATCAACACATGCCGCTTTACCATACGCTGCACGCCTAAAGCCAGGGCAATCGTTACTATGGCTGGCAGACCTTCCGGAATAGCAGCGACAGCAAGGCTCACCGATATGAGGAATGCCTCTAATATCGGGTCTTTCCTCCATATCTCTAAAAGGAAGACGATTACTACGATCCCTAAACACAGATAGACCAATTTTTTCCCAAAGGCTTCGAGCCTGCGCTGAAGCGGAGTTTCTTCTTTTCCCGCCTCCTGGATAAGGCCTGCAATCTTGCCTAGTTCGGTTTGCATTCCCGTTGATACAATCACACAGGTACCTTTCCCCCCGGTTACCGATGTCCCCATGAAAACCATATTCTTCCTGTCAGCGGTAGGTAAAGATGGGTTATGGAGCGGTTCTGTTGTTTTGTCAATGGGTGTTGATTCTCCCGTAAGAGAGGCTTCCTGTGTGCTTAAACTAAAGGAAGAACAGATTCTGCCGTCTGCAGGGACATAATCTCCGGCCTCAAGGAGGACAATATCCCCCGGTACGATATCCCTTGAAGGGATTGCAGACACTTCACCATTTCGTATAACCTTTGAGAAGGGGGCTGACATTTTCTGTAAGGCCTCAAGGGATCTTTCCGCACGATATTCCTGGATAAACCCAATAATGGCGTTAATGATAACAATGGCAATAATGGCCAGGGCATCGATCCATTCCTTCATTACCCCTGAGGTAATAGCAGCCGCAATTAAAATCCACACAATAAAGTTATTGAATTGTCCTAAGAAGATCAATAGGGGGGATATGCGCTCTTTTTCCTCTAATTGATTGTGTCCGTATTCCTTCAGTCTGCTTTCAACCTTTGCATGGCTAAGTCCTGTATTTATATCGGTATCTAAACTCTTTATTACCTCACCGGTTGGCGTGGTATGCCAAAGTTTTTCAATCATGGTATTTATCCTTCAGAAATACTACAGCACAAATCCTGTCTATGGCTCATACAGGGGTGATTCTCAAGTGCCTCGTAGTTATGAGGACCTTTATGGCTGTCTAAATATGAGTTTCTTAAGCATGCGTTAAGAGGTGTTTCCGCTACGTTATACCTGCTGGAGGGTAACAGGGCACACGATTCTATATACCCTTCCGGGTTAATGTGGATAAACCCCTTTCCAGCTTCCCTGCAACTACTCATAAGTTCTTCATCTCCGGGAAAGTGAATTACGTAGGTATTTGCCCTCTGTTTTAGTTTTAAAAACCATTGCCGAAATAAGTCTCTTTGAGCAGACGACAAACACAGGCTCAAATTCGGCGTTCTCCCTGTTGGGATGTATTCTATAAAACACCCTAACCGGGCACCGTAGGGATATTTTTCCAGGAATATCTCCTCTTTTTGAAGTTGCTTCACATTCTCCGAGTTAACTGTAATAGAAAATCCATAAAGTATCTTATTCCTTTGGAGGTTATCAAAGGCGTTTATAACCTTGTTGTATACGCCTGTGCCGCGCCTTTTATCGGTATCCTCCAAACCACCTTCCAGACTGATTACCGGTATTATATGAGACGAACGAGCCAGCTTTTCAGCTATCTCACCGGATACCATAGTACCATTGGTGATCAGTATGAAAAGATTATTGCTGTGACGATTTAAAATATCCAACAGGTTCGGATACAGCATAGGTTCTCCACCCGTAAGGACAAAAAAGAAACAGCCTAATGAACCAGCCTGCTCCAGAACGCCCTCTAACACCTCTTGTGGCAACACCTCTGGTTTTTCATACACACGTGCATAACAATGATCACAAGCAAGATTGCAATCCGAGGTAAGGCTTAAAACAAAGGAGTGGGGGATAGGATAATCAAGCTGATTTTGTAAACTGATATTAAGCTTATACTTCTTCCTTACTTTCTTATAAAGACCCCAGGCCATCCGCAAATGTCCTGGTGAGGATAATATCCAGGGTAAAAATGCCTTTCTGAAGATACGGAGATTATATTTGAATCTATCATGTGATACATGCATTATACTTCACCTCTATAAATCTTAAAAATTTACTTTTTACATTACAGATCATATGTTTGTTAACGTTTGTCTTTTTGTGATAAATTTTAGCATAGGTGGTGTAACAAGTGTGGTGACAATAATTGTTACTACCAAAGCAGAAAATATCTTTTGATTTAATATTGAAGCAGACAATCCGGGTTGTGCGCATACCAAACCTACTTCACCTCTCGGTACCATACCCGCTCCTACAAAGGCCTTGTTTATTCCTTTCTTCCATTACATGTACCATCACATGCCCATAGGGCTTTACAAACATACGTACTGCCCAAACCGATGGCGAAGATAAGTATTACTGTAATACGTAAAATATGCTCCATGGTGTAGTCTCCCTTTGATTTCTCATTGGCCTGCAACACACTACTAAATTCATTATGGCTTTCCATAGGGAATCTAAAGTAGATATCTCTTATCTACTCCCTTGCATCCTTCATTTTCTGAATTATCTAAATTTTCTTCTCTCCTAAAACATATACGCATTACCGTCCGTGCCCTTTTCTTCACAGGTATATTTTTGAACAAGTTTACTGTAAAGATCTATCTCTTCTTGTACTAAACGCGGCACAAGAAAATTTTCCTGTACGAATTCGCGTCCATTGTATTCTTCCGTTATTGCCTTTTTGGCATCGCTAACTTCCATACCGCACACGGGATCTTTCACCACTTCTGCTTTTTCATCCTTTCCCTCTGCTTTTATTTGAACTAGATGTCCGCCCGATTCATCGCTGCCTTGCCCATCTTTGCCTCCACATCCTCCTTCGCATGCCCACAGGGCATTACTAAGATAGATACTACTTATACCAATAACAAAAATAAATACCAATATTCTGCGTAAAATACGGTTCATGGTAATCTCCTTTCTGTTTTAACTAATTTCAAAGTAGGGACACGGTGCACCGTGTCTCTACTAATAAATTTTTAAATGCCAAAACAATATCTGGCCCTATCGGAAAAAATGTATACATTAATGCCCACGTCCACCATGGCTATGCTGTGACGTCTTATCCGTAGAGCTTTTTTTCGAGGGTTCTGAACAACCCATATAGACACCACATAAAATTACAATAATACAAAATACCAAAGCCTTCCTTACAATATGATTCACAGCAATCTCCTTTCTCCTAAATTTTTAAAAGATATATCTTCCAATCTCTTCAATTGGACATTTTGCTGAACAAAAATGTTAGTCATGCTTATGTGCCTCTCCTTCATTATGGCTTCCAGCTTCGGTATGCTCGTGGGCTTCGCCTTCTATCGTGTGAATAACTTTAAATTCTCCGGATGCTGTTTTCCCAATTACCGCAACTTTACCCGGAATCTTATTTGAAAGAGTAACGAAGGCAAATTCACCACCGGGAGTATAGCTCACGCCATGTGGACCAACCCCTGCCACCACAATATCTAATACCTCCCATGATGTACCATCGTTATCATAATCATCCTCAATCTCTACAATAAAGCAGGCGTCAGGCTCTTCATCATTTGGTTCCATTGGCATCACATCATGGAGCGCACCGAGTAACGCCTCGACCAATCTAATCCCGTATAGACATAAATACCATTAGCCCAACTTTTGAATGACTTTTCAGCATGCCCGGCAAACCCCCATTTTTCGTTAATTTGTATTGCAATTACAGCACAAATCAAAACCCACAAAAATCCTTCTGATTATTACCCAGAACTATCATTCCATTTCCATCATTCCCCTCCCTTAAAATTCATCAAACAAAGCAGTGGATAGGTATCTTTCTCCGGACCAAGTGCCTTCAGAAGTGCTTGGCGTTTTATGCTCATAGTATCAGGCATAGTTAAAATTAATTTGTAACCCCGTGCTGCGGCTACAAAGGCCAATACGATACCCGTATTCCCTGAGGTAGGTTCTATGATGATGGTATCCTTCGTAATGAGCCCTGCCTTTTCTGCTGCATTGATCATTGCGATACCGATACGTTCTTTTACGCTGGCCATAGGATTAAATGACTCTATATGAAAAAACTTCAATAATAGCCCTACATATTTTACATATTGTAAAACATAATTTACGTTACCACAACAGTGAGAATGTGTCAAACACAATTTATAAGTTAGCTATTAATATTTCACCCCTACGGGGTTATTTTAAAAAACTAAAGTATTACAAGCATTTGGAATTTTGGTATATTCACATCCAATCCGCCATGCAGCCTGTGACATGTCACAGATTGTGACGATACACTTCTGTGTCAGTTACATCTTACATTAGACCTTTAGATATTGTCTGAAAAGGTGAAATGGTAGATTCTTTCGTTTCATCCACTCATCGAAACCTGAGTAGGGCGGATTAATGTGCTGTCTTTTGTGCCTGACTCACCAACTGGATAAATTATAGGCATAAATATAAACTTCTCAGATAGTCTCATAGCAACTTTTTATACACCCCTGTATATGCGAGTCTTGTGTTTATATAAGTTTTAAGCCTGTTTTATTATAAAAATACTTTTTATATTTTCCCTTATGGCATTTTATTTGAAACATAATTTTTAAATTCCTGCATTTAAAGGGGGTTAATTAAGTTGTTTTATAGATAAATTTGCGAAATTTAACCTTTTCAGTAGAAAGGAGATTGTTATGGCTATTACAGGAACAACACAGATGTCAAAAGAATTGGAGCAGTGTATTAATGACTGCCTGGATTGTTATAAGGTTTGTACACAGACAGCATTGTATTGCTTAGAAAAGGGAGGAAAACATGCGGAGGTGAGTCATATTAAACTGCTGAAGGATTGTATAGATGCCTGCCTGGGCAGTACCGACTTCATGCTAAGGAATTCTGACTGGTCAGGACAAGCATGCTCTTTTTGTGCCGATATTTGTATGAAATGTGCAACTGATTGTGATAGTTTCGATGATGAACAGATGAAGAGGTGTGCTGATGTTTGCAGACGTTGTGCAGATTCATGCCGGAAAATGGCTGATATGGCAGCCCAGCGTGTATAGATTGAATAGCAAATTAACAAGCCATTTAAAAAAATCAGAATAAATTTATTATTGAAAACAACTTACATTAATCCCCTTAAACCTTCCCCATTGTTATCAATCTTGCAGTGTAGATTGAACCGTGATTTAGCTATCAATTCTCTTCTCTGTTACTACTATTGCCGACCATTTTTATCAATAGTTAGAGGATTTCTCGTCAGTTAATTAGTTAATAAAAATAAAGGAATTACGGAGGTGAAGTATGTGGCTGCAACTATTTGTATTCGTCCTTTCAGCAATACTTATTATTGTACAGATCAGTTTGGCGAATAATCACTTTCATTTTGAACAGCGCAACGAGGTGTATAAGTTAAGGCCGTTTACAAAACGCTACAACACCGCATTCTATCATCGTCATAATAATGCTTACCGCTTTTCTTCAGCAGTTCACTTTGCTCATGCCAAACAGCATGACGTATTGCAGCTTACACCGCTCGAAAAGGCATTATATCATGATGCTGGATTTGACGCTGAAGCATTGGCACGATCATACAATCCTCCCCGTATTGAGCCTACTATGATGTACTACGGTCCCTATGTAGGTCAGGAGATGTGGAAACTCTATCTGGCTATTGACTGGACCCACATCCATCACGAGCAGACGTATGATATCCTGTCATATAGAAAGATTCCATGGTCTAAAAAAAAGGAGTGGACAGATAAATCGGTACAGTATTATTTGACAAAGAACAAAGTTGCCCGCAGTCCGGCACCTTTAGATGTAACCATGCGCCGGGCCGGGGTGTTAATGAAGCCGTATTTCAGTTACTTCCGGAACAACTACCCAAAGTCAAATAATTACTTCTATGTGGCACACTGGTGGCATCCCGTGATTTATGAAGCGATGATGATTGCAGGGAATGATGATGAACAAGAGATGTCTGTGCAGCAGACACATCAACTGACCTTTACAAGGGTCTTTCATGACAGGCCGCAGCGGATGTTGTTAAGCCGGGAAATTATGCCAAGGTACTCACGAATGAGCCCTGAATCAGGGAATATTTTCGATAATTTGCACATGTTACACGGTATAGCTTACGATATCCTCGCTTATGAGGGATGGACAATAGACCAGAAACGTGAGGAGATGTACCGTGTTGTTATGGCAATGAGTTACCAGCCCGGAGATGAAAACCTGGTACGGAAGTTCGATCTTCCGCACCCGGATATGGACCCTCGCCGCTATGAGGATTGGATGAAGGGTTACGAGGGTTCAATGAACCGGATGATGGAAGAAATGCTTCAGGAGATGTGGCCTCTGATGAGTCCTGACGGCGGGGATCGAATACCTGATAATGTTATGGAACAATTCCGTATGAAATTAATGCCAGGCGTGCAGGAAGGAGAAATCTCCGGATCGCTGCACGATGCTATCATGAAACTTGTACCTGATATGAAGATGGATCACAAAATGATGGAGCCTGGCGTTACGCCTCATAAGATGATTAAGGCAATGATAAAAGGCTGGCATGATAAATATGGCAATATACCTGATGTTGAGCCAATACCAATGGATAAAAATCCGGATCTACCACCTATATCAGAAACCGGCAGTTCTCAAGCTTCATAATATACTAATTTTGAAAGGAGGTATGAGGTATTATGAGTATATTAATAAAGACGAAACGATTGGTTATGTTATGTGGGATTCTGATGGTGGGTTTTATCGTTAGTTCCGTAACCATAGCGGCCGACCACACAAACCTTGATGAAGGATTGCCTGTTGAAACTACCGATGCATATCCAATCCCTTATTTAAGCCGCGAGATACAGGCCGTCTTTAACTATGATCGTGGCCATGAAGGTGTAGACACTTTTACCATCGTACCAAGGCTAGAATTTGGCTTTCCACGCAATGGACAGATTTCTATTGAGGTTCCAGTGCTCTTTGGAGA
>CAZPUD010000217.1:0-7140 GCA_964589115.1 uncultured candidatus Brocadiaceae bacterium | reverse complement strand
AGATTGCTTCGGAAAAGACCCTCGCAATGACAATCTCCATCTCTTTAGACACCCCCATACCGTTACAAATTAAATTGACTGTGTACTAGGTTTTTGTCATTGAGATTTTGTATTTTCGAATTTGTTTCGGATTTCGGATTTCGAATTTCTTATTCTGTCTCTTCCGACTTGTTCGGGTTAGGGGGTTAATGAGTTTTTTCACAACAATACCCTACAATTCCATAACTCCATATCAATTATTACAGCACCTCTTCTTCCAGTTTAATACTATAAGTATCAAGGATGGTTCCTTGTGCCTTATCCAGATTTCCAAGGGATATCATATAGTCTATAACTGCCTTTGCCTCATTAGCCTCTGCCGTTGCAAGGTCTTCCTGTGCGCGCAATACTTCCAAACTCGTCGTTCTGCCCACTTCATATTTCCTCTCTTCTGCCTCCAGCCTCTTTTGTGCCAGTTCCCTTGCCTTTCTTGTTGCCCTCACCCTTTCTATATTTGTCATTACCTGACGGGCAGACTGCCTTACCTCCACTACTACATCCAGTTCCTTCTTCTGAACATTCATATTCGCCTGTCTCTCCTCAAGTTTGGCCTTACGGTACTGGCTCCTTGCAGACCTGTTTCCTATCGGTATCTCCAGGCTAAGTGTAAAAAATTCTCCCTGAAAATCCTCTGAAAACATTGAATCGTTAGCACTAGATGCAACTGATCCAAGACCTGAATACCTTATTCCCCCTGTAAAGTCCAGTGATGGAAGCAGCTCATTCTTTCGCCTCCTGGTCTCCATACCTGCATTCTCAATCCCAAGCCTCAGCTCATGCAGTTCCGGACGTTTTTGCAGCCCTATCCTGATAGCATCCTTCAGGTCTACACTTACAGGCTTGAAATCTGGCTCGTCAACAGGAACAATAGAGACATCAGATATAATTTCATTATTTGCAAGGTTCATAACCCTTTTGAGTTCATCCTCACTGTCCTTAATTGCATTCTCTGCTGAAATTATTGCCTCTACCCTTGACGCTACACCTGACTCTGCATCAATAATCTCTATAGGGGCAAGTGTACCGGCCTCTACCTGTATCTTGTTTTTCCTTAGTAAATCTTCTGCACGCTCCAGGGACTTCTTTGCCACCTTTAAATCCTCAATTGCCTTTACAAGATTCCAATATGTCTCCTGAACGGAATCAGATACCTCTAGGGCTGTAGTCTTGAACTGGGCAAGAGAGATCTTCTTGTTATTCCTGGCAATATATATTGGACTCCTGTTATAGAACCACCATCCTCCTTTTAGCAGCGGCTGTGTGATTTTTGCCTCGATGAAATTTGTAAAGGACGGGTTCAGGAAGCGAAAACGGTTAGGGTCTACAAAATCCCTGAATATGTTGTATTCCAGAGATACAGTTGCACCGGTAGGGATCAATGATTGTATCAGAACATCTGCAGTCCTTCCCTGTTGAACAAAAGGCTGAAATGCGGTTCTGGTAGTAAAACCGCCGACCAATTGGCTGTTAATGGGAGTTACGTCATTATTGACATTACCTTCCACTCTTAAGGTGGGATCAAAGACTGCCTCTTCTATAGTAATATCATAATCACTCATCTTTGAGCTTAATTTTGAAATCTCAATATCAAAATTATTGCGGAGGGCATAAACGATGCTGTCCTTCAGACCTAAACTAAGGAACTTCAGATCCGACGACATTTCGACCTTATTAGGTGACACTGTAGCAGCTTTTTCTATCGTTGATTTGTTTTCATTTCCAAAAGAGATACTAGTAAAACCGAGAGTAAAGCAAAAAGCGATAAAGAAAGTCATGTGGCTTGTTTTGTATTTACAATTGACGACCATACCGGTAAAAAATCCTTAAATAATTGTTGAAAACTTTATAAGTGATTTATTTTTACAAATGAGTCAAGTTTTAGAAGCTGACCAGGATTGTATAAGATAAGCAGTCAGCCTTCAACTTTTGTAAAATTGTTGATAGCTGACTGCTTATGATCTCTTTCATTGAAGGGATAATACAACCGGCATAATGTAAGTACTTACATACTCGCCTGGGCATTATATCTTTTACAATATCTGCTTGTCAATAGTCTTGTGTATGGACGTATAAAATATATTTATTGTATGGAATTTTTATTTTATTTAAGTATCTTTCAGAGTGGCACGGACAAGCCTTGTCCCTGTATGCATTGAATAGGGATCTGTTTCTGTATGCTTTAAACAGAAATGTTTATCCGTGATTGTTTGAATATGTACACTAATATGGAATGTAAAACACTGACAAACTTTGTTTGTCAGTGCCACCTTTAAAGATAGTGAATAGTTAAATGGTTGTATGGTTAATAGCCATTTATCCTATGGTTGGTTCAATCGTCCACGATTGAACCGAAACGTTTCGCATGTCTGGTAAGCATGGAGTAAATCAAAACATACCGGCACATGCTAAACGAATGGTTCAATCTACAAGATTGAACCAACCATAGCGATAGTGAATCTACCTTTTCTGGAAGTATTATCGATTGATTCAGCGTAAAAACCAACGCCTTAATCCATCGTCCTCATACTTGATGTATAAGAAATTCAATCTTAGTAGGGGCTGAAGATTTTCAGCCCCTACATTGAAACGTTTTATCCAAAAAGTAGTCGAGGGCTTAATTTAAAAATCGGAAGGCATTTTATGCTATCGTATGGATTGTTTTGGTTGGGATATGCCAGCTACAGCTACATGGCTTCCTGCTGTGTCTTTGTGCGGAATAAGGAATGTTTAAAGATCAGTTCTTTCATTTCAGAAACGGCCTTCCGGATGCCTACAAATACTGAACGTGATACAATACTATGTCCAATATGCAATTCTTCTACATCCAAAGATTCTACAATGGGTCCCGTATTATGATATGTCAAGCCGTGCCCGGCATTTACCCGTAAACCCAGCTTTCGGGCAAACTCTACTCCCACCCGGAGCTTCTCAGTCATCTTGTCCCGTGTCACTTCATCCTTAGCAAGCGCATAATTGCCTGTATGCAGTTCGATGTACTGCGCGTCAACGTCCTTCGATGCGGATATCTGATTCTCCTCCGGATCGATAAAAAGACTCACGAGTATACCGGCTCCCCGAAATTTCCTGATGATCTCTGAAAGTAGTTTTTTGTGGGATACAACATCTAGTCCCCCTTCTGTCGTGATCTCCTGTCTCTTCTCAGGAACAAGGGTAACTTGTTCCGGTTTTATTTCCATCGCAATATCTACGATCTCCTGTGCGATGGACATCTCAAGATTAAGCTTCGTAAATACCATTTCTCTCAACAGCTTTACATCACGGTCCTGTATATGTCTTCGGTCTTCTCTCAGATGCACTGTAATAATATCTGCGCCTCCAAGTATTGCTAGCATGGCCGCTGCTACAGGGTCAGGTTCAAAGGTCTTTCTCGCTTGCCGTATCGTGGCAACATGGTCTATGTTTACACCTAGTTTTATCATTTTACCCCCGTTGGCTGGGAAGCTTCTCTAATATCTACATGTATTTCAGGTAATTTATCGACAAGTTCAATACTTTTGGGTAAGTTATATTTTATTGGCTGTTTATATGGTCCCGGTGGTTTTAGTGATGCAACGTCAATATATAAGATAATATCTTCTATATTAAGTTTGTCCAGAAGAAGCTTGGGTCCCTTTATCTTAATATTAGTGAATTCATCCTGGAGTTTAATCTCGTAGGGATATTCCGATGGTCTCATTATTTTAATTTTTACTTTTTCAAAAGTCTTTGTGTCTTGTTTTTCCACTACCTGCAGCCATACACGCACATCTGCCTTGCATATAACGGGTACTGAGATATTTTTATCGCCACGCTTGACCGTTACTTTCTGATCAATTTCGATTCTCCACGGGAATGTGCGATTCTGTTCTGTGGTAATCCCATCAATATCGATTGGTACTGTATTGATAGATGAAATTTCTTTTAACACGTTGAGAGGTCCCGTTACCTCTACTTCACTTGGAAATACAAACTCGTTTGCAATAACATATCCGATAGCCGGCTCTCCCTTTTTCTGTAAATCGACCTTTAATCGTTTCTTTTGCAGTTTGCCGAGTAAAAGATCCACTTTATCCGGGTATACAGATATCAATTTGATATCGTTTGGAAGGTTTAAGTGTTCCCGTGATATAAGAATGGTTCGTTTTTCTTCGGCTTCGATTTTATTCTGGGATTCCGGTATCACGTATGTTGCCCGGATTTTTTGTTCTTTTATCATATCTTTAAGATTATCTATAATATTCTGCGGACCACGCAGGTGTATGGTAACTTCTTTTGTACCCTGCTCAAGTATCGTGGTGCCATCGGGCACAGAAACATTCAGTTTAACTACTTCCATAAGGTCTCCCGTGTGTCGATTGATCGCATAGAACCAAAGAGCAACCGCCATGGCTAATGCCATAAGTTTTGTGAGAATATTACCGGTAAATATATCTTTGATCACACCTGATTGTTCCTTCCAGAACTAAACTTATCTCTTGATAATTCGTCGAGGAGCTTCTTTAATTGCCTTACGTCCACATTCCGGTTGAGTGTACCCTTGAACCCGGTTGAGATGGTACCTGTTTCTTCTGAAACAACTATGACGATTGCATCTGTTTCTTCTGTAATGCCGATAGCGGCTCTATGGCGTGTACCAAGATTCTTGGATAGTTCTACGTTTTCAGTTAATGGAAGCAGACAGCCTGCGGCAGTTACTTTTTGTTCCTGGATAATAATGGCCCCGTCATGGAGCGGGGAACCATACCAGAATATGGTGCATATCAATTCACTTGATACATCTGCATTTAACTTTGTTCCCGTCTCAATAAAGCTGTTTAAACCAACTTCTTTCTCAATGGCAATTAAAGCACCGACCTTGTTTTTTGATAAAAACTCAATGGCCTTTATAATCTCATTAATTACCTGATATTCTGGTTTTAAAAACACTTTAAAAACAGGATTTTGACCGAGTCTTAACAATGCCCGCCTGAATTCCGGCTGAAACAAGATAATGATAGGAACAATAAATACCGGCACAAACTCCGTTACAAGCCAGTTAATCGTATAAAGTTGTAATTTTCTTATAAAGAATAATACGCCGACTGAAATCATTACAATGATGAAAGCCAGCCCCCTTAACATACTCGTTCCCCGGGTACCCTGCATTATTCTTAATACAACATATACAACCATATATATGAGAAATATCTCACCCAGGGATCTGCTTACCATCCACATATTTATATTCTCAAACAATCCGGCTATTCTTTCGAGCATCGGGCATTCCTGATCGCATCACAAATCTTTACAATTTGAACTGTTTCACACACATCATGCACACGTACAATATGTGCACCATTCATGGCTGCAACGGCAACAGTTGCAAGTGTTCCATATAAGCGTTCCTCAACGGGGAGGTTTAAAATAGTACCTATAAATCTTTTCCTTGATGTACCAACAAGTATGGGAAACCCCAGATTTTTGAATTCTTTTAACCTTTTCAGTATTAATAAATTATGTTGTAAAGTTTTACCGAAACCAATGCCCGGATCAAGGATAATTTTATTTTCATCTATCCCGGCATTCACTGCAATTGAAATAGATTTCCTCAGGTAAGAGATAATTTCCGGTATTAAATTTTTCCGGATTGGATATCTCTGCATCGTTTTGGGTGTCCCTTTTTTATGCATAATAACGATAGGCACATTTGCCTCAGCAGCAATCTTCGCCATCCTTTTATCCATCTGCAGTCCGCCGATATCGTTGATTATTGATGCCCCTGCATGAATTGCTTTTTCCGCAACTTTTACCTTATACGTATCAATTGAAATAGGTTTCTTAATTCGTTTCGATAGTGTTTTTATTATAGGGATTACCCTTGCCATTTCTTCTGATTCTGAAACTGGGTCTGCCCCGGGTCTGGTTGATTCCCCTCCGATATCAATAATATCGGCTCCTTCTTCTACCATTTTCAAGGCACGGTTTATAATGTCTTCTTTCGTATTGTCTCGTTTCCCGTCGTAAAATGAATCGGGGGTTACGTTGAGAATACCCATAACATGGGTCTTCTTGCCAAGACGTAATTTACCATCAGGATGGATTAAATCAAATGATTCTCTTTTGAAATCATCTATCGCATCCTTAATATGGTTTATGGTTAATTTATCTCCTCCCGGACTGTTTACGGCTGCTGCTTTCCACATATTATTACCAGTCTTCTTCCATTGCCTCAATTATGCCCTGGGCAACCCTTACGAATGCTTCATCACTGGCAGAGCTTAATGTTTCACTTCTTCTGACGATAAATTCCGCAGGCCTCCTGATGTTTTTCCGTTCTAAAATTGTCCTTCCGGTACGCTTGTCGACCCACCTGATTTCTATGTTTATTGAGACACGGCTTTCAACGATGTTGTCTCTCCTGTCCTCAATCAACACATTTTCATCAACACTGGTGATCTTTCCGAACAGAACGGAATCCGCCTCATCTTTGTCTATGATATGAAGGCCCGTTCTGAGCAGTATTTGGTCCTGTACAGCCTTGGTGAGGTCAAACTCAAATCCCCTGCGAAAGGTATTGTTATCGAAGACAGGTATGTATATACTCCGAACATTTGAGCGGAGCAGTGACTTTGAACTATAACCGCAGCTTCCAAGAGAAATACATAAGAGCAGCAGAACAGGGCTTGCGTATGTTATCAAGTACCGGCTGTTCAGGACTAAGATTAATTTTCCCTGCAGCGACCATAAAAAATGTAAGTATTGAAATAAGAAGCCTGGCATTATTGTTGTCCTAACCCGAATGAATCGGAAAAGCCAAAATCTGAAGCACGAAATCCGAAACAAATTCAAATGAACAAAATTCAAAAAAAACTGTACAGACGCATAGCAATGTGTCTCTACAAACCACAGATTTCATAAAGGATTTCTAATGGTTGGTTCAATCTTGTAGATTGAACCATGTGTTTAGCATGTGCCTGTACGTTTTGATTTACTCCATGCATACCAGACATGCTAAACGTTTCGGTTCAATCGTGGACGATTGAACCAACTCAAGCCACAACCAAAAAGGTTTTAACCACGAAGAACCTGGCGCGGCCTTTGGCCGCAACCAAATTCGAAATA
>CAZPUD010000216.1:0-7170 GCA_964589115.1 uncultured candidatus Brocadiaceae bacterium | reverse complement strand
ATTTTTGATTTCTGCCGTATGAGATTTTCATTCGATCTTTTCAATTCCAGTTTGAGATCCCTGCGTTTCCTTGATAAATCGCTTAATTTCTGCTGATATCCGGAACGCTCTTTAGTTAATGTATTTTTATCCATTTTTGAATTTGATGGTGTTTTTACAACATTTGTCAGTTCTTCATAAAGTTCATTATTAGACCTGTAGAGTTGAAATATCGTCATATACTTTGTTGAAGACTCCCGTTTCTTTTCCTTCAACGGGATCTCAAAAGTAGTCTTGCTAAACACACCGAGGCTTGGAATTTCTTCTGACTTTTTATAATTCGGCTTAACAAATTCTCCCCGATGCAATGTAAGGAGTATCTTACCTTCTGAATCATCCATCCTGATAGATCCCTCTTCGGCAAGAATAACGTTTGTTACATAATCATCTGCGTATTCAATCACTGCAATGTCTTTATTGACATTATCTTCTACGCTCCCTATATAAATCTGATATGGATGTAAATTTATCTTTTTCTGAAATGTCGCTAATCGTCCAGCCAGAATATTATTTACAGCACGTTCCTGAAGCAGTATTATTTTGTAGCAAGACCTCGGCAATATCTCTGATGACAGGGCTAATGCCATTACGCTAAAGATAGTACCAATCACAAGGACCGGTGTAATTATTTTATGGATGTGAATACCACTTGTCTGAATTGCGATAATCTCGTGATCGGCACTCATCCTTCCATATGTCATAGATGTTGCAGTGAGTAAAGACGCAGGTATTGAATATGGGAGGGCTTGAATAAAGAGATGGGGAATAAGTATCCTGAGGGCAATAATGTCTAATCCTTTATGAAGTAGCTGAATAGCAAACCCTAAGAACATTAAAAACTCAAAACATGCCAACGATGGCAAAAAGGTTCTGAACCATTCTTTAACGAGATAGCGCTGCAATATTCTATTGGCAAATATATTAGGCATTTTAGAATTATTATCCGGACTTATCTTTTACCTTCCTTAAATACTTTATATGCGATTTATCTTTACAAATGAGTAAAGTTTTAGGATAAGTTATGAGTAATGTGGATTAAAGCATTGGTTTTTACGCCGAATCCACCAATGATATTTACTGGAAAAGTGGATTCGCTATCGCTTAATCCACCCTACCGCGAAACCATTTAAATAAAATGAAAATTCCTATACAAGTTTGAATTACCCTAGAAATCTCCTTGCCTTTCCTGCCGCAATTACATTTTCCCTAATAGTTTCTTCTTTTCCAGAAAGAAGGGCATGGATGATTTGTGAAGTGTATTCACTGTGAAGAATATTTTGTATGTATTTTACCATACTCAATGTTTTATCGATATCTCTTGCAATTTTTGGAGATATGAGTTTTACAACATCCTTATTGTAATACGATGCAGCTAAAGAAATGTCATCCAGAAAAGACGGATGTGCTTTTTCGAGAAACAATAAATCCTTTTCAGTCAAATAATGCAGCCCCAGCAGTTCCGGTGGCAGTCCTATTGAATATAGCGATGCACAGAAGGAAATTACCCGTGGTAAAGTAATACCCTCTACATTTCTTGAATAACCAAACAGTCCGATATGGAGTTTACGCATCCTCCTTCTTGGTATAAACCGGGCTACTTTATTGATTAAGGGAGCAAGTTCTTTAATTTGTTCCCGGTATGCCGATGCAAGTCTTTCTATAATATCAAGTGCCTTTTCTTCATCTATAACATGTGGTGCCCCTCTCTTGTAGCAATTGATCTTCTCAATTGCATCTCTAACCTGCCCTTCATAATAATCGTACTTAAAAGCAGATTGAATGGTAAATGTCTGAACGCTCGGAAATTCATTCAAGCATTCATCAACATTGAGTGGCGTCAGGTTGCCGCGAAAAGGATTCGTACCTAATCCAAGAATAGGATATATTGGGATTTTACATTTTTCCTGCAGGGCGTTTAATCTCTGTAAAGCAATTTTAACAACGAGTATGGCAGGCAGCATACCATAGTTTAATGCAGGGTCGGAGCGGCCAATAAATACCCTTTGATATGGAAGTTGCTTATCATTAAGGTAACTCTCTACCATAGTATCGGCAGAAAGCATATAAGGGATGTCTTCAAATAATGGAATAACTTCTATAGTTTCTGGTTTAAATTCACCAATCCACTCCTTGATGTTAATATCATTTTCAAAGCATTTCTTATGCTGCTTACCAACAACAAAATTACGATAGTAATGGTAGACCCGGTTTATGGATTCTGTATTTGTAGTCATAGGGAGGATAACTTCAAATATAGGTGGAATATTATCGTCTCCATAGAATAAGCTTGCAGTATCATATGAACGAGGCGCACTCTCTAACGTTTCTAAAAGGATTTTTGCTTCGTTTTTTTCTATTATCGGATTGGGTACACGTAAAGTAATAAAGTATTCCTTACCAATCCTGCGGTCTTTAAAAAAATTATCATATCGGGTTAGCAATTTTTTGATAACAAACTCATCAACTTCCTTCCCCTCACAATCCCACATTTGCTCATCGCAATGGAGATGCGAAAATACATAATAAGCTTCTTTTATCTCATCTTCACCCTGAAATGACGTCCCTTCCGTAAAAAACGGCATAGTTACGTTATCAGGGTGCTGTGTACTCATGGTTCTTGGTATCTTTCTCATACTCTATAATCTCTTGCCTTAAGGAAAATATTTCTCTTACAGTATTTATTTAAAAATAATGGCTATAAACTTTGAATTATATAAAAAAATGCCTTTTTTTTCATTAAATTATTTAAAATTACTCTTATGTTATTAAATTCTACCATCAGGTTATTCCGCCAGGACCAATATGATATCCATAACATTCGTTTTTGTAGGACCAGTAATTACGAGATCGCCTAAATCTTTGAAAAAAGGATATGAATTATTATCATTGAGATATGCTTCCGGGTTCATATTTGTTTTTTTAGCACGCATAACTGTATAACCATCTGCGGCAGCACCGGCTGTATCAGTATTCCCGTCAGTACCATCAGTACCTGCACTGAAAATGGCTACATTTTTTAAACCGTCAATTTCTATTGCAGCGGATAGAATAAATTCCAGATTTCTGCCACCTATACCATTTCCCTTTACAGTAACAGTAGTTTCACCACCCGCAATTATACAGGCAGGCCGTTTCATGTAACCATCAGCAAAGCAAATCTCTTTAGCAACTGCGCCAAATACCTTAGCAACCTCTCTTGCCTCACCACTAATGTATGAGGATAGAACACATGCGTTATACCCTAACTCTAATGCCTTCTGATAGGAAGCATTTAATGCCATGCGATTATTTCCTATAATCACATGATAAACCCTTTTAAACATTCTATCCGTCACCTTGGGTGTTTCTTCTGTCTTACCTTCGAGTCCTTTATGGATATGGTCTTTAATGGATTGAGGAACTTTTTGAGATAAACCGTATTTTATGAGAATCCTTTCGCAATCCATAAATGTGCTATTATCCGGCGATGTAGGTCCGGACGCAATAGTATCAATAGGATCGTTCACCACATCTGATAATATCAAAGATACAACTTCACATTTACACATCTTGACCAAACGACCGCCTTTTACCTTAGAAATATGTTTTCGTATGGCGTTAAGCTCGTTTATATTTGCTCCGCTTTTCAAGAGCAATTCGATTATTTTCTGTACTTCTCCCAGTGTGATACCATCGCACGGTAATTCAAATAAGGCTGAGCCTCCTCCTGAAATAAGGCACAAAACAAGATCATTCTCTTTTACCCTTTCAAGAAGGTGGATAATATCATTCGTGCCCTGGATACTCATTCTATCCGGAATTGGATGCCCTGCCTCGTTTACTTTAATAATTTTACATGGCGCCCTGTAACCGTAACGTACATTAACAATACCTGCCGTTATCCTGTCCATTAATAGTCTTTCTAGTGTTAACGCCATAAAACCACTGGCTTTACCAAAGCCAATAACATAAATATCTTTAAATGTATTAAGATTATAAACTTTCTCACCTATCGCTAAAAGGTTTCCAGTAAGCCGTATATGCTTTGGCATACAAACATCAGGCTCTACAGCTCGCAGCCCGGCATAAAAAATTTTTAATGCATTCTCACGTAAAGAATTTAATGTATTCATAATTAAACCTTCTTTATCAGTTTATTTTCATATAATAACTTATTGTATAATCTATAGCATTCAACTGTCTTTTATCTTTTAAATCAACTTTAAAGAATACAGACTTATTCATAACTGACCATATATTACATATGAATCTTATTTATTACTTTTCTTGAGAGCAAAATAGTTTTATAATTATAGTTTGAAATTCAATTTTTAACATGATTATTTTTCCATAAGATAGTGAAATAGGAGAAGGAGCATGTCCGATGAGTATTTTATAAATGAGGACAAGTCTGATATTAGTGAACTGGTGTCTCTTATCAACAAAGAACAATACGACAGATTAGAAGATGCGTGGCTGGAAATCGTTGAATCTAATAACAAAAATCTTAAAGCGCTTTTTGTAGTAATTGACCTCCTGGCTAAACGTGAAGAAAAAAAACGGGCGCATGATTTTCTTACGATGCTTGTTCCTTATTACAAACAGAAAGGACTTTATCACGATGCCTTTGAGGTATTAAAAAGGATACTGGAATATAATCCCAAAGAAAAGGGACTGATAAAAGAGGTCGCTGAGTGCTATTCAAACATCTATAAAAACAGATCATATACAAAAACTCTTATTGAAAGAACATGTATGGAAACGGTATCTGATATTCGCACAGCAATAAAAAAACTGGAAAAGTACTTTTTCCTGGACCAGGGTGACTACGTCTATCATAAGAGCTGGGGGGTAGGTCAGGTAATCGCCATCAATACAGAAGAAGAAAAAGTAATCGTAGATTTCGAGAAAAAGAGTAATCACAGCATTGCCATGGACATCACTACAGACATATTACAGAAGCTCGATAAGGACGATTTATTGGTAATGGTTTATTCCCAAAAAGATGTACTTAATAAAATGGCCATAGAAGACCCTGTTAGTTTGATAAAACTTGCGATAAAATATTTTAAGGGAAAGGCTTCTATTTCCAATATAAAGAGCCGACTTACATCAGATATCATACCTGTTGAGGCATGGAGCAAATGGTGGACAAATACAAAGAAATTACTGAAAAAAGACCCTTATATAAAACTTACTGAAGGCAGTCCTGCCACTTCTTTTATAGAAATCCGAACTTCACCAGTGACACATCATCAAGAAATACTTGAAAAGTTAATCAGTACAAAAGACATTGATAAAAGGGTAGAGATTACCAAAAAATATATTTCTGAAATGAAAGATTCCGAACAGTGTACTGACACTCTTCATGAAATATCAAGTATACTTACAAAGGATACTGATAAATTATATGATACAAATCCTTCTATAGCTATAGAATGTCTTTTACTTCTCCAGGAAATAGAAAATTTTCTTAAGGGTGAGCCTGTAAAATATAAGAACCGCATTGAGACTTATATTTCTTCGTGTGAAGATTTTGCAGAACTTATAGACAGGATGAATATATTAGAATACAAAAAGTACATTCTGGGTTTAATAAAAAAAGCCAAACCGGAAGAATGGCAGGAAGTGTTTGTCTCCATATTCTTTATCAACGATGGTAATCTTTGGGAATTTATTATAAAAGAGTTGATTGCCGAAAACAAGAATCACTCTTTAGAAAAAATGTCCCTCAAAGTTTTTAATCAATTCAACGCATACCCGGAACACTTCATCTGGTTTTTCAAAAATTATCTGCACGGGCGATATACAGAACTATACAAAAACATTGATCCGGCTATAATGTTTAACCGGTTAATAGAGCTATTAGATAACGCCTATTTTAAGATCCAAAAGGGACGTGATGGGGATTTAAAACCCATTATCAATAAAATAAAAAATTTATTAGAAGATACCGGCATAGACTACGTTGCAAATATTTTAAATGATGCCAATGCAGAGAGTATTTTTAATGTCATCTCTAGCAGTAAGGGCCTTGAAGACTGGTTCAAGGTTTCTGTAGAAAGTATTATTCAGGATCGTTTTCCAGATATGTTCAGGAAACCAGGACCGCCAAAACTGGACGAGAACAAAGTATACACGACAAAAGAGGGATACGAGAAGAGAAAGAGGGAATTTGATTATGTTATGAACGTAGAATTCCCGGAAAATGCACGCGATCTTGGAGAAGCCATTAGTAGAGGTGATCTGAGAGAAAATGCAGAGTACAAGGCCGCACGGGAAAAACAAGCAATGCTTGTTGAAAAGGCAGAGCGCATGAAGGCTGAATTACAAAAAGTAGTTATCATTGAACCACATTCAGTTCAACCCAATATTGTTACTCCAGGTACAAAAGTTACCCTAAATCACCAGAAGAAGTCAGAATTAGAGATATATACCCTTCTAGGTCCGTGGGATGTTGATATCGAAAGAGGTATTATCTCTTACTTATCACCGATTGGAAAAGGGTTACTTAACAAGAAAGTGGGAGAAGTTATAACGATTAAGTTGCCGGAGGGAGAATCTACATACGAGATCATGAAAATAGAGAGAGCATTATAATTAAATTTTTGCATAACCTTCTAAATTGTCTATTGGTATACAGTACATACCTTAAAGAGTGTGAGAAAGAGAACTAAGGATAATATGCGACTGTTTCTCTCCGATGTTTCAGGTGTAAATGATGATCATTGCCTCGCTTTATCTCAAATATCTTTTCAGTATGGTTTATAAACTGTTTATCCTTGTCTAGTAATTTATCAATTAATTCCTGGGCACTATTAGTCAACCGTTTTGAGAATCCTTGCAATATCGTTAATCCTTTATAATGTAAATTTACTGCAACTTCATAATCTTTAATATATTCCTCATCGGGTATTTCAAGAAACTCCGCCACTGCAAAACCTGAACGTATCATTCCTAACCTGTAATTCGCCGTTGCCAGCATAGCATCTTTTACCATTTCTGATAGCGGCATACCCTCAAGGACCGTTAATAAATCATTTGCCATTTTATCTAATAATTTGTATAAAGGTGCAATATTCATATCGAAATAAAGATGTGCTGCATTACTTCTGTTCTCAATATCTTGAATATATATTTGATTTCCGGAAG
>CAZPUD010000215.1:2806-7187 GCA_964589115.1 uncultured candidatus Brocadiaceae bacterium | reverse complement strand
TGAAGGCGGCTTTACACTTAATGAAATTGAAGCAGCAGAAAAGGCTGGTTGTATACCTGTCAGCATCGGTCATTCCATCTTGAGAATTGAAACGGCTGCTATTGCAATCTCTTCCATGATTCTCTATGCATACTCCGATTATTTACGTGTATAGGCCGAAGGGTCCTTTTTAAATTTTTTCATACACTCTTCCGAACAAAAGTAATAAACCATACCCTCATGCACGTATGATGGTGCTTCTTCTGGATTACTAATCTCCATACCACAAACCGGGTCCTTAAGAACCCCTGTCTCTACTTCCCCCTTTTCCGCTTTTGTTTGAACTGCATAGATATTTAACTCATGACTATTGTACATCGATGCTCCATTATTTACTTCACCACAAATAGCCTTACCAACATAAGCACCACTAAAACTCAAAAATACAAACAACACTAATGCTGCACGGTAAATACAATTCATGCCAATCTCCTTTCAAATATATGCGAAGTATAAAGAGATAAATACTATGATTAAAGAATTACCAGATCACCTTTAAGCCGTCTTTATAGGGATTTGTTTAGGCTTTACAGCCTCTTTCTTTTCCATGGTAATCTCAAGCACACCATTCTTACATTCGGCAGTTACTTTATTAGGATCTACTGATGAAGGAAGATCAATGGTACGTGAAAAACTTCCATAAGCCCTCTCCATTCGATAGAAAGTTTTTCCCTTTTCTTCCATCTCTTCTTTTTTTTCACCGTTAATCAAAAGGGTGTTATCACGTATCGAAATATTTATATCCTTCGGGTCAACACCCGGTATTTCTGCCTTTACGATAACTTTGTCCCCGGTTTCTGATAAATCAATAGGAGTAATCATTGTTTCAGTTTCTATTGAAGGCCCTATATCCCAATCTCTAAAAAAACGATCGAACATACGGTTCATCTCTTGTTGGAATGAAGAAACAGCTGGTAAACGTGACCACTTTGCAAGTCCTCTAGCCATAATATAACTCCTTTCAATAAAATAAATATACAATGGAATATTTTCTCGTATAGTTTAGTTCTTCGAGAGATGGCGGAAGCGTTCTTTACAGCAAGCAAATACTTTGCCACTACACGTTGGTAGGAAATTCAATACCCGTTGAAATTTCAAAAGACTTAATCGTTGCTTTTTTTCTTATTATATGCAAAATTAATACCTCCTCAACCAAATTAGATAATTTTAAAATATATTACCGGTACGAGACTTTACCCCTCAAGTGATTATAGATAATACCATCTTCATCAACGTGCCAAGTCACATCTTTGTGCCGGCACAATTCTGTGGCATGGCACTTTCTAACTGAATAAATTGGAAGGGTAACTAATTACCAAATCTTACAAAGTGATGAATTAACGTAACCGGACTTTGAATATCGAACAAGGAATTTCAAAGTACGAGGTTTTATTAAGTCTTAAATATACCTTGACTTTTTGAGTAAGTAGTATTATAAAATTTGCCAAAACTGCAACTGCTCTGCTGATTGCCAAATTTTTCCATCCTTTACTTCAGCTACAGATAATATTATGAAACGGCCTATTGTCACTATTACTGTCCTGTCTGTATGCGGTATATATCTTGGATACACTACAAAAATTTCTATTTATTTTATCTTTGGCACAAGCCTCTTATTCTTGGTGTCTTGCCTGATATGCCTCCTTTCAGAAAAATTAAAAATATTCACACTTCCATGCCTGTGCATTTCCATTATCACCATATCGATGGCATATTATGACTGCAGGATAAACCACTTTACCACACAACACATCGCACATGTATTAACTACTCAAAAATCTTTGCAGCGTATAAGAGGAATAATTATAGACCCGCCTATCATATTAGAAAAGAACACGATGAATAATAGGCTGATCCAAAAAGAACAAAATATAAAAAAGTCTAATGAGAAAATATCATTCCTGATCCGTGTAAAAAAGATAGAAACCGCATCGGGATGGAAAGATATATCTGGTATTGTTAAGGTAAATCTTTACCTTTCACAAAATGACATCCTTAATATAAACGACACATTGCCTGCTTTATATAACTTAGTTTACGGGCAGCATATAGAACTTTTCGGATATACATTTCTTCCAAAATCCTCAAAAAATCCATATGAGTTTAACTATAAAAGCTATCTGCTGAGACAAATGCCTCCTGTTCGTTGTTTAATGACGGTCGTAGCTGTAAACAATATAAAAATCAAAGAATCATATCATAATAATTGGGTATACAATTTTGTATATACCCTGAAAAATTTCTTAAATAACACTATCTACCTACACACATTTAGTAATAGCGCACCATTGATTAGCAGCATGCTGCTGGGGAACAGAGTTGACCTCTCAGATGAACTTACAGATAATTTTATGAAAACAGGAGTTATTCATTTTATAGCTATTAGTGGATTTAATGTAGGAATTGTAGTTTTTACAGTACTTTTACCATTACGGCTTTTAGGAATAAACCAATTAGCATCTATAAACATTACCTTATTTGTCGTCATTTTATATGCCTTCCTGACCGGACTTAGCCCGCCAGTGCTTCGTGCCAGCATAATGGCCATTGTTTTTCTGTGCAGCTTTTTAGTACGAAGGCAATGGGATATCACAAGCAGTATCTTTACTGCCATATTTTTTATCCTTGTCAGAAACCCGTCCGATCTATTTAACGTTGGGTTTCAATTATCAGTACTGGCAACAATGGGCATTGTTTACGGTACAGCAAAAATTGAAAGTACTTTATTTAAAACAGCTCTAATCGTGGAGTCGCTGCAGGCAAAGACTGAGCGGGGACGGTTCTTTTTTATAAAAAGATATCTTCGTAAATCGTTCTGTATTTCCCTTGCAGCGTGGATTGCAACCCTACCTCTTACGGCATACTATTTTCATCTTTTCACACCTTTTATCTGTATTACTAATTTTATTGTATTTCCATTATTCTGGATTATTATTGTCTGCGGCATTGTATTATTAACACTCGGAACGGTGTGCGCACCTTTAGCTGGTGCTTCCGCCTGGCTGGCATCCAGCGCAGATATAGTACTGGAGTCACTCGTCTCATCACTTGCCTCCTTACCATACTCTTACTTTTATGTCACCGGACCCTCGGAGGGAGAAATTATCATTTTCTATCTGTTTTTTACATTATTTTTATATCGCAGTTATTTATCTGTTAATTTAATGCAAATCGTAATATGTGGACTACTCAGCGCTAATATCTTGGTTTTTACAAATATATTTCGGTTACCGAAGCAGTTTTTAAAGGTCACTTGCCTGGATGTGGGACATGGCGGAGCAATATTCATTCAATTTCCCAACGGAAAAAATATTTTATATGATGTAGGCTCATGGCAGAATTATGATGCGGGGAAATATATCGCAGCCCCATTTTTATGGGGTAACAATATTAAAAAAATTGATCTGATAATCCTCTCCCATGAGCACGAAGATCACTGGAATGGCCTATCATCTATTATAGAAAGATTCCGCATTGGATCTGTCTACTCACAATCTCATTTGTTTACATCGGAATCCGGGCAAAAAATATTTTCTTTACTCAAGAAAAAGCATATTAGTACTGCTTCGCTTTCTTACGGTGAAACCCTTAAAGGTTTTGAACCTGCTGTAATAAAAGTATTAAACCCTCACTATTTCCTTCCAAGGGCAACTACTATAAACGACAACTCCTGTGTTTTAAAGATTGAGTATCTTGGATACTCCATTCTCCTTTGCGGGGATATTCAAGAACAAGGAATAAAATCAATGTTATTAAAACCATCGGAGCTTAAGTCTGATATCATTCAAATACCTCATCACGGATCGTTCTCAAATAATTTAGAGATATTTATTAATACCATCCAACCTCACTACGCTTTTATAAATTCCAGTAATGATATTACCTCTTACAAGACGATTGATATCCTGCAAAAACGCTTTATTACAGTCCTGCAAACACATAAGGAAGGAGCTATAACATTTATTTTGGACAAAAGCGGGATAAACTGCTCTTATTTTTGCAAATAATTTTTTGAGAATACCCGGACTTTTACCGGACCATGCATAGTACCCGTTCCATGAGAGTTTACATCCTCCAGTTTATAATAGTAAGTACCATGCCTTGGCGGTTTGTCTTTAAAACGATATCTGGCACCCGACATATCGCTACCTTTGGCATTAATGAGGAAGCGATTAATCTTTTTGTAAGGACCATTTTTACGCCTTGCACGGTAGATGTTAAATTCAATAGTATTGATCTCTCTTTCTGTCTTCCAGATTAAGACTACACCACCATGAGCACGTACCTTTGCCTTAAAGAAAAGCAGTATAATGCCAGTTGGTGTTTCTGTAGGTGTAGGTGT
>CAZPUD010000215.1:0-2706 GCA_964589115.1 uncultured candidatus Brocadiaceae bacterium | reverse complement strand
GGAAAGTCATTTGATTGTGTCACTCCGATAATATACGCATTTCCTGAACTATCTACAGCAATCCCTTCGCCACGGTCCCAATCACCACTCCCTCCTATGTATGTAGAGTAAACAAGGCTGCTTCCCTTATCATCGAGCTTAGTAATAAAGGCATCAAGGCTTCCGGCACCTCCTGCATTATTTTTAAATATAGCAGAAGCTGTTGGAAAATCAATAGAAGTTGTTTTTCCTGTAACATACGCATTTCCGGAGGTATCTGTCGCAATTCCGTTACCAAAATCTTCACCGTTTCCTCCCAGATACGTTGAATAAATAATACTCCCGGAAGCATTCAGCTTTGCAATAAAGGTGTCAACGACACCCCCTGATGAATGACTTTCAAAAAGGGCTGATGCTGTTGGAAAATCATTTGATTGGGTTTCCCCGGTAATATATGCATTTCCGGAAGTATCTACAGCAATCCCATTGCCACTATCCCCGCCGCTTCCGCCCAGATATGTTGAGTAGATAATACTACTGCCAGAGGCATTAAGCTTTGTGATAAAGGCATCGGTATCTCCAGCGTTCTTTTCAAAAATGGCGGAGGCCGTTGGAAAATCAGAAGAACCAGTTGAGCCTGTAATATAAGCATTTCCAGAAGTATCCACAGCAATCCCATTACCAAAATCGTAGCCCTTTCCCCCTAAATATGTAGAGTAGATGATATTACTGCCTGAAGCGTCGATCCTTGTTGCAAAAGCATCTGCATTCCCTGTGTTACTACTAAAAAGGGGGGAGGCCACCGGAAAATTATTTGATTCAGTAAACCCTGCAATGTAAGCATTTCCGGAAGTATCCACAGCAACCCCATAGCCGCGATCGTAACCATTTCCTCCGAGATATGTGGAATAGACAAGGCTGCTGCCCGAGGCGTCGAGCTTTGCAACAAAGGCATCTGAATCTCCTGCATTACTCTTAAAGATGGCAGACTCAACCGGAAAATCAGAAGACATTGTAAACCCTGTAATGTAAGCATTTCCCGAACTGTCCACAGCAATCCCTTCACCACCGTCTGTACTATCTCCTCCCAGATAAGTGGAATAGAGAAGACTGCTGCCCGATGCGCTGATCTTCGTAATAAAGACGTCAGCGTCTCCTGCATTATCTCCAAAAAGGGTGGAGTCCGACGGGAAGTTATTTGATTCAGTAACGCCAGTAACATAAATATTCCCGGAAGTATCTACCGCAATCCCATTACCAACATCTCCACCACTTCCTCCCAGATATGTAGAGTACAGTAGTATAGGATCTATTATAAGGGGATATCTTTTATCATAAGAGGCAACCTGGAAACCGTAAATGAATTGTAAGTTTTTAATTTTGGATTTCGGATTTCGAATTTTGGATTTTATATCTTTATCTTTTATTTTTGATCCTTTTATCTTGAACTCCCCTTCTACTTCTATCCTATTTCCTTCTATTTCCTGATAGACATACGGTTTCTTTTGAATACATCTACCTCCTCTCAGGACTATTTCAAGATCCCCTTCTTTTGCAATCTCCAATCCTTTTATACCCTCATAAGCAAGCTGGATGCACGATGGATCTGCACCGGGTTTGACAATAATATCATACTCCACCTGTTGATTGTTTCCGTAGAATCTTATATCTACGTTTTTATACACTTCTTTATAGACCACTGCCCTATACATGGGAATATTAGTCCTCCACTTCTCCGGGGCATTTCCTACAAAGTAATTGGCTTTACCCTCTAACAGACCTTCTGCCGTAATCTCAGGATCTTTATCAACACCGGGATAGGTAAGTTTGATAATTTCAGATTGAAAACTCTGATCGCCGGTTAACGAAAAGTATATCCCCCTTCCTGTAAAAAAGGTGCTGTGACCAACCGTCTTTCCATAAAACCTCACCTTTGGATCAATTTGCCCATTATTTTGTATAAAATACATGGGCAGTCTACTGCAAATATGCTGTGCTTTTACCTTAAAGTCTTCGTTTTTATATTCGGGTTTGTTGACAGCATCATTATTTAAGTCAGAAGGATATAATTTTGTTATTCCGTTATCTGCATTCGTTAGGGTCTCAAATTCCAGCCAAATACAGGAAAACACCAATAGGCATATTAAAAATCTCTGTACTTCTCTCAAATTGTAATTCCTCTTTCTATAAAAATATATTTCCCTTATGTAAAGTAATAAATAGAAACTCATTATTTTAGGAACAATGGTTACAGGCAGGAAGAATCTGTCATTAGCTAAGTTGTACGATTAAGCGAAACGAATTTATCATACAGTATGAAATTCGATAGTAGAATATAGGCGCTTAGAGCCTCAACATTGACAAAATTTTATCGATATGTCGAAGCGTTTAAATTCTAAATTCGAATATCGAAATACGAAGCGAATCCAAAATCTTAATTTTCAAATGTTCGAAGCGAAGTTTTTGTCATTGAGGTTTTGTGTTTTAGAATTTGTTTCATATTTCGTATTTCGTGCTTAGTATTTCGGATTTCCTTTTCGCAGCACCATCTGCGAAAAGGCATAGTGATCTAATATTACATAATATCCATTTGTTCTCATTAAGGAAGTAATTTCCTTAAAAACAGCCAATCCAAAAATAGTTTTGTAATAAATAAAGTAATGGGAATAATTTTCAAATCTATGCAATATATAAAAATTTCTTGCCTTAGTTTTTCTTTAATGATAT
>CAZPUD010000214.1:0-7208 GCA_964589115.1 uncultured candidatus Brocadiaceae bacterium | reverse complement strand
AGATAACCTCTATCTTAACGGCCTATTACTTTTTGGGAAAAAAGACGGCGAAAAAAATGCCGATGAGCAGCGTGGCATTTTCAAATATGAACGTAAACATAAAGAACGACTGTATTCTTTCCATCAGGAGAATCTGGAACATGATGAGATTGAAAGATTAAATCTCAGGTCTATTACGTCGTCAGGTATGGGGTATAGGTTTATTGAAAAGAAGGATCTGAAGTATAGGTCCGAAATAGGACCGTCACTTATTTATGAAAAGTTTATGAATGGTGTTACAAAGGTAAATCCCGGTTTGAAGATAGGAAATTATTTAGACTGGCAAATTTTTGACTCTACAAAGATCTATTTTAAGGTAGATTTCCTGCCATCACCAAATGATTTTATAAAATGGCGGTTAGAATCAGATGTTGGGTTAAGACACAACTTAAATAAAAATTTATCTTTCAATATAAACTGGCTTGATCAATATGACAGCGAACCAGTAAATGGTGTAAACCACAATGATGCTACTATATTAAGTACGATAGGATATAACTTTTAGGTCTCTTATATCTGTAGGGATTATTATCAGGCCGCTATCCATACCCCGTAATTTTATATGGTTTGTAATACGTTGTACTATAAAAAAGATGTTTATAGCTAGTACACAGAGAGTAAACTGATTTTTTTATTTAGTCATATCTGTTTAGAAATTCTCTTGCCCATATCTGCATATATTGGTATTTTCGTAATTATTGTACTATCCTACTGATCAACCCGAGGCAGTAAACTAGTAGGTTAATACCTGGTAGAGAAAGGAGTTTAGCCAAACGGTAGATAACAATACAAAAATGAGCGATACAGGAACAGCGAAAATATAAATAAAAAAACATCCCGGATTGCCATGATGAAAGATGCCAATGTACTAAAATGTTTTTATTGCGGAAAGTTATATCATCTGGACAACTACAACAAGAAAAAGAATATAACGTGTTACAGTTGTGGTTCAGAAATTATCCCTTTCACTGCAGAAAAGGTACATGGAAAGGACGCAAAAGAGTTTTATGTACTAATGGGGTTTTTTGCAATAGCAGCGTTACTAGGAGCCTTAGGATGTATTATGCTCATGCATGGCTGGAACTTTTGGGTTACTTTTGCCATGGTTGGTGGAGTTGTTTTCCTTACAGGCAAGATTTTTGTAAACAAATATAAAATTACTGAGGTGAATGAAAGTCTATCAAGTGAAACTATATCTGGAAGTAGTAATACAGAGTATACAACGGAATTTGATCGTTTAGTAATGGATGCAATTCATGAACTGCCAAAGAATATAAAAGACCATTTATCTACAGTATCTATCATTGTAGAAGACAGGCCAAGCAATCTCTTACTGGAGAAATTAAAACTAAGGCCCAATATCTCCCTGCTTGGACTGTTTGAGGGTGTTCCATTAAACAGGCGGAGTGTCTGGCAGTCAGGTACTATACCGGAGAGGATCACTATATTTCAGAAAAATATCGAAGCAATCAGCCATTCTGGTGAAGAGATCAAGCAGAGAATAAAAAAGGTGATGCGTCACGAAGTAGCTCATTTCGTTGGATTTACAGAGGAAGAAATAAGAGGAATGGGTTACTAAAATCGGGGCCAGGAAATTAATATATTCATTTATATTTTATCTGGGGGATACATATATGGCAGAAATGCATTCTTTTGATATCGTATGCAAGGTGGAAATGCATGAAGTAAATAATGCTGTCGACCAAGCCAAAAAACAACTTGCCGTTAGATACGATTTTAAAGGAAGTAAGTCGTCTGTTACCTTAAACAGCGATAATTCTATAACATTAATAGCAGATAATGATTACAAGCTGAAGAGTCTGACCGATATTATAAAAGAGAAACTCGAAAAAAGAGGTATCCCGTTAAAAGCACTTAATTTTGGTAAGATTGAGAGTGCAACTGGCGGTACCGTACGGCAGTCCATTACCTTTCAATCAGGCATTCCTATGGAAAAGGCAAGGGAAATCGTTAAATTCATTAAAGGTTTAAAACTCAAAGTACAGGCCCATATTCAGGAAGATAAAGTCCGTATATCAGGGCAAAAGATAGACGACCTCCAGACAATTATAAAAGAGATCAAGGATCAGAATTACGATTTTGCCGTGCAGTTTATGAATTATAAATAGCGTGGCTTTTTGATGTGTTTTGACGTATTCGTATACTTCCTGTTTTCTATTGATAAATCAAGGCTTTCCAGGTATTATTCTTTTGATTTGTTCTTATGAAATAGGCTATGTTTTGCTGTATAGGTACGGCAAAAGTACGACATAGGGACATGCCCCCGGTGGTATTTTTTCGGGGATGCGGCATATATATATTAAGTGTCTTTCTGGATGCGTTATAATTTTTGAAAATCCCATTTTTAGAGTTAGCTTATAAGTTAAGGCTAGGGAATCTAGACCCGAAAAGCTGTATCTCCACAGCCTGCCTTAATTTCTATTCTGGAGAGTCATCAGGAGAAATGACAGATGGCACAAGAAAACATACCCAAAGATTTTCAATTCTTATTCAAGTTTGTAAATCTACCTTTCAAACCAGGCATTCCAAGTGTATTTAGACCACAAAAAAAACTCAAACGTACTCCTACAAAACAACCTGAGAGGCTAAAGCTGTTGACTAAGGGAGAAATCACAAAGATAAAGAGGGATTATAAAAAGAAGTATGGCGATGAGCTTACAGACAGTGATATTAAATATGGCGTTATAACTAAGGATAAGAAGTGTGTTGAATACTCCTGGAGTCCTAATATCAATGGGGAACCTGAATTTGATGGAGCGAACAAGTGTTATCCTTCACCGGATGAATTTAAGGGGGTTTTTGAAAAAGAGAAAATTGTTAATGTTACGGGATATTATACATTGATAGGGATATTAGAGACCTGTTATGAAATACTAAAAGCTCAAATAAGCTTAAATGATGATGTAGAGGATGTAGATGTTTCAAGTACATTGTGGACTATACTAGAGAAATGGAACGAATTGTCAGGTGAAAACCTAAAACCACATATACTTAGGAATTTAAGAACATATTGGCATGATAAAACTTTTCCACTAAGAATTTATGCTGAGATTTTAAATTTTGTTAATTCTAACCATGCTGCACTTCTCAGGCAGTGCCCATGTTGTGGTAGTTTCTGGATAACAAAAAAAGCTAGTAGCAGACATATATTTTGTTCTAAAGAATGTAATAAGGTGTTTCACCAACAAACAAGGGAAGAAAATGCAGAGTCGGTGTCAGCCAGTAAGAAGATTAAGAGAAATAGGGAAAAAAAGAACGATTATAACGCAATAAAAGAGTTTTATTTAAAGGTCGGCTATGGGAACGAACAAGCGGAGAAGCACGCTAGCAAATGGATATATAATGAAGGTAAAACGTTAAAGAATTTTGAAAAACATGAACTTGGTAAGGGCTAAAGTATGCCATAAAAAACCTTAACTACGTTTTTTGACAAATATTTTTATTTTTATAAGATAGGCTTATGTCTTGCGTGTTGCAGGGCATAAGCCTTTCTTTTTTGGAGATTTTATTAATGTCAAAAGTATGTGAGAAACATTCTATCCCAGTAATGTCCAAAACGCTAAGGGAACATTTGGCAAGATACAAAAGTAAAGTTTTAAAGTTGGGGTTTACACCTAAGCGAAGCTTCATATTAGACGCATGCGATTTTATTCTTGAAGAGGGTACACATGGACAAAAAAGAGATTCTTAAAAATCTTGATATTGCTTCTTTCTATCAAGAATATATCCCTTCCTTACAGGTCAACGGAAAGCCTGAAGCCTTAGGCTTATGCCCTTTCCATCAGGATACAAATCCGTCCCTATCTGTGAACCTTGAAACCGGAAAATATTTTTGCCATGCGTGTAATGATGGCGGAGACCCTATTAAATTTTACATGCGCACAAAGGGCGTTGATTTCCGTCAAGCGTTGGCGGATTTATCGGGAGAAAACAACGTAAACACTCCAAAGCAGGCAGATACTTCAAAAAGGAAAATCGAATGTGTGTATCCTTACACGGATGAAGAAGGAAGATTGTTGTTTGAGACTGTACGTTTCATTCCCAAAACCTTTAGACAGAGGCGGCCAGACGGTAAAGGTGGGTATATTTGGAACACTGAAGGTGTAGAATTAGTACCTTATAAGCTTCCCCAGGTAATCAACGCTGACACTGTTTTCATCTGTGAAGGGGAAAAGGATTGTGACAATCTAGAAAAACTAGGTCTGGTCGCTACAACTAACCCAAGGGGTGCTGGCAAATGGCCAGAGGAATTTAACAAGTATTTTACTGGTAAAGATGTTGTAGTTATTTGTGATAATGATCAGGTAGGCAGAAATCACGGCGATGATGTTGCAACAAAATTACACGGCCATGCTAAATTTATAAAGGTAATCGAGTCCTTACCGGGTGTACCAGAAAAAGGGGATGTATCAGACTGGCTAAAGATATCTGGGAATACAAAAGAAAAACTGTTAGAGATTGCTAGGAATACTGATGTGTGGATGCCTAGAAACGATGTTGCGGATACCGTTAAACACGATTCTGTAATGGCATTAACCAGGCTGGACGATTTGTTTAAAGAACCAGAAGAAAATATTACATGGCTTGTCGATGGAATGCTTTCGGCGGGTGGCTTCTCTGTTGCTGTAGCAAAGCCGAAAGTTGGAAAATCTACCGCTGTTAGAGTTTTATCGCAGTGTGTCGCTAAAGGGGCATCCTTTCTTAACAGAAAAGTCTCACAGGGAGGTGTCATATATTTGGGTCTAGAAGAGAAAAGAAGTGAAGTTAAAAAACATTTCAAGGATTTAGGGGCTACAGGGAATGAAGATATTCATATCTATGTAGGCGGGGCGCCAGGAGATGCTATAAAACAGATCCGTGCGGCTGTTGAGAAAATAAAGCCTGCATTATTGATAATTGACCCACTATTCAGGCTAACAAAGGTTAAAGACACAAACGATTATGCTCAAATTACAAATGCCCTTGACCCTTTGTTGAGGCTTGCAAGGGATACTGGGACGCACGTTCTTTGTGTTCATCACGCTAACAAGATGGGCGGCGAAGGTGGGAACTGTGTACTGGGTTCACAAGCCATATTCGGGTCTGTAGATACCCTCATAATCATGAAACGTCACGAAGATTACCGGACAATTCAAACGATTCAACGATACGGGGACGATCTTCCTGAGACAGTTTTAGTTTTTGATAAGGTTTCTAGAAACGTTTCACTAGGTGGTACCAGGCAAGACGAAGATACTAGGGTTATGAAAAGTGTGATACTTAAGTTTCTATCAGAACAAAACGAACCTATTATTGAATCAGTAATCACAAACGAAATCGAAGGCAGAACAACCAATAAACGAAAAGCATTACGTGAACTTGTCGAAAGCGGAGAGGTAAGCCGTGAGGGTAAAGGGGGCAAAGGTGACCCTTTTAAATATTCTTGTTCCCTTGTTCCCAACATATACCGGGAACAAGAAAACAAGAATCAAAAAATAACCGGAAACCCGCATAAAATCAACGATTATTCTTGTTCCCAAGATTTTGCAAAATTTCAAGAAAATGAAAAGTCACGGGAACAAGAATTTTTGCTTCGGGAACAAGAAAAAAATGAGACTGAAAATAATACTATTTTAGATATCCCAGAAGTTGAATTTGCTGAGGAGGTCAAACCTAATGTATAGGGTTGTCAAAGACCTTACAGTCAAGGTTAATGGAATGATTAAAACATTCAAAGTCGGCAGCATCGTAAAACTACCTTTTCAGTCAGCACAAATGTTTATCCAACAGGGGAAGATTGAACCAATGTTTGAACCGATGGGCGATTTGAACGAACGTATGTGCATTATGGGGGAGAATACAGAACCCGGACTGATGGAACCATACGTTACCGATTTTGGCATTCTCGTAATCCCTTGGAATAGCGACACGAAATACCACTATTGGAACGGCGGGCAATCGCCATGCGATACGCTAAAAGAACTTGGCAGGGGCGATTTGGTTGAGAAATATAAATCTTTCTACAGTAATTAATTTTATAACTTTATTTAAAAGAGGAACTTATGACAGATACAAAAGTTGTCAAAAATGACGATGTTGAATTTCTTGGTGTCCAGGAAGCTTCAAAACTTATCGGGGTGAGTGCTGATTTTATATATAAATTAACAATGCAAAAGAGAATTCCACATTACAAGCTTGGTAAGCTGTTAAAATTCAAACGGTCTGAGATTCTTCAATTTATGGAAGGAAAGAGGGTGGAACCATGCAAAAGCGATTACCAGTAGGGATTCAGACGTTAGAAAACGTTCTCCGTCATGATGTATTGCCAGACCTAAAACGAAAGCGGAATGATTGGCAAGAGGATTTAAAACAATTTGAGCTAGAGCAATCGAAACTTTTCGATGAACTTTGCCGGGAAAAGGGTATCAAGGTAAACGCATGATAACCACTTTAAAAAGTCCTATCAATAGATTTGGCGGAAAATATTATCTGGCAAGCTGGTTATCGCAGTATATACCTAAGCATGTCTTATACTGTGAACCGTTTGCCGGTGCCGCTCATTTGTTATTCAGCAAAGACCCATCACCGGTAGAAGTTTTGAATGATATTGATGGGCATCTTATAAACTTCTTTAAGGTTATCCAGGATCTGGAGAAATGCCAAATGTTGGTAAGTGTTCTTAATCTCATGCCTTATTCCAGAAAGCTATGGCAAGACACAAGACGCCGATGGAAGTATGGGAATATTCCAAGTGATCCTGTAGAACAGGCTTGCCAGTGGTTTTTTTTGAACCGTTCTACCTTCTCAGGAGATATGAAGCGGGGTGGGTTTGCCTTACCGAGTGTTACCGGACGGAACCCGGCACAATCGTTTAGAACGGCTATTGCTTCCTTTGAGGATGTAGCAGATCGGTTAAAGAATGTCTGTGTAGAAAACTTGGATTACCGGGAATGTATCAAACGGTATGATTCCGGGGAGACCTTGTTTTATATTGATTGTCCGTATTATGGCCACGAAGATTATTACAGCCAAAATTTCACATTAGAAGATCATTACAGGCTTTCAGAATTATTACACGGTATCAAGGGCAAAGCAATGGTCTCTCATTACGATAATGAGCTTTATAATTCGTTATACAAGGGCTGGCAGAGGTATGAATATTCAAGCTT
>CAZPUD010000213.1:0-7280 GCA_964589115.1 uncultured candidatus Brocadiaceae bacterium | reverse complement strand
AAACTCTAAATAAAGGGATTGCTTCGGGGAAAAACGCCCTCGCAATGACAGATACCATATAATCTATTATTAACAATTATGTTGACAGTGCACTAGTTTCGAACATTTGAAAATTAAGATTTAAGATTTGTTTCGTATTTCGAATTTCGGTATTCGAATTTGTTCTGAATAGTTTTGCCAAAAATGTCAAAATTATTCTTGGAAGATACTCTCCCTAACTCCATTTTGCTAAGATGTGATTTCTTTCATCGGTCTGAGATTTTGCCCCGCTCCGGCAGAGTTTGTGAAAACATATGAAAACAAAGGATAAAATTCTAAAAACCGGCTTAAAGCTTTTCTCTAAAAAAGGCTATCTGGGTGCTACCACAAAGGAAATTGCAAAAGAGGCGGGAATTGCCGAAATTACCCTTTTCAGATACTTTCCTTCAAAAGAAAAACTTTTTGAAGAAGTCATAAATACATACTCATTTCTCCCGGCTCTGAAAGGTCTTCTTCCTGAAATTAAAGAATTATCATACGAAAATGGGTTGTGTGTAATTGCAAATAAATTTTTAGATTCACTTATGATGCGAAAAGATTTGGTGCGAATAATGCATTCAGAAATACATCGATATACAGAAAAAATCCATAAGATTTACCATTCCATCATCGATGAAATATTAAAAACCCTTGCATCCTATTTTGATGAAATGAAAAAGAAAGGGATAATAAGAAACTTCGATACAGAACTAGGCGCAAGGGCATTCCTCGGTATGTTTTTCTCTTACTTCGATGCTGAAAACTTCTTATTACTTAAAAAATACAAACGCACCGATACCAATGCCGTAATCAAAGAGTTTGTATCGATCTTTATTAAAGGGACAATGAAATGAAATTTTCTACTGCGACAATGATAAACAGGGGCATGTTAAAGAAGATTGGTGTTTTTACATTAATTATTGTAGCCTCAGTATGGTGTAATTTCATACTTTTTGGTATGGAAAACAATCAGATGCCTCCGGCAAAGGTCGTAGTATCGGAAGTCACGTCTGGCACGATAATCCCGGAAGTAGAATTCGTTGGAACGGTTTATTACCCGCAGGTTTCAAATGTTGCTTCGGAGGTAAGCGGCAAGGTCGACAGGGTGAATTTCGAAGAGGGCGACAGGGTAAAAAAGGGTCATATACTGGTTAAAATCAATTCAGAATTACTCAGGAAAGATATTCAGACGAAGAAGGCATTACATGAACAGCTATTAACTGACCTTGATCTGGCCGGAAGAGACTTTAAAAGAATAGAAAAGCTCTTCAGGGAAGAGACTGTAGCAGAACAGGTGTATGATGAACATAAATTCAAAGTGGCCGGTCTGGGAAAAAAATCTGTATCAATTAAGGCTGAGATCGAAAAGTTGAATGTAGAGCTTCAAAAAAAGATAGTCAGGGCGCCTTTTGACGGCGTTATTACAAAAAAGTTAATTGATACAGGCGAATGGCTCTCACCGGGTACACCGGTAGCGACTATTGCTAGAGATGACGTTGTAGACGTAGTCTTTAACGTCCCCATGGACGTATTTTCGTTAATATCCTTAGGAAAAAGTATTCACGTAAAAATATCCGGATTGAAAATACCCGGAAAGATTTTAACGGTAATACCGCAGGGAGATATCCCGACAAGAACCTTTCCTATAAAGATCCGGGTTGACAATTCCGCATCACTTGTAGCCGGTATGGAGGCAAAGGTAAGACTTCCAAGGGGGAATGGAAAAAAGACTTTAGTCGTAGAAAGATCTGCTGTTGTCAACGTGTTTGGTGAAAATGCCGTATTCGTATGTGTAGACTCACACGCAAAAATGATCCCTGTAAGAGTAATAGAATATGGCGGTATGATGGCAGGTATTGAGGCGTCAGAACTGGAGGAAGGAATGAAGGTTGTGGTTAAAGGAAACGAAAGACTTATGGATGGCCAGATGGTAGACATGTTTACCATTGATACCGGGTTTCTCACTGATAGATAAATGAGGTGAATTTTGGACATCATTAAGTTTTCTACGGAAAAGCCCGTTACTATTATCGTCGGTGTTATCTTTATAGTACTTTTCGGTATAATCGGGCTAAAAACTATGCCTTATCAGTTAACACCGTCAGTTATAGAACCTGAAATTACTATAACAACTACATGGACCGGTGCCACGCCATACGAGATAGAGCGTGAGATAGTTGAGGAACAGGAAAAGGTTCTAAAAGGGCTGCGGGGACTTACAGAGATGGAGAGTGAATCGTTTAATGGCGTTGGAACGATTGCCCTGAAGTTTAAAATTGGCACAGACTTAGATGATGCACTATTAAGGGTATCAAATAAACTCAACGAAGTGCCCTCCTATCCTGAAAATATCGACAAACCAATAATCAGCGCAACCGGTGCATCTTCATCCCCCGTCATATGGATGGTATTAAAAACTGCTGATAATAATCCAAATTCTGCTTATACCTATAAGACCTATTTTGAGAATGAGGTCAGGCAATATATAGAAAGGGTGGAAGGTGTAGCAGATCTCCTGATACGCGGCGGCAGGGAAAGGGAGATGCATATTATTGTAAAACCTGAGAGGCTTGCAGCTTACAGACTTACCACAAAAGAGCTTATACGTATCCTGCAATCAGAAAATATTAATGTATCAGCCGGGAATATGGGTGTGGGACGCAGGGATTACCGGATAAGGACAATAGGAGAATTTAATTCAGTTGAAGATATTGAGAAAATCATACTCAAGTCAACAGGGCAGGAACGTGTATTCCTCTCAGATGTAGCAAAGGTAAGTTTCGGACACGAGAAGTTATCAGAGGCTATGATGCATAATGGAACGGAAGGTATAGCCATTGGTATAAAGCCCGAACCAGGATCGAATATTCTGGACCTGACCAACAAGGTATATGAAGTTGTAACCTGGTTAAACAACGGAAAACTTAAAGAAAAGGGAATATATCTTGAATGGGTTTATGACCAGAGGCCATATATAAACGGTGCAATTCAACTTGTCAGAAAAAATATATTTTACGGCGGACTGCTTGCCATTATTGTTTTACTTATCTTCCTCAGGAGTATAGCGCCAACAATGGTTATTGCCGTGTCAATACCAATAAGCATAATTGGTACCTTTATCTTCATGAGTGCCCTTGGGAAGAATCTGAATGTTGTAAGTCTTGCCGGTATCTCCTTTTCAGTTGGAATGCTTGTAGACAATGCCATCGTAGTGCTGGAAAATATCGACCGCCACAGAAAAATGGGCAGATCAGCCGTTGAAGCTGCCTATCAAGGAACAAAAGAAGTTTGGGGTGCAATATTGGCGTCTACCCTTACCACTGTTGCTGTCTTTCTGCCAATCGTATTTGTGCAGGAGGAAGCAGGACAGTTATTCAGAGACATCGCAGTTGCAATTACTTTTGCCATAACCTTAAGCCTGTTTGTTTCTCTTTTTGTTATTCCAATGCTCTCAAACCAGCTATTTAGTTTGCAGGAAAAGAATCAGCTCTCAAAAAAGAATACATTGATGAGCAGATTGCAGGTTGTGAAAGAACGGGGAAAAAGCAAAATGATGATATTTAATAATATAATAACAAAGGCCGGTAATATGCTGCCAGATATCTTTATGAAAATCGTCGGGATTGCAATAAGGGATTGGAAGAGCAGAATTACAACCATCGTACTGCTAACGCTGGCATCAATTATAATAACCGCTCTTCTGTTTCCAAAGATGGAGTATCTTCCCCAGGGTAATAGAAACCTCATAATGAGCATCCTTGTCCCTCCACCGGGCCTCTCTTATAAAGAGAGGCGCGAGATAGGAGAACATATACATAACTATGTCGTTCCGCATATGAAAAAAAACCACGATGGGTATCCCGGCATCCGGAATATTTTTTACATTGGAGCGGAAACCATGATGGCTTTCGGTGCAACAAGTATCCATGAAGAACACGCCAAAGAACTTCTTCCATTATTTACGCAGATAATAAGCACGATTCCCGGCATGTATGGAATAAGTATGCAGGCAGGTATATTTGAGAAGAAGCTCGGCACGGGGAGAACTATTGATATTAACATAAGCAGCGATGATATTCACCGCATTATACATGCTGCAGGTGTCATGTTTGGTATGATAAAGGAAAAGATACCTGATGTACAGATACAGCCAAAACCATCGTTCGAAGTCCTCTATCCTGAAATTAAGATAATGCCGCTGAGAGACCGGCTGAAGGCGGTAGGGATGGATGCAAACGACCTTGGTACCGCCCTTGATATCCTCATGGATGGAAGAGAGATAGGCGATTTTAAGCAAGAAGGAAAGAAAAAGATAGACCTTGTACTTAAGGCATCTGAAGATGAAATTTATACCCCCGAACAACTTTATAACTCGCTCGTCGCAATACCCGATGAAAAGGTATTACCAGTGTATTCACTCTCAGAACTTGTGAGGACAACGGGCATTACCGAAATAAGACACCTTGAAAGAATGCGTACTATCACACTTCAGGTAACACCTTCAGAGAACATTCCACTGCAGGAGGCAATGGAGGTCATTGATGGTACAGTTATTCAACTAATGAAAGAACAGGGTTCACTTAAGGGTATAGATATTACGATGACGGGGGCTGCCGATAAACTTACACAGGCAAGAGAGTCACTTCAGTGGAATTTCATTCTTGCAGTGATGGTTACCTATCTTCTAATGTGCGCATTGTTTGAAAATTTTATCTATCCGTTTATCATTATGTTTACCATCCCACTGGCAGCAGCAGGAGGATTTATTGGTCTAAAACTGGTAAACATGCTCATTACAACTCAACCCTTTGATATACTCACCATGCTTGGTTTTGTAATGCTGGTTGGAGTCGTTGTTAATAACGCAATTCTAATTGTGTATCAGGCACTTAATAATATCCGTTACTATGGTATGGAACACCGCCAGGCAGTCCTTGAATCAACAAGGACGAGATTAAGGCCCATTTACATGAGCGCCACTACCAGTATTTTCGGTATGCTTCCACTTGTTATAGCTCCCGGACCGGGTTCTGAACTTTATAGAGGTCTTGGAAGTGTCGTCCTTGGAGGACTTGCCCTTTCAACAATATTTACCATTTTTATTATACCGGCCATTCTCATGTTTTTTATAAAGGCTGAAAAACCAGGTAAATATTCCTATATACAAACGGACAACCCTTGAAGATATTCCATGAATTACCTTTCCATAATTTTAGCAATTAAATAATCCGCTGCTTATACCCCTTGCTATAATTTGTATATCTTCCGTTAGACTTTTCTCTTACACTTCTTGACTGCTATGGTAACGATTCCGGAAGAGAGGGCAAGTAGTACAAGGTCGGCAATGATGAGGGTAATATTTCCGTGCGGGATGAAACGGGTAATGAGCAGGATTACCAGCATGGCTATTGTGGTTACGATCATAAGTACGGCGGGGATTGCGGTAAACCAGACCTTTTTCCCCTTGGATAGAAGCCAAAAAGATACAATGATTAAGGTTAAAGCGGCCAGGAGTTGATTTGTTGTCCCAAAAATTGACCAGATATTATTTACCGTATTATTGTATGCAAGTCCAAACATCAATACTGCAGCAAGTCCGGAATTGACCCAATAATGACTTAAAATTTTTGGAGGGCGTTTAAAAATAACACGCCAGAGCTCCTCAAAGAGGTAGCGGTTTAATCTCACAGCGGTATCAAGTGTGGTTACGATAAACCCCTCGAGGAGCAGCATGCCAAATAATATACCTAAAGACAAAGGTAAACCTAACCCTGTATGGAGGGTGCGGCCCATAGCAAGGGAAAAAGCCAATATTGGATTACTACGCAATTGTGATCCTGCTTCCGGCAGAACTAATTCCTTATACTGATGGACATCAATGCCTATAATGATAATGCTGATTACGCATACAGCGAGGAAGGACTCCAGGAGCATACCATAATACCCTATTGTGCGGGTTGCCATCTCAGACTTGATTTGTTTCGAAGTCGTCCCGCCTGCACAAAGGGCATGGAAGCCGGATATGGCACCACATGCGATCGTTATAAAAAGACCGGGCCATAGAAAACCAACTTGAGCTGTACCTTCCCTGATATTATTGACAGGAAACTGTATTTCGATTCCCTTTACTCCGGAAGACAAAATCCCTATAAAGAGCAATCCAAGGCCAATATAAAGCAAGTGAACATTGATAAAATCCCTTGATTGAAGAAACAACCAAACGGGTACACCGGCAGCGATCACCGTATACATGGAGATCAATATCATCCAGACGAACGGATTGAAAGAAACCGGTACAAAAAAGCCCAAAATAACAGACCCAAGGCAAATTAAAATTGCAAGAATAGAGCATTTTATCACGGAGACATGTCTTTTGATGTAGAGGTATCCAATACCCGGAGCAAATGCTGTTATTATAATGACAGACATAGAGGCAATTCCACCAATCACTACTTTACTACCTGAATCGTCTGCCCATCGGAAAAAATTCTGACCTTTATCCAGACCGATCTGTGCAATATCAATTACCGATGTCAGAGCAGTCGCCGACGCATTAAGAAAGGTTGCATTAACGAGGATGAGCATCATGATAGTAAACGAAATAACCATAATAAAACCTGCATTGCCCAATGACTTTCTTGCAACTTCCGCGATGGACTTGCCGCCTTCCCGTACACTGACAAACAATGAGGAAAAGTCGTGAACTGCCCCCAAAAATATTCCACCAATGAGTATCCACAGCCAGGCCGGACCCCATCCATAGATAAGTGCCATGACAGGACCAATAATTGGTCCTGCACCTGCAATTGCCGCAAAGTGATGTGCAAACACTATAGGAGTTGCAGTAGGTACATAGTCGCGTTTATCGTTTATTTCAACTGCGGGAGTTATTCTCTTTGAGTCTATTCCTATTACCCTGGATATATACCGGGCGTAGAAGCGGCCTGCCAGAAAAAAACAAACGAGAGATATGAGTAAAATGAAAATAGGATTCATTTTAAAATCTTATAAGCAATTTACCTTTATAAATTAGTCAAGTTTTAGAAGTGTAGCATTATATAGAATAGGTAATCTGAAATAAAAGAAAAAAGTAAAGATACCATATTTTTATCTTTTATTTTAATTCTTTTAGCAATCATGGCAGCAGAGTGGGCATTGTTCACCAAAATATCTCTTACATGTCCAAATTATTTATTTTTCGGTAGGCAATGGCCACCCTATATTTATGTATAGAGGAATTTCAAAAACTTAGAGTTGGTTCA
>CAZPUD010000212.1:0-7280 GCA_964589115.1 uncultured candidatus Brocadiaceae bacterium | reverse complement strand
TGAGGAGATGTCGTTCTACAAGTCTTCCGTAGAGAACCCGCCAACAGTAGAGACGGAGGCGGCAACGGAGATAACAAATACGACGGCAAAGTTAAACGGGAAGTGCAATCCCAATGGACAATCGACCACGGTATGGTTTGAGTACGGTACACTGAGTGGCACCTATAACTATCAGACATCAACCCAGAGTGTAAGTGGATCAAGTTATACGAGCATCAGTGCTACAATAACAGGGTTAACAGTAGGTACGAAGTACTACTACAGGATAGCAGCACAGAACAGTGCAGGGACGTCGTACGGGAAGGAGATGTCGTTCTACAAATCTACAGAACCCACGCCAGTAGTAACGCCAACGCCACTGCCACAAACAGGGGGTATTGTAGGTACTGTTGTAGATGCAGAGAGTAGAGTTCCTATTTCTGGTACGACCCTGTCAACGGATAGTGGCGGATATACAGCCACTACCGGTCCGGATGGGAGTTTTGCTATAGCAGATGTAGCTGAAGGAAATTATACCCTAACGGCATCGATGACCGGTTACCTTTCATCTTCCCGGACGGTTATGGTACTTACCGGTATTCCTACAAGAGCAGATTTCACCCTGATGTCTGAACTTTCTGGAACACCAATGCCAACACCAATATATTCCGGTAGCATTGTCTTTGGATTTGTGCTTGATGAGGATGAGAATGCCCTGAGAGGGGTGATGGTAAGTATTATAAGTCAGGATAGTAATCAATTCTACAGTACAGAAACGGATGAAGATGGTTATTATGAATTCTTAGATCTTGCAGCAGGAAGATATAAAATTACTTTTGAGAAGAGTGGTTACAGGACACTGGTCCTGGAGATAATTCTTAGTGGAGAAGAAGAATTTGAGGTAGAGACAGTCATCCTGGAAGAAGAGGTGAAGGGGAGTATCTATGGGTATGTGGTGGACATCTACGGCAATCCTATAGAATCGGTAAGATTAAGGTTTAAGGGGCTTAGGACAAGGTTAAATAAAAGGGCAGCTACGGATAGCGATGGGTTCTTTGAATTTACAGATTTAAAGAAGGACACCTATGTGATAAATGCAAATAAGAAGGGCTATAGGAGGACAAGGACAAGGGTGAGTCTTGAGGAAGGGGAGGCTAAGGAGATTGAGATCGAGATGAGAAAATCAAGCAGCAGCCGGAGGGTAATACAGGAGAGGGAAGAGCAAAGATAAAAGGGTGTTCTCTCTTAAGGTGTCTTTTCAGATGTTTCGGCGTGTTTTCACACCGGTAAAGATGACGTTCGAAACTGGCATAATTCCTAAGCATTGCTTTAGGTGGAGAATATATGCTGAACGAGTCCCTGAAATTAAGAGGTGGTTATGTCTCTCACGAGACGCCCGTTCCTTGTGAAACATTCGAACCTTCGGTCCCGCGGAGCGGCCGTCAAGGAATCTTTACCATATACACGAAGAGGAGGAAAAAACGATGTGATATTTTAAATCAGTTTTTTATATCTTTTAATTTAGCAGCTAATGGTAATAGGAAAGGGAAAAAGTCATGAAACGAATTATTTATCACATGGTATTGATGTTATCCATAGTAACGTTATTTCTTATGAGTAATGAGATTTCGTTTGCACAATCAGCAACTGAACCAACGATAATTACGGAAAGTGAACAAAATTTTACTGACGTTCAGCAGCAGGATTCTAAGTCTCATGGGCAGCAGTGGTGGAAAACTGCATATTACACCTTATATTTGAAATCTATTTACTGTGGCAGTGTTTATGGTGCCCTCGAATATGTCTCCATAAAGGTTAATGGTAAATTTGTATGGGGACCTATGGCTATGTCCACCGGTACTGAGGATATTTCGATAGATGCTATTTCTGTCCCTTCCAGCGCCAGGATCGAAGTCTATATTGGTTCAACGTCCAGTACCAGTTCTGCCAAACGGGTGGGAAGTCCTTGCAAACTGAAAAATTATGTAGATAAGGGGGTAGTACAGTCTCCTCCATTTAAAAAGGGTTCTAAGTATACAGTATATGCCGAGTACACAGTAACGTTTGAAGTGAAATCGGATACTGCAGGCATTACGAATAAAGATTTTAATGCAGCATGTTATGCGAGTGTTGGCGGGCAGGTGTTTGAAGGTGAAGACATCGGAGACTATCAATTGGGTAAATGGTTGAACGGTGTAAATGTAACTCTTAAAGGGAAAGGGAAAACCCAAAAGAAAAAGACAAATTCAAGGGGTTATTTCTTCTTTTATAACTTATGTTCAGGAAAATACACGATCACATTCAAAAAAAAGGGTTATTATAGTGCCAGAGAAAAGGTAACCATCTACAATGACGACGATATTGGTGAAGGGCTTTTTATCCCTATGAGCTCTAGATAAAAACCTGGCAAGGCGAAGCCTCAGACCAATGAAGATATCAAAAGCTGTCAGCAGTCAGCTATCAGCAACCGTACAAAATCTGAAGTTTGAATGCTGATGGCTGATATCAGAATGTTTTAAATAACACTTAACCAGCGTACTTTGCTTATGTATCGCAGAAAAATTTCATATTTATGCATACCTCTGGTAGCTATCTGGCTATCATTCATTGTGTTGAGCATTTTGGCCCCATTTTTTGAGACCCATTATTTGATAGCCCGGTCAAACTTTTGCTATTCATTTCTGGGAATGTTTTGTTCGCAAGTTCCCACCCATTGTCTTTGGGTTTTTGGCTCTACCATGGGTCTTGATTGCAGGTGTTTCTTCATATACACCTTTTTGTTCCTTACCGGATGTCTTTATCTCGTAATGAATTTTCAAAGGCTTTATTGGAAAACGTCCATTGCCCTTTTGATACCTGTTATCCTGGATGGTACAACACAATGCTTGCATTATAGGTCAAGTACAAACACCCTTAGAATGGTTACCGGTGCATTTTGTGGGGCAGGCCTGGGAATGCTTATCCATCCAGCCTACGCCAGAATGGTTGATTTTATCTTAACACCTTTTCTGAAAATACTAACAAGGAGGTGACTTCAACGGCTTAATCGTATGGGAATTTTACGGATGTTTCGGTGAGTCCTCTCACCGAAACAAAACAGCACAAGGATGTACATGGGTTTTGGTGTGAGGACACACCGGAATATTAGAATGAACAAATGTAGCCCCAAAGGGACGATTTGTTTGTCGAATCTGTGAGGTTGCATGTTTGACAAATAAAAAGGAGAACAATGTATGGTACAAATTTTGTTGGGTAAAAAAGTATTGAAAAGTGTAACAGGTTTTTTGGTCTTTATCATGGTTTCGGAATTTATCCTCATGTATCCGTTCGGAAATGTAATTGCAGAAGATGTAAAGGAAGAGGAAGTAGTAAAACTGAAAGTGGGTACACCGCTCATATTAAAGCTTTCAGAAACGGTTTCATCTGAGAACAGAAATGCAGGAGATATGGTACAATTTTATGTGGCTGAAGACGTCATCGTGGATGATAAGGTTGTAATTAAAAGAGGAGCGCCAGCAAGAGGCGAAGTGCTTACCACCAAGAAAAAGGAATTTGCAGGACAAAAAGGGGAGGTTACCCTTGGCATCCATGATGTAGAGGCTGTTGATGGGCAACGGGTAAGGCTCCGTTCAACCAAACAGGGGGAAGGTGAAGGGAAAATGGCAATGAGTATTGCACTCAGTGTGGTTGTGTGTCCTTTGTTTTTGCTCATGAAAGGAAAGGAAGCGGTAATTCCCGAAGGTACCGAGGTAAAAGTTTTTGTTGATTACGAAGCTGATATTAAAACTTATTAAAAGCAGCAATATAAATTACCATGGGGAATCGTAGCTGCAACCAAATGAAAAGTTGCAAGTGCAGCATTCAGCAGTCAGCATTTAGCATATCGCCAGATGCTGACTGCCGTTAGTATTTAGCTTTCCACTTATTCTTAAAACTTACATAAACCTGTCCTCATAAACTTATCCTTGTAAGAACGGGGAGTGGGAAAAAAGTTTTTAACAGTAATACAATACAGTGCCTGAACGAAAGCCCATATTTTTGTCATTTCGAGGAGCGGAGCGACGAGAAATCTTTTGCTCAGGGCAGGCTTAGGGAGAAAGCTGAAAGTCCTGTAATTTATCGATCAAAGATTTCTCGCTCCACTCGAACGGACATTTTTTGTGACAATTTAGTTATTTGGTAACAAATTAGTTTTTTGAAAAACCAGAGGAACATAAAAAAACTATGTAGCCCCGTTAGGGGTGATCTGTTTGTAGCTCAATAAGATTAAATAGGGTAAATAGCTCCGTAGGAGCGGCTTGTATATGATTAATAGATGAACAGGCCGCTCCTGACGGAGCTAATAATCTGTTATGCATCCTATCTACTACAAACAGATTGCTCCTATGGAGCTAATAAATAATACGTTTTTCGAAAGATAACCCCGTAGGGGTGAAATATAAATAGCCAACAACGACAAATTCTATTAGAAGCTCCAGAGGAGCGACACGTGAAACAATAAACAATATATCGCCCCGATGGAGCTTACGATTAGTGTAAATTATTCTCAGGGTTGGTTCAATCTTGTAGATTGAACCATACGTTTAGAATTGACATGCGGCTTTTGATTGGTACCAGGCATGGAGAAACAAGCCAAAACGTTTCGGTTCAATCGTGGACGAATTGAACTAACCATAAGGACAAACTCTATTTGTCCGTGCCACCCTGAAAGCCACATACATAAAATGAAAATCCCATACAATCAAGTTTTTTATTCAGACAATATATAATTCGCTTTTATTTATCCTATTGAATACCTCCACTTGATCTTTTCCCTGTTGAGAAGAAATCGGAAGTGAGTTATTCTATACCTTCATTTTATTTCCCCCTGTAAGAAATGAAAAAGAGGGACAGTTATCAGAATAGAAAGGATTCAACGGAATCCTGAGTATATTCAATGCCCCATCTGTATAGGTGATTGCCGTACATTCATACTGGCAATTTTACATATTATTTTGATGTGATTGCATTTTATCTATCATCGGTCTTATTCTATGCTTGTATTTATCATCAGTTTCCGTTACTTAAGAAAGAAAAAATGGGGATTACTCCCTACCATTGGTATAACCGTTGGAGTTGTAACCCTGATTGTCGCGATGTCTATCATGCTGGGTTTTGACTCTGAACTAAAGACCAGGATACGCGGCACCCAGGCACATATCATCATTTCGAAATGCGGGTCGAGTTTCTTTCATACGTATAATGATGTGATGGAGGAAATCAAGGACATTCCACACATATCAGCGTATGCACCATACTTAGAAACACCGGCATTTGCCAAAATTAAAGAGAGCAGGCGTTTTGTTGTCCTAAAAGGGATAGAACCTTATCAGGAATCGCTTGTTGGTGATTTCCAAAAATATGTCTCCCGTGGCAGGAGCAATGTCGATGATATGATGGAGATCCATGGAGAATCAAAAATATTTAGCGCCTTTTGTGGAATAGAATTACTTAGAATTGGTCCGGGAAAATTGGAGACATCCCCCCAAAGTTTTATTAATAAAGGTGAAAAAATTGTCGTAATATGCATGAAAGACTGGACGAAAACCTCGATTATGCCTTTTATCTTGAGCGGCATAGTAAAAACGGACATGCCAGAATATGATGAAAGTTTTATCTATGTCCCTTTAGAGGCTGCACAAAAACTCGTTGGACTGCCCGATGCGGTAAGTGGCATCAGCATAAAATTAGACAACTTTATCTATGCCGATGACGTCAAACGAGAGATTCAGAAAAGGCTTGGGTACAGTTATCTGGTAAATACCTGGGAAGACACAAAGCAGTCGTTTTTGAAAATGCTCGCCCTGGAAAGAAAAGTTATGGGGATAATCTTGTTTTTCATTATTGTCATGTCCGGGTTCAGTATCCATGCCCTCGTAAGTAAAATTGCCAATGAGAAAGCAAAGGATATAGGTATATTAAAAGCGATTGGAGCTACGAACGGGACAATATTGTGTGTATTCCTTTTTATTGGACTGACCATCAGTATTATAGGATCTTTCTTTGGATTGGTAATAAGTATTTTTATTTTACAGTACATCGATTATCTGGTGACCCTTTTAAACAAAATATTAAAATTGGAATTTCTTTCTTTGGATAATTTTTATTTTGATACGATACCGGTTGCTTATAGTTTCGGAAGCATTCTCATCATAATCTCATCCACAATTTTATGCAGCATCATTTGCAGCATCGCACCCGCGATAAAAGGTTCGAGACTAAGTCCTATTGATCTTGTCAGATATGAATAAATAAGGAAGAACGCTATTGGCAGTAAAGGTCATCTCTAAAATGATACAAAAATGTCCATATAATGACATTTATGTTCCAGCTAAAATGCTTTCAAAAATAACTTCCATTGAAAGTTGGAAGCTCGAAAGGTTTACTCCATTAGTCCAAAAGTTTTTAGATAAACATATTTTTATCTTTGATTTTATCATTGATAAATGCTATAAAATCAAAACTTACAATAGCTATAGAAAAAGAACCTTTTGATAGGGTCCTTTAAAGTTCAAATTTGGGGTTGAAGCCTTGCGCTTATTCTTTGCTTACGAATTGTGATCATAACTCAAGACATAAAAAACATATCGTTCGATTATCGTCAACTTTGCGTTCATTACCTACGACCTGCAAAGGTTCCTAAAAATCCATCAGTCCACATTGCCTTGAAGATGGCGCAGGGTTCTCAAGATAAAAGGCAATACCCTCGTTAAAATACGTTGGAATGTGAAAGTGAACATTCCCGTTTAAACATGTACCATGCTTGACCGTCTGTAAACCTGGATTCATTGAGTTCAGCGTGTCTATGATAAGCTGAGCGGCTATAATCGGAACACGTAGTTTTAGAAAAAAGCAATATGCATTTAACTTACTCGTTTCTACTCAAACATTCCAAGAAGATGGAACAGCACTTTATTGTTGAGATAGAGATCTACGTTGAAGCCTACCATAGCATGATAATTACTTTGCAGAGGTATTTTAGAAATATCAAATTAGGGCAGAGATCAACGACAAGAGTCAAATCTTTTCAAGAAAACCAATAACATCATCAGAGCGTTGCTGTATTTGTTGTATACGAAGGCAGTCAACAGTGGGAAGATCAATCATGGATCCTGTGAGGGCAAAGAGAATATCACAAGAGCTTACTGGTAAGTGCGTCGGCAAATGGTCCATTCGCCGTTATATTAATGCTGGAAAATCGGCAATCGTGTTCGAGAGTGAGAAAGATGGTCAGAAAGCTGCATTGAAGGTTTTTGATCCCG
>CAZPUD010000211.1:0-7291 GCA_964589115.1 uncultured candidatus Brocadiaceae bacterium | reverse complement strand
TAATTAAATTTGGCAGAGTGGATATGATGCTTGCCGGTGGTTCGGATCCCTTCTCAAAAGTTGCATATACCGGGTTTGCAAGACTAGGTGCTATTGCCCCGGAGATATGCCAACCATTTGATAAGAACAGAAAGGGCATGATGGTTGGTGAGGGCGCAGGTATCCTTCTTTTAGAGTCTCTTGATCATGCTATAGAGAGAAATGCGAATATCTATGCCGAGATCATCGGCTACGGCCTTAGCTGCGATGCCTACCATATTACTATTCCCCATCCTGACGGTGAGGGTGTTGTATCTGCAATGAAAAAGGCATTAAAGAGCGCAAATTTGAAACCAGATGATGTTCAATATATAAGTGCTCATGGAACAGGAACTCCTGCAAATGATAAAGCCGAAACCATCTCTATTAAAAAGGTATTTGGGGATAAACCTTCTCATTTGGCGATTAGTTCAATTAAATCAATGATTGGACATACTATGGGTGCTGCAAGCGCTATTGAGGCCATCACTTGTGCGTTAGTAGTACAGAATGATATTATTCCGCCTACTATAAATTATGAAACACCGGATCCGGATTGTGATCTAGACTTTGTACCCAATGTTATGAGAAGACAAAAAGTTGATATCGCTCTAAACAATGCTCATGCGTTTGGTGGCAATAATAGCTGTTTAGTTGTAAAAAAGTTCACAGGTTAAGCATTCTTGTTTAAACAAGTTGTGATCTGTCTGCGAAAAGGCGTAGTATCTTATCAGAAGGATTTTTCATGAAAAAAGCAAGAATTGTCATTACCGGAGTCTCTGTCATATCACCTATTGGTATAGGAAAGGATATTTTCTGGGAGAATTTATCCAATGGAGTATCAGGTATAAAGCCTATTACTTTGTTTGATGTAAGTAAGTTTAACAGCAAACAGGCTGGAGAAATCTCTGATTTTGATCCAAAGAGTTATCTTGGACAAAAAGGGATTCGGCATATCGACAGGACATCTCTTCTTGTATCATCGGCAACAGTTCTTGCTATTAAAGATGCAAATCTTGAAAGTGTATATAGTGGCGATGAGTTAGGCATCGTTGTAGGCTCTACTTACGGGAGTATTGATAGTATAAGTTCATTTGACTTTCAGTCATTACGCGAAGGTCCCAATTATGTCAATCCTATGGATTTTCCCAATACAGTGCTAAACGCACCCGCAAGCCGTGCCTCCATTTTCTGTAAGGCAACGGGGCTTAATACTACCATATCAAATGGTGTAACAAGCAGTATAGATTCTATCATTTATGCCTCTGATTTTCTTCGAATGGGACGGGTCAAGGCAGTCGTTGCAGGAGGCGTACACGGATTAACCCATGATATATTTTGGGGATCACACAGTTCTAAGATACTTGCCGGAAGCAGGAACGGTACTCTGGAAATTTGCGCACCCTTTGATAAAAGGCGTAACGGTATGGTTATTGGTGAAGCATCTGCACTGGTTATCCTTGAGACTTTGGAAGATGCCCTGAAAAGGAATGCACATATTTACGCAGAAGTTAAAGGTTATGGAACGGCTTTTGAACCAAAAATGGCCGTTACTAAGGACTATCAGATAGATGGTAACAAAAGAGCAATCACGAATGCTATAAATGATGCTGACTTAACACTTCATGATATTTCATATATCTCTGCAAACGCTTATTCTGGTATCTATGGAGATGCGCTGGAGACCCAGGTTATTAAAGATGTATTTGGTATGAGGGCAAACCTTATTCCTGTGACGGCTGTTAAATCCATGACAGGGGAATGTTTTGATGCCTCTGGTGCGCTGCAAACGGTAGCGGCATTGATGTCTATTAAGACACATATAGTCCCCCCCACTATTAACTATCAAGAGTCTGATGAGGCATGTGATTTAGACTATGTGCCGAATAAGAGCAGGGTAATGCCTGTCAAGAATGTTCTTATAAACTCATCCTCTCGATTAGGTAATAATTCTTCCTTGATTATATCCAGGTACAGACCGTAATAATGCCTTCCTACAGCTACACGCATTCCACAAAAAAGGATATGCTGCACCCCAGCTACGATGCAATTGTGATTGGTGCGGGTATCGCAGGTCTGATTTGTAGCACATTCCTTGCAAAAACCGGAAAAAAGATCTTACTTATAGAACAGCATTTTATTCCCGGTGGTTACTGTACATCCTTCAAAAGAAAGGGCTTCAATTTTGATGCAGCAGTTCATCATATCGGAGGTTGTGGAAGATGGAGTGTTGTTGGTCGTTGTCTTAAAATGCTTGGAATTGAAATGGATTTCTATCCTCTCGATCCAATGGATCATTTAATTTTTCCTAATTTCGAAATTGAAATTCCGGCTGATTTGGATGATTATATCCTGCGTTTGCAAGATCGTTACACACATGAAAAAGATAATATTGAGAACTTCTTCCATGAGTATACAAAACTTTACCGTGCTACTTTTAATAATGAAAGAAGTCAAATTATTGAGAGATACAAAGGCCTGACATATAGTGAAATGCTAAACGCCTTTTTTGATGACGATGAGCTCAAAATGGTACTTTCTGGCCAATGGGGTTATATAGGCCTCCCCCCTGCCAAGGCATCCGCTATTGCTATGTGTCAAATGATGGTAAATTATCTTAAGGACGGGGCATTTTTCCCTGCTGGCGGTACACAAGAGTTTGCCAATGCAATTTTTAAGAAATTTATTGATTTTGGCGGGCACGTTATGTTATCATCCAGAGTCAAAAAAATCTTATCAAATGGCAATTCCGTATTAGGTGTTAAGCTAAATGATGGTAAGGAGATACCTTCAAGCTTAATCGTTTCAAATATCGATGTCAGACAAACTTTTATTGAATTATTAGGTGGTAAAATAAACACATCATTCCTTCATAAAATTGAAGGAATGAAAGAAAGCTGTTCTTTTTTTCTTTTATATTTAGGTATAGGAGATGGACTAGACTTAAGTAAATTAAAAAGAGGATTCTATCACTCGGCTACAGATTTAGGTACCATAGACAGGGAGTGGCTGTATATATCTGTTCCAACAAAAATATGTCCTGGCCTTGCACCGGAAAATAAGCAAATAATCTCTGTAGTCGTTTCTCTGAAAGAAGGAACATTTGATCATATTGTTGATTGGAAGTCTTTCAAAAACAAGATGACGCAAAATGTAATAAACAAACTAGAAGTATATGTTCCTGATATAAGAAAGTATATTGAAGTAAAAGAAGCAGCTACTCCAAAAACCCTGGAACGATATACATTAAATAGAAATGGTGCCGCTTATGGTTGGGCAGTCACCGTGGATCAAATGTGGGATAATAGACTGCCACAGAAGACACCCATTGACAACTTATATTTAACTGGACATTGGACAAGGCCGGGTCCCGGAATTGCTGCTGTGGTTTCTTCAGGCTGGAGCGTCGCAAATTTAATTATGGAGAATTGGAGGCAAACAATATGAGTAGAAAAATGATGTTAATTAATCCACATAAACCAGGCAGATGCGGTGAGGAGAGCATTACGGTTATTGTCCAAATGCCTTTGAATCTTGCTTATATAGCTGCCCTTACGCCTGGTGATTGGGAATTCGACGTTATTGATGAAAATATTGAGTTGGCAATTGATGATAATGATGAGTTAACCTTTAAACCTGTAGACCTCGTCTGTATTACCGCTGTTACCTATCAATCCCCCAGGGCATATAAGATTGCTACTGCCTGTAAGAAAAAAGGCATGACGGTAATTTTAGGTGGAATACATGCCTCTGTAATGCCGGAAGAAGCAGCAAAATATGTTGATGCGGTTTTTGTAGGTGAGGCAGAAGAAGTATGGCCGCAGGTTATAAAAGATTTTGAAGAAGGTAAACTGAAAAAGGTATACCAGGGTGGGTTGCCGCCGCTGAGTTTGATGAAAAGAGTATATCCCAACCGGGAACTTATGAAGAAAAAATATGACTATAAATTCTCTTCTATTGTAACAACAAAAGGTTGCCCTAACTATTGTGATTTTTGCAGCGTTCCTACATTTCAGGGTAGAAAATTCAGGGAAAGACCATACGAAGATGTACTTGATGAGATGGCTGCAACAGATTATAAAGGCTTAATGCTGGCAGAAGATAATTTCTACGGCCATGGGAAAAAATCAAACGAGAGGGCAAGGGATCTTTTCAAAGGGATGGTAGAACGCGGTATCCATAAAGACTGGTTGGGATTTACGGCATTAAATATTTCCCAGGATCCGGAAACTCTGGATTATATGGCCAAGAGTGGTAATTTTGGTATGCTTATCGGTATTGAATCAACGAATGATGCCGTTTTACAGAAGATGAATAAACGTGTTAACCTTAAACTGGGTACTGATAGTTATTTTGATTGTATTCAAAAAATTCATAACGCCGGTTTGGTCGTTTGGGGATCTGTAGTTTTTGGAGCCGATGGAGATGATAAAGATTCTTTTAAGAGAATGACAGATTTTGTTCTGGATAATAATATTGACATTCTCACCTTTGGCATTAATTGTCCTTTCCCAAAAACCCAACTCTATGCCAGATTGGATTCGGAAAAGAGGATCTTCAGGAAAAATTATCCGGAAGACTGGCAGTATTATGATACTGCTCATGTGGTTCACCGGTTTGTTGATATGACATTGGAAGATTTTATCGAAGGCATGCAGTATGTTTATGACCATATTTATGCAGGTGATAATTTGAGGAAGCGGTTTAGAAACTCTATTAAGACAACAAAAAATCCAAGGAATTCTATGTTTGCATTCAGGGTAGGCTCTGATTGGAAACAAGTTTTTGAGCAGGTACTACAGAACTTAAAAGAATTATATGACTCTGGAGATTATTACAAGGATTGGTATAAGTCAGGTGCAGTTAACGTTCCAAATCAAATTGCTGAGACTGTTGCAACATAGATATATAAATCTGATATTATAAATTTGGGAATATTTAGGCTGGAATAGTCAGATGTTTGAAAGGCACATCAATATCTCAAAACTGATGTGCCTTTCTGATTAAACATAAGTATTGATTAGTTCTAAAACAGTAATAAAAGACTGGATATTATAATTTTGATGAAGAATTTGAATTAATCGATAGAGTATTTGTTAAATTAAGGGAAACATTACAAGGTTGAAAAGGAGGTAGAAAGTTATGATAGGCAAATTACTATCTTTGTCTATGGAAAAAACGGTTATTCCAGACATTAGTCCAAAAACAATTATGTTTGTTACCATCGCATTGATATTTGTTATATTATTTACCTGGAAAAAGGAAGGATAATTGCCAGAGGAAAATACCGCTTACGATTTAGTAGTTATTGGTGGGGGGCCGGGTGGCTATGTAGCCGCAATAAGAGCGGCCCAGTTAGGAATAAAGACAGCCCTTGTCGAGAAAGATAAGGTTGGTGGGGTTTGTTTGCACAAGGGCTGTATCCCGACAAAAGCACTTCTTCATTCGGCAGATCTCTATAATAAGTTAAAAAAAGCAGATGGCTATGGAATTAATGTCAGTAATTTGGCAATAGATTATCCACAGTTTCACAGACGTAAAGAATCTGTCGTCAAACGTTTGTTCCAGGGGACTCAATTTCTTCTCAAAAAAAATGGTGTGGAAATTTTTGATGGTGAAGGCCACATTGCATCCTCAAGCAGTATATTAATAAAAAAAAACGGTACAGATATTGGTCGTTTAACCGCAAAAAATATTTTATTGGCTACAGGTTCCATCCCATTCGTTCCAAACACTATTCCCTATGACAGGAAATATGTACTTACGAGTGATGACATTCTGATACGGGAAGAAATACCAAAATCTATAATAATTGCCGGTGGAGGTGCTGTAGGAATAGAATTCGCCTATCTCTTCAATACACTCGGGACCAAGGTTACTGTCATCGAACTTATGGATGACATCCTTCCTAATGAAGATAAAGAAATAAGTGCTGCACTGAGAAAAATTTTCAATAAAAAAGGAATAGATGTCTTAACAAACACTTCTCTGGAAAAAGTAGAAACCCATGATGGCGTAAGTATAGAGATGCAAAGAAAAACGTACCCCCCCTGCCCCCCTGCCACACCTGAAAATAAAGAATTTTTAAAGGCAGATTATTTACTGCTCGCATTGGGCAGGACACCTGCTTTAAACCATTTAGGAATAGAAAAACTATCGTTAAATTTCAAAGGAAAATATTTACAGATCAATGATGTGATGGAAACAAGTCAAAAAGGAATCTTTGCAATCGGGGATATCACAGGCCCTCCCCTTCTTGCCCACAAGGCATCAAATGAGGGCTTGCTGGCTGTTTCTCATATCGCAGGAAAGGAAGTTACTCCGATACAGTATCAAAATGTTCCAAGAGTAACGTATTGCTTTCCCCAGGTAGCCAGTATTGGCATCACACAAGAAGAAGCAAAAACCAGGGGATACAAAATAAAGGTGGGAAAATTTCCATTAATTGCGAATAGTAAGGCAGTTATCGATGGAGAATATGAAGAAGGGTTTATGAAAATAATTATCGACGAAAAATACAGTGAGTTACTTGGAGTACATGCTATAGGTCCAAATGTGGGAGAATTAATATGGGGCATGTCACTGACTATGATTTTAGAAGGAACAGCAACAGAACTATCAAGGAATATATATCCACATCCTACCCTCTCTGAGGCTATTTTTGAGGCCTCAAATGCAGCCATAGACAAACCCATACATCTATAATTTAGATCTATATATTAAATCATGAAGGCTTCAGATTTACTTGTTAAATGCTTAGAGAACGAAGGTGTCCAATATATTTTTGGGGTTCCCGGTGAGGAGAATATTGATATCCTCAACTCCCTTGTTGGATCCAGGATACAATTTATCACGACTCGTCATGAGCAGGGAGCGGCTTTTATGGCTAATATATACGGCCGGCTGACGGGAAAAGCGGGCGTATGTTTATCAACAATAGGACCCGGGGCTACAAATCTTGTAACAGGTGTTGCCGATGCAAATCTGGACCGGGCACCACTTGTTGCCATTACCGGTCAGGCGAGTCTTGACCGCATGCACAAAGAGTCCCACCAGTATACGGATACCGTTGCTATGTTTAAACCTGTTACAAAGTGGAATACCCTCGTTTATACAGCCGACATTATCCCTGAAATTATTAAAAAGGCTTTTAAACTTGCTCAAATGGAAAAGCCAGGTGCAACCCACATCGATTTTCCGGAAGATGTTGCAAAGGTAAATCTATTAGAAGAGCCTATTCCGTTAAAAGATGCGACTCATATATCTCATTCAA
>CAZPUD010000210.1:0-7298 GCA_964589115.1 uncultured candidatus Brocadiaceae bacterium | reverse complement strand
TCCGATATTATTTCAATGAATTATATACACCATAACATATAAGGGGTGTGTTAAAAGCATAATGAGAAACTTTGAAATTCCTAAGTGTAAATACAGGGTTCAGGTTACAAACCTGAACCTGCCGAAACCCGCCGAAGGTTAAGGTTTTTATGCAATAAGCATTATTTTAACATACTTAATCAGAATTGGCAAAAAATGGCAATGAAAAATGTTACCTATGAAATACCGAAAAACAATAAGGAGATCTTTATATATCCACCGGTAAACAGTATTCCATATTTGGTGCAAGAGAACATGCAGAGGATACAGGGTTATAGATTTGAAGTGAACAACATCCCATTTCAGGTATTACGTGATAAAATACGTGACGAACTGCTTCGCAGGGCAGTGACCTATACGGAGGAGATCAAGTCTTTAATCAAAAGTGAGAAATCTGAATTATCCCCGTACATTTGGAATGATAACATACGAGATCCATTACGGCAGAGAGATCGGGATAAATTGCCGGGAAAGAACTTGGTTTTGGGTTATGATTCAATCAGGGATATTCCAATTATCCAAACCGGCCATGAACCTATCTTCTATCATCCTGGCATATGGATAAAAAATCACCTTATCCATCATCTGTCAGAAAAACTGAATGGTATCGGTGTGAATATGGTTGTGGATAATGATGCATGTAGTATGGGTTTTGTATATGTACCGGTTTTATTTACGGAAGCAGCGGCTATCCAAAAGGTAGCATTTGTGAAAAATAAGGAGAAGATGGCATACGAAGAGATTGTATTTGATGATGTGATAACGATATCCCGGTTCAGAGAAGAAGTAATCGCTCTTTTAAGAGGAAATTATGAAAAATTTAAAAGTGGAAATCTTAGTACTTTCTTTCTGGGAAAGGCTGGAGAAAAAGATTTATCGGGTAACCATGAAAAAGTAAATTTTGAAAACATGTTGGCCTTATTTGAGTGTTTTATGGGCCATATTATGGCGTACCATCGACAAGGCTGCATCGATATGGCAGGGTTATTAACTGCCGCAAGAAGTGCCATGGAAGAGAAATTTTTTCTGGATAATCTTGAAATTCCTGTTTCCCGTATATGCGATACGGAAGGGTTCTATCATTTTCTGCTGCATATTATAAGTGATGCAGACCGATTTGCTAAAATCTACAATGAGAAGCTGGCTGAGTACCGGGTTATTCATAAAATCCGATCCAATGCCAATCCTTTGCCAGACCTGAAAATTGCTGAAAATCTGGTTGAATTGCCTTTTTGGGTATGGAGGGCGGGGGGGCAAAGGGATAAATGCTATCTGTTAAGTGACGGCGAAACTATGAAAATTAAAGACAGGTCTGATGTAATAATTACTTTAGAAAAAGGTGATAATGTGATGAAACATATATCAGAGTTAAAAACATTGATGGATAATCAGATTAAGATACGTCCAAGGGCTATTACAACAACAATGTTTTCCCGGTTGTTTTTTTCTGATATATTTGTTCATGGGATCGGAGGGGCGAAATACGACACGATTAATGACGAGATTATCAGGGATTTTTTTCACATCGATCCACCCGCCTTCGTCACTGTCTCTGCCACACTACTCTTACCTTTGGATACATTAGACTTGAATAATAATGTATTGCATACATTGCAGCACAACCTCAGGGATATGAGTTACAGCCCGGAGCGGTACGCCTCCGGAGAAACACAAAACGATACAGAATTTATGCACAAAGTTAAAGAAAAAAAGAAACTATTGGAGACAATGTCAACCGGCGATAAAGAGAAAAGAAAGTGGTGCTTTCACCGAATGAAGGAATTAAATAAATCAATGCTGGACCAAATACATACTGAACTTTTGAGGAAACAAGGAGAAATAGATACTGCTGCACAAAAGCATATTTATAATGAAGTGGCAAGATTCCGGGAATATCCTGTTTGTATGTATCCTATTAAGATTCTGAAGGAATATTTTCTAAACGTTTTTTCCTGATGGTAAAATAAATATATATACCGGTAATGACGCCAATAATAGTGCCGATAATAATGAGGTCTGTTTTAACGGCCAATACGGCATGTAATGCCTCATTTACATCAATTTCCACCAATAATACCCAGGTAACATCTCTGAGATTATCAAGAGGTGTATATGCACTAATAACAGGAATATTACGATAATCCTTTATGATCTTTACATCTGTGTTACCGAGAAGGGCATCTTTTGTGGCATCTGTATTGATTTCTAGCTTTAAAATAGTATTTTGTGCAAAGAATCTTGATTTTGAACGCATGAAATTATCATCGCCAACAATATAGATTTCACCTGTTTCACCTAGTCCATCCCTTTGTGCCAGAAAAACATCTATCTTCGAATAAGGTATTTCCACAATAACAACGCCTAGTAGTTTATTGGTAAGATCGTATACGGGTGCTACCCCCATGAATATAAAATCTTTTGCCTCTTCGCACCATGTCAGATCGGAAAATTTGATACTATTTAGTCCTTCCCTGTATATTTCGCCTATAGTGAAGGAACTAAATTCTCCGGTTTTTAAATTTGTTCCTATGTATTCATCTTGTTTAACACCAAATACAAGATTCCCGTCTGTGTCTGCCATAAATATGTTATGATAATCATGCTGCCTAAGAAAATGTTCAATAAGGGGACCGTAATAAGTATCTACTTGTTTATAGGAAGGATCCTGAAGGCCGCCGGCTTTAAATGCATACGAGAATCGCGGTAAGCTTTGGACGATCAGTGGATTTTTTGATAGTATATTAACGTCACCGTATCGCTCGTGGAAGAAATTTTGTATTTGCAGTTTTTTGATTTCCCGTACTGAGATCAGGTGATTCAGGGCCTCATGTCTTAATGCAGGACAAAGGGTTTTATATGTCAGCGGGCCCATTATGACCAAAAAAGTTAAAATGGCAATGCCCGATGCAATAAAAATTTTATTTATTGGTTTCAATTTAATACTATAAGATTTATAAAAATTATACTTATGAAATAAAGAGATTTTAAAGAATTATATATTACTCATTAGAATTTTTTTGTCAAGTTTTTATGGCATTATCTGAAAATCTTGTTGAAAATGAAAGGATGAAGTCTTACTTATTTGTTAACCACGGATTAGCACGGATGAAACAGAAACCATGATTCGTGATCCGTGGCCTGTAACCCGTGAACCGGAAAACGGAAACCGGGAACCGTGTTAACCCACGGCATTATTTGTTTTTTGTTTCATTGTGTGAACACTATAAATATGCTTTGGCTACGACTATTCTACATTATGGTATGCCTGAATAAAAAAAGTCACATCTTCTAAATCCCCATCTATTATCTCAAGGGTGAAATGGGTGATGCGATTTTTTTTAAGAATGCCAATAGTCTTGTCCATATCCATGTCATAGTCTCGGGAGAAATGCGAATGGGTATCGCCGTATGGATATTTTAAATCCCACGCAAGCGGAGTCTGGTTTGTATTTAAATGTACACCGGTTACCTGACATTTTTTGCAAATTTCATCAAGGCCCGTATAAAAGTCAAACCTATTCAGTATAGCGGATGCCCACAGGTGTCCGGTATCAAGCCAGATCGGACAATCAAGATATAAGAGATGTTCTGGTGTCTGATTGCCGTTGCCTATACCGGGGAAATCATTTTCTATGCTAAGTATATAGGATGGATACATTTCTCTCAGTCGTTTCATATTCGTTTTCACGGCGTTTTGATATATACGAAACTCTTCTGTTTTTAAAAATTTTGGGTCCATTACACGCGTGTCGTTTAAACGGAATCTCTTGTCAATGGCATCACGCAGTACCTTACCGTAATTGGCGGGATCGTTTTTGATTAGTTTTTGTGTCATAAAGAAACCATGAAATAATGCAATATTACTTTGAATAGATTGCATAATGCGTGCAGTATTTTGAAATCCTGTATAGATGGTATTAAAATCACTGCCGGCCAGATTAATGAAGTAATCTGAGAGCACAGGGGCATGTACTGTATATTCGATATTAAGCTTTTTTATCGTATTGTACAGATCTTGTGTGATGGAGTTGTGTAGTTGAATTCCAAAATTAAAACCATGTGATTCGACAAAATCTTTACAGCGCTTTATCTTTTCAAGAATATTATTATGATTAAAACAAACTGTACTTAATTCAATTTTCCTTTGCATTTCTCTCAAGAGCTCTTTCCTTTTTACAAATTACAATAAACTTCACCGGACTAACACAAATCATTTTTAACAATATTCCATTCCAGAAATTATAAAGAAGAGACTGCTTGGAGTAAAGGCAAACTAAACTGTTGTGAAAGAACAACCCAAATTAAAGGAAATATATTCCCATTGACAGGATATTATTTCCCTTCATCTCTACTTAAGATGACATGCTTACTGCATCAATAAGTCATTGATTTTATTATCATTTAGAGATGTCTACAGGTGATAGTAGAACGGATAGCTATGCAGGGGTATATAATTTGCCGATATATCGTATATGATAGAAACCCAGCATGTTTTCCACAATAATAAACCGATAGACCTTAGTGTTCAAACCAGCACATACAAGGGTATAGATATATCTTTTAAAGAGATTATGTATCAGGAGCAGAAAAATCCGGAATTTGGAAAGGAATATAGCCTTGATACGCCGGAAGGCAAGGTCGACGAAGGTACTGTATCTCAAATAGAACGTGGTAACTTTGAATCACAAGCGATATACGTGAATACAAAAGGAGATACACGGTCAATAGTATTAAAGGATCAGGTTAGAAAGTACAAAGAGGATCAATTGTTATCAAAACCTGGAGGGGATTACTTCTACCTGGATAAAAATAGTGATGTTATTGACTACCAGGCAGACCACTCTAAGTTTACCGAAAGGGTTGGGAAAGATCTCAAGGATGCCATGGAAAATTTTTTCAATATATTTAAAGACCTTGGACCTGGCGCAGATATAAAATACGTAGATAAGGATGGGCATATTCAAGAGGGCAATAAAGTAGGGCTTATTGGTACCATAGTCAATTTTTTTCAGGATATAGCAAGTGGGGTCACATTAGGTAAATACGCTGAAAAAGGTGAAGACACACCTGATAACGCCATGGAAGCCGCAAAATATTTCTTTAAAAAGATATTTGTAGATGCCATTTTTAAAGATGTAGTTGTGGGGATACCAAGAAGTGCTATCCATATAGGCGAGGATGCTGCATTTGCCTGCATAAACCTTGCGGAGACAATTCCAGACGCTACTGTTGGTAATTTTAAGGCGGGCCAGACGGCAACTACGGAAGCTTTTGATGATATTCAGGTGTTTGTAGATTTTGTTACCGATGTTATTCCTATGGGTGAGGCAGGTTCAAGGACGCGTGCCTTTACATTCAAAAAAGGCCTTAAAGGGCTTCCCATTATTCATAATATTACCGAACCTGAGAAAGGCGATGAAGACGAAAATTGGAAGTATGTACGAAATACGGCTTTTCGGAAAGCTATTGAGTCGCTGGCAACTTTAATACCTATTAGAACATAAATAATCCGGACATATTTGTAATCATAAAGAGCACTTCTTTATCTATATAGAAACATTGGTCCAATCATCCTGAATAATAAAACAAATCCTTCCTTCATTCCACCGCATCGTAAGATGGCCGCTGTATAGTTGAATGGTTATATGGTTGTATGGTTAATAGTCATTTAGCCGTTTATTCCAGGGTTGGTTCAATCGTCTACGATTGAACCGAAACATTTAGCATATCTCATACGCCTGGAGTAAACCAAAACGTACAGACCAATGCTAAACACATGGTTCAATCTACAAGATTGAACCAACCCTGACAATTTAACTATTCACTATCCACTTTTTACACAACTTAACTGTTAATGTTTGCAAATACAATGATCGGTTTTATCTTTGGTACAATCTTTTGCACACTTTACTTCATCCGGGCATTTACAGTTATCAGGGCAATCTGGATTTCTAGCGAAAGTGCTGGCAATACCGGCACTGAACATCAATGTGCATACAAACGCTGTCGTAATACCAATTTTCTTTAACATATTTGTCTCCTTTCATAAATAAGATATAGAACGATTACAGTACGATACAACCATAAAATATTCGCAATATTTATACCAGAAAAGTTCTTGTATTATCCTATAATGCTGATATTTTTATATAATAAGGGATTGGTTCAATTAACGGTTTAGTACATAAACACTAAGGCAAATAATAAAAAATATATATTTTCTTGTTAATAATCATTAATATGAGAGAAAAAAATATTTTAATTTTAGATATGATGTGCTAAAGTGTGACGTTGTGACATTATGTTGAATGGAAGTGTGTCATGGCACAGTTTGTCAGAATTATTAGAGCTTTTCATAAAATAATACTTGAAATGAAAATTAGATGTGGTATAAAAGCAGCGTGTACTAACCGACAGTTCTATATGAGTAATCTGTTTACTCAATACCTGTCGAATATCTTTTAAAATTTTTATTTAAAGAAAGGAAAGACCATTGAATAAACAGGACTTAGTTGAAAGCGTGGCAAAAGAATTGGGAACCTCTGCGAAACAGGCGGAAGGTGCAGTAAATGCTGTAATAAATAGTATTCAAAAGGGTCTAAAGAAAGACAAAAAGGTACAACTCATCGGATTCGGTTCGTTTGAAGTAAGAACAAGAAAGGCCAGAAAGGGGAGAAATCCGCAAACAGGGGAAGCGATAAAAATTAAGGCCAGTAAAACAGTAGCCTTTAAGGCAGGAAGAAAAATAAAGGACTCGATATAAAAATATTATTTCAAACTTTCATGCGCGGTTATCGAAATATGAATCTTTGTCATACTCTGTCTCCCTCCTGTTCTGAAGGAGTTGATTACTGATAACCTTACTTTCTTCTCCATTAGGCAATTCATCGATAAATCTAATTATTTTAATGGCAAATCTAAAAAATTCCTCTTGTAAGTTTATTTTTAATTTTATGTTATAGGAATTTCAATGCTATTTTATAGGGGCGAACCTTGTGTTCGCCCTTTTCTCAAATGATTCAGGTTTTTATGTTTATTTTCACCGTTTCGGCGAACATATGGTTCGTCTCCGCATAGACGTTATTATAAAAAGATCGCTGGATGTTTAACTTGATTTTAGGAAATTCAATCTTAGTAGGGGCTGAAGATTTTCAGCCTCTACATTGAAACGTTTATCCAAAAAAGTCGCCGAAGGCCAAATTTAAATGTATAGGAAATTCAAAGTTTCAGAGTCAGTTTAGAGTTGGTTCAATCGTCCA
>CAZPUD010000209.1:0-7300 GCA_964589115.1 uncultured candidatus Brocadiaceae bacterium | reverse complement strand
GTACAGGCCTATGCTAAACGAATGGTTCAATCTACAAGATTGAACCAACCTTAGTGCTGCCAAAGGCAGCTTAACTTGAACCCCATGTTTTATATTGTTTATTTAGCCGTCGATTGTATACTTCGCTGTTATCCATATAATAACATGGCGGGCTGTCCAAAAAGTCCGCAAACCATATTGTAGGGGCTGAAAATTTCAGCCCCTACATAAATCTTCAACCCCTACACATGGTGCGTTTATAGTGCTTTTGGACAAACCCCACCGGAACGCTACCATCCAATAACGCCCCGTTTGCCTTGTTTGGTAATTTGCTTTTCCTCCTCCCACACTGCTAATCCATTACCGTCTGTAAGTGATAGTTGAAACGTATAAGTAACCTGTCGCACATTGTCTTGGCGGTCACGGTTCTCAATGATCTTACCGGAGAGCGAGTAATCAGGCAGGCGTTGAGGTTCTTTTTTATCGGCATAAAACTCATTCTCCTGCTGAATACCTTGGGCTAACGGGTCTTCAGCAATGCCACCTATCCCTATCGTAGTTGTAGTCAAAACCTTTCCACTCTGGTTGAGGGCAACACGAATCTTTTTGGTCAGCATATCGGTGTCAATCTGCTGGGTGGTATTGTTTATAATCCTGCTAATTGCAAGGATTGCCGGCTGTTGCGGCATTTTATCCAATGACCCCGATACCAGAAGTGACTTAACCATATCTTCAGCGGCATAGGAAAAATCCTGGATGTTAATTTCGGACGTAACTATGGTACGTGGTCCGGTAGGTTCTACATACCTTGTATGTGTAGCACAACCTCCAAAAAGCACTAAAGATAGCAAAGATGTAAGATAAAATTTTGAATCTTTTTTCATTTTAATTTTTGTCCTTTTTAGAAGATTCTGTTTGTAATGGCTGATTCGGCATCTCTACTGAAATTTCTGGTTCATTCCCACTAGCTCCCTCTTCAGATTGTAAAGCCCCTTGTTGCGGCATCTGAACTGGCTCATCGGGTTTGGATGTTTCTGTTTGTACCATTTGGGCTGACTCATCAGATTCAAAAGTTCCTTCCAGACCTATAGGTTCCGGTATTGTAGTCTCTGGCGATACAATGCCCCTTTTATCATCTTTTAACAAGGTAAACTGCCGCACTAACAATGGACTGCTGCGGGTTATAGACTTAACCCACACTACATTAATAAGCCCTTCATTTATATCTACCGGTAACTTATATCCGGAAAATGGTGTCTCCAATTCGATCTTCCGGTCTGCCGGGGTACATAAACGGCAGAATTGGAATTCTTTTGGCAATGAAGTCCACGTCCTTAAATCGGCCTGATTCGTCGCCGCCTGGTAAATTGAGCCCATAATGAGTGCTGCAAATCCGGCAGTGTCGCTTTTCTTTGACGCCGCTTTGCTGGCTCCGTAGGTAACAGCAGCTTTAACGGCAGAAGCAATAAGTGTCTTTGTAATGACAACGGGCAGTTCATTTTTAAATTCACGGGCTACAACATGATCCATGTTCGATAATAACAGGGTAGGTTCTGTGATTCCACCATAAGAAACGTTTAGAACAGATACGTAATTATCTCTGAATTTAAGCCTTGGAAATGCAGCGCCTACGTAAGGCAAGCCCGGTGTAATCAGGAAGAGAGGAAGATCTATACGGATTTGCTTCCGCTCCGGAGCCTGCCCTGTTTCGAAAAATACATAGGTTGTCGCCGGTATTTGTTGTGCGGTTATAATCTTTTGCAGGGTTTCCAAATCCTCCTGAATATACCTGTTTTCACCAACCATACAGACCACCCGTTCAAAAGATTTGCGGGAATGTTCAAAATCGGAGTTCCCCACGCCCTGCGTCATAAAAAAGATCCCATCCAGATAAACTGACACCGGATTTACATAGTCCGCATAGGACTTGTACTGATCAAGATTACCATAAATGTTCGCAAACTGATTTTTAAATCTCGTGTCATTACCGATCTTATCCATATCGACCGATAAATCCTTTTTTTCACCTTCCTCCTGCGCCCTTTCTATGCGCTTTGCATTTATTTGGAGGGCATCTTTTTGGCGTTCATGTGCACGGAGGAATTCTACCCTGGCCATTTCATAATCTCCCAGTTCAATATAGTTCAGGGCCTTGTAGGTATTCATCATGATCTTATCATATGCAAAACCTTCATATGGCAGGGTTGTCAGGTTTGTAACGGCAGCCAGCGCTTCACGTGATACTTTAATCTTTGCTTTTTCTTCAAATTTGTTTATCAGTTCTTCTGCCTTGTCGAAAGCCTGATTACTCTCTTCAATCTTACCTGCAGCCCTTAAAACCGCCCCCTGCTCCAACCTCCATACGACTGCATCTTTTCCCTCTCCGCGTTTATCTGCCTCGGCAGAGATTTGAGCGGCAGCAGCCTGAATATTTCCCAGCTCGTAACTTTGACTTATTCTCTGCGTCTGAACGTTGTAACTGGCACATCCACTGGCAAAACATCCGGCAATACACACAAACAAAACAATCCAAATCAATCCTTTTATCTTCATCCCCCCAGTTTGCAACATTTTTACCCTCCCGTTTATCGTGATATATTGTTACATTAAGACAATATTACTCTGCCTTTCTCAAAACAGCCATTTTATCGATTCCATAATCCTCCAGTATCTCTGCCGTGGACGTCTTAGGCAGCACACCGATAATTTTCGCCTTGCCAACAAGAACCTCTTCCCTGCCCAGGCTTTCTCCCGTGTCAGGGTCAATTAATTCCTCACCCACAGCGAAGACGTTCCAAATTTGCCCTACGGAAATGTCCGTCCCGTCTCCCCGATTGATAGTAATCTGCCTGTCACGTCTGCTGAGCACTTTGGGAGGGAAGATCACATCGGCTACACGATTAGCAATTTTATCAGCCATACTTCGTGCAATAGCCACCAACAACTCATCGCAGAGCAGCCCGTCCCTCGTCGAATACGTCCGGTCTTCTGAAATGTCCTTGTTACTGATCTGAAAATTGGTGGATTCCAGCAGTTTACCCGTGGTAGTGTCGTAAATTTTGCCCACGCAGGAAAACCTGACAACGCGTTTTATAGCGCTTCTCCCTGTACCCTGGAAAGTTGCCCTTTCAACGTAATCCTGAAAATCATCGGCGGTTGTAATGAGGATATATTTAGCACCGGCCAGTTTAAACTGCTGCGCCAGTGATTTATCGCTGGTGTCAACGTTCCCGGAATTGTCAAAACTTTGTTCCTTTATAATCTCTTTCAGGTCGCTCCGCCCTACCACGTGAAACTTTCTTGTTGCGTGAATGCGGTCGATGAGTTGACCATCAAGCGACTGCACCACACGGTCCATTTCAACCCTCTTACCAACCTTTTCCATGCTTTGCACCACTGCCGGGCTGACCTTAACCTGACCGACACCAAGCGTCTCCATCTGTGCCTGTGCAAATGTCTGGGTTAATAACACAAATCCGCACAAAATAATTGAAAGTCTTATACCTGATATCATTTCATTTCTCCTGTTCCTTTCTGCAGGTTCAAATTCTTCTGCGGGTTTGAAACTTAAACCCTATATTTTATATTGTTTATTTCGACATCGATTGTATAGAGCTCTATTATTCAAATAAACCTATTGGCTCAGGTTACAAACCTGAACCCGCTAAGGAGTTTTGTATAGCTAAGAGGCTCTTCGCTCTACATCCCCCAATCTGCCAGGTTTAATGTGTGTCTTCGATGTCCACATTGCGAAGAGATGGTTCGTTAATATTAAGTTTACGAAAAAGATAAAAATTATTATTTCTTAATTTTCACTACCAAATAATTCCTCAAATAATCTGCTCTAAAGGTAACCCGTGCTTTTCCGGGTTTATTATTTGAGGTCAGCATAAATATGGCCTCGCCATTTTCATCCGTCTCACGGCTTAGTGGCAAAACTGATATACGTTTCTTCCCTGCTAAATTAGTTGTAACTGTTATAGTTTCACCATCTACCGGGCAGTTGTTAATACCCGTCACCTTTACTGTCACCTTTCTGCTTTTATTCGTTTTGAGTATCAGTTTGGCTGGAGTCACTGTGATAGACTCAGCCTCGCATGCACCGGGCAACGGTGTTTGCCCAGGTGTTTGAGTTGGTGTAGAAGTAACAGTAGGAACTGGTGTTTGACCCGGAAAATTACTGATCACCGTTATCGTATCTGTACCCATATTGCCTGCCCCATCCGCAGCAGACACTGTTATTTTATTGATCCCGCCTGCCAGGTTTATGTTGGAAATATACCAGCTGATAATCCCATCAGCGGTCCCGGATCCGCCTCTGTTATTACTCCACGTGATACTGCTTAATCCGCTCATGCTGTCGGAGGCGCTGCCGCCCAAACTCATTGAACTGCCCGTTGTCGTATAAGTAGATTCAGAGGTGGGACTGGTTATGGTTATAGTTGGGGCAGTAGTGTCTAAAATAATAGAGTCACTGGCCATAGCAGATATGTTCCCTGCTTTATCCTTATACCACATATATATGATCTTGTTGCCATCACCGATGCTTAAGGTGTATGATACATTGACACTGTAATTGGTAGTTGAAGATATGGATACCCATTCTGAGTCTGATACTGATGGCATGGAAGAATTGGTAGAAATGAAATATCCTGTTACCCCTACATTGTCTGTTGCAGAAAGCGCCAGGGTAACAGATGTGGAATTAGTATAGATAGAATCGCCATTAATACTAATTGAACCGCTTGGAGAGGTGGTATCTGATATCGGAGTTTGTATAGGTGTTGGAGTTTGAATGGGTGTGATTGTTGGTGTTGGTATTGATGTATGAACCGTGTAAGTCACAGTAATTGTATCATTACTAGTATTACCTGCATTATCTGCAGCGGTAATTGTTACTATATTATCCCCGCTCGAAAGGTTAATATTCGACACAGACCAGCTTGTCATCCCGATGGCCGTCCCGCTTCCACCAGTGCTGTTGCTCCATGTTACACTGCTTATACCACTCGTACTATCTGAGGCATTTCCACTCAGGGTTATTGTGCTGCTTGTAGTTGTATAGGTATAATTGGACGTTGGATTGGTAATAGTTATCGATGGAACTGTTGTGTCTAAGATTATCGAATCGCTCACTCTATCTGATATCTTTCCATCAGTATCCTTGTACCAAACATACACTGTCTTACTACCTTCCCCGCTGCTCAGTATGTAAGAAAAGCTTTCATTATAACTAGTGCTTGAAGATAGAGATATCCATCCTGAATCAGATGCCGATGGCGTGGATGAGCTAGTAGAAAGATAATAACCTGTTACCCCATCATCATCCGTTGCAGAAAGTGTTAATGTTACTACAGTGGAGTTGGTGTACGAAGCGCCATTATTGATACTCACAGAACCAGAAGGTATTGTAGAATCCTTCTGAATAGTAAAGATATCTGTAAACAATAGCTGGTCGTTTCGGTATACCTTTACATACCATTCGCCAAGTTTTGATGCCGCTGAACTGCCACTTATGCTTAGATATGCAATCCAACAACCATTTGTGTAATTATTCGTATCACTATTCGACTGGTTGTATAAAGTTTCATCCGGCGTATACCATTCCCATTTAAAAGTCTCTCCAGTTGGAGAATTCTCAAAATTAAACCATACAGATGCATGTGGGTCTGTGTTAAGAAATATTGTCTTTTTGGGAGGATTTTTGCAGTTGTTATATTCGCTGTGAAATTCATCAAGTGAGATAGATGTCATATGGTGATCTACAAGAGAAAATTGATTTGACGTTGTTGCTGTGGTAGTAAATGACATTTCACTTCCATAGGTAGTTCCAGCGTTATTCTGTGCTACAATCCTGTAATAATAGGTTGTTCCGGAGAAAAGTCCACTTACACTGATACTTACCGATGTATTGCTTGAACCACTCACGCTCTGAGTGGAAGATGTATTGGTATAGGAACCACTGGTAGTTCCAAATTGAAACCACACAGTTGTTGATTGCCCATTAGCATTTACTGTACCTATCAATGTTGCAGAATTTGTTGTTATATTTGTAACAGACTTAGTTGTCACTATTGGTGGTTGTGAGGGTGTTGGATGCTGATGGTGTAGGAGTAGGTGTTGATGTTGTAGTCAGATACAAATTAATATCAACCTGTACGGGGATATTTCTACTTGATGTAGTACCATCGCCGAGTTGACCATAATCATTACGTCCCCATGTACAGACTGTACCATCCGATTTTGATGCAATACTGTAATCAGCCGCTCCACAAGCAACGTTGCCAATACTACTAAGTCCACTCACCTGAATAGGGGTAGATTTATCTGTAGTGGTTCCGTCTCCTAACTGTCCATAATCATTAAGCCCCCATGCCCAAACTGTCCCATCTGATTTTAAGGCAATGCTGTGGCCTTCTCCACCATCAATGGCTATAACCCCGTTCAGTCCACTTACCTGGGTTGGAGTAGGTCTACTAGAACTCGAAACAGTCCCATCTCCTAACTGCCCGGAATTATTAAGCCCCCATGCCCAATCCCCCAATTGGCCAGAGTCATTCCTTCCCCACGCCCAAACCGTACCATCAGACTTTAAAGCAGCAGAGTTATATCCTACTCCTGCTATCGCTATAACGCCGCTAAGACTACCCACCTGAACAGGAGTAGTCCTGTTTGTGGTGGTTCCATCTCCCAACTGACCATACTCATTGTAACCCCATGCCCACACAGTTCCATCAGACTTTAGGGCAAGACTGTGATACGTTGCCCCGGCAATAGCAATAACATCACTGAGTCCACTTACCTGAACATGGGCACCTCTAAAAGTATATGTCCCATCTCCTAATTGACCTTTCCAGTTACTTCCCCATGTCCAAACCGTTCCATCCGATTTTAATGCAATACCGTGGCGGTACCCATCTGCGATGGAAATAACACCACTGAGTCCGCTTACCTGTACAGGATAACTTCTATCCGTGTAGGTCCCATCTCCCAATTGACCTTCGCCTCTCCTTCCCCAAGCCCAAACCGTACCATCAGACTTCAGGGCAATAGTGTGGGATAATCCTGCTGAGACTTTCGGCGTGGTCGATGCAGATGATGTATTACTTCCGGTCAGTAAGGCAGTTAATAAAATTACAATAGTAAATAAGATATTGAACACGTACTGAGAAAATCCCATGCAGCGTATTCTCATAGTATTTTATTGCCTCCTTTCATAAAAACAGCAATCCCTGTTCAAATCACTTAAAAACAGTCTGAAAAGCTCATATCCATACTTGGAATTTATCCACTTGGTGGATTTGCTTCGCTTAATCCACCC
>CAZPUD010000208.1:0-7359 GCA_964589115.1 uncultured candidatus Brocadiaceae bacterium | reverse complement strand
CCATAAGCAGGCAAGCAGAAATAATCATTTAACCGATTTTATAATCTGATAGCCTCTTCTGTTGATGATCTCAGCATTGCCAAAAACCTCTTTCATAAATTTATGGTGCCATGTAGCCGTTTTGGCCACAAGAAAGGCCCTTCCAGCCGGTCTTAACGCCCTGTATGCGGTATTAACAAAGAGTTCTGAAATTTTGTAATGGGAAAAATAAGGTGGGTTGCCGGTAAAAAGGGTAAATGCGCATTCTTCTTCTATTCCTGTGTCACTCAATATTACCTCATAGCGTTCCAGGCCGTTAAGCCGGCAATTTTTTTCCGTTATATAGACAGCACGCGAGTTCGAGTCAACGAGGCAAATCCTGCTTGTATCCTGGTTTACTGCAATCGAAATCCCTATGGTTCCGCATCCGCATCCCATATCCAGCACTGAGTCACCCCTTTTAGATTCCCTTACAGCGATTTCTGACAGCGTCAGCGCCCCCTGGTCTACCTCTCTGTGTGAAAAGACCCCGGGAATGGTAAAAAGCCGGACAGGCTTTTTACCAAAAATCGTCATGGTAAGTTCCGCCTGAAAATTTCTAACCCGATTCAACCCTTCCTTCTTTTTTGCCACTATACAGTATGCTGTCTTGCCTTGTGTATAAACAGAAAATCCTCCAAAAAATTTTTTCACCTGATTCTGCACCCATGGATCATTTCCCTCAACAGAAAAAAAACATTTTCCCCCTGCCCGGAGCGACTGGTGGATTTGTTGGATTAAATCCAGTACTAACTCTTTTGTTGCGCCACCTTTTGATAACTGCAGAAAGATTACATCAAAGATATCTCTCTCCTCAACATAGGGCTCACAGCGAACCGTTACGGACGAAACTCCATTCTTTGATAAATTCCTCCTGATTTTATTGGCATAATATAAGTCCAGGCAGTGAATGGTAATCTCCGCCTGTGGATATAGATCACGGGCAATAATTCCGGTTACCCCTGTACGGTTTTCCAAAAGAAGAATCTTTCCCGGTCTGTCAGGATCTTTAAGAACCTCTATAAGTTGTATTTCTGTAATGTTCAGTCCGGAACGGGAAATGGCCGTGTACCGGTTATCCAAAAATGATTCTTCTTTTAGAACTGTTTTATCATCCTGATCCGCTATGCTGATTAACATCCTGTTTCCCCTTATTTTTATGTGCGTTTTGATTGGTGCAAAGCATATCAAACATTCGAAACGTTTCGGTCCAATTGAGGACGATTGAACCAATACCATAATAAATGGCTATAGTATCCAATAGATAAAACCGAACATATCTTCAACTGACGAAAAACTACCCTTCTGGTCATTGCGAGGGTTTTTTCCGAAGCAATCCCATAAACCATCATAGAGGTCCTTCCATACGCCTGCATTCAACCAAATACTCGAAGGTTGGTTCAATCTTGCAGATTGAACCATATGTTTGGAATTGATGTACGGCCTTTGGTTGCTGCCAGGCACAGGCAAACATGCCAAACGTTTCGGTTCAATCGTGGACGATTGAACCAACTCTGCAATACTCCTGAAAAAGTACAATAATTTATGTTCAGGTACCTATCTTCGTAAAAAATAAAACGGCAGAGATATTATAACCGCTAGTGTAGTGGCCGCTATCACTTTAGGCTCCAGATTACACAAAAGCCAGCCGCAAATTATCAATGCTATAACAGGAACACTGTATCCGCCCGGTATTCTGTAACTCCTTTCTCTCTCCGGATGATTTCTTCGCAGCACAATTACGGCCAGGCATGTAGGAATATATTGAAGTATGCTTACCATTACGCTTGCTGCCACGAGATATTTGAAACTGCCCGTTAAGCTTAATAAGAGTGTTAATGCAGTGTTGACAATAATGGCCAAATAGGGAGTGTGGTATTCAGGGTGTATCTTAGAGAACATTCCCGGAAAGAACCTATCTTTTGAAAGTACATAGAGGCTGCGGGGACTGGTCAAGGCAATTCCGGCATTGACGCCGCCAATGGATAGAAGGGCACCTGTCCCGATAATAATACCACCTGCAGTACCCATGAAGTAGCTTGCAGCATCTGCCAGCGGCTTTTCAGATTCAGCAAGCCCCGGGAACGTGCCCGCAGCTACTGTCTGAATAACAACATACAAAATGGTAGTGACTGCCAGTACAGAGAAGAGCACGCGTGGAATATTCCTCTGAGGATGCTGCATCTCCCCTGCCGGTACTACAATAAATTCAAATCCGGTATAGGCATATAAGGCCAGGGTAACTACCCTGCTAAAATTTTCACCATTATGAAATGGGGTAAAATTTTCTTTCTTGATAAAGAATAGCCCCACACTAATGAAAATAAATAGAGAGAAAAGTTTTCCAACAGTAAAAAAATTAACCGTCCTTGCCCCTAATTTTACCCCAAAATAATTAATGGTGCTCAATGTTACAATCAGTATGGTAATAATCACCTTACTTAACCATGCATTTTCTGCCGGGAGAAAATATTGTATATAAAGCCCAAAACCACTGGCAACGGAGGCCCATCCGATAATAGACGAAGACCATATTATCCAGCCCACTAAAAAGCCCACAAAAGAACCAAAGGCATCTTTGGCATAGAGGTATGCACCGCCCGTACTGTTGTACATTCCACCCATTTCTGCAAAACACAAGGCTATAGTGAAACAAAAAACCCCGCACAATGGAAACATCCAGATGGCACCACTTCCAACCAGTCCGCTTAGCTGTCCCGGTAACAAAAAAATACCGGCACCCACGATGCCGTTAATCCCCAGGCAGACTACATCAAAAACCCCCATAGCCCTTATGAGGTTTGTATTTTGTGGATTGTGAGTATGAGGTTGTTTCATAATGATTGTCAGCTAAGCCTCAGACCGATAAAATAGATTATAAGCTGTCAGCAATTGGCTATCTGCAATTAAGCAGAGGCTGACAGCTATAGTATTCAGTATTTACAAAAGAATATAATATTGAATAATTACAGGTTGACGTATGTCTATAACACTATATAATAAATCTTTTCTTAATTATAGTATCTTATATAATATCTTTATTTAAGAGAAGGATTTTTATGGTGAACACTCATAAACACATTCTTTTTTTATCTTCTGTAGTTTTATTTCTTGTGTATAGCGGCCCGGGATGCAGCAAGAACGACTCAGGTACACAATCTACAACCCAAAACATATCTTCCAACCAGTCACATGGAAAAACCCCTTCCACCCATAAACAAACCATGGAAGATGAAGAAATAGAGAAAAATAAAAAACGTTTAGAATCCAATCCAAATGATCCGATAGCGTATTATAACCTTGGCCTGTTATACAATGAGAAAGGCATGCTCGATGAATCGCTGGATGCTTATAAAAAGGCATCGGAGCTTAACCCTACAATGGCAGAGGCACTTGTTGGACAGGGCAATATCCTCAACAAAAAAGGCAAATCAGATACGGCTATTTCCACATTCCAGAAGGCCATTGACATTGACCCTTATTACGCAGAGGCATACGAAGGGCTGGGCCTCGTGTACATCCACAAAAAGCAGGAAGAGGAGGCTATTAAATCCTTCAATAAAGCCATTGAGCTAAATCCGGGTCTGGTGAATTCAAGATATAATCTTGGTATTCTCTATGCAAAGAATTCAAAGTTCAATGAGGCAATTGCACAATGGGAAAAGGCCATCAATACCAACCCTCAAAAAATAGAAATTTACTATAATCTAGGCATTGCCTACGTGAAGTCGGGAAAACTGGACGACGCTATTTCCACCTGGCAGAGGGGATTGGCAGTACAACCGGATATGGCGAACTTACACCATACTATAGGACTTGTATATATAGAAAAGGGAGATTTTGAAAAGGCAGAGGCATCCCTTAAAAAGACACTTGAGGTAGATCCTAACTTTGTAGAAGTACACAAGATCCTTGGTGAACTATATCGTTCCAGGGGCATGCTCGGCGAAGCTGCCCGTGAGGAGGAAATTTATAAAAGCAGATCAAGTCCGCATCATTAACGAAATTATGCCTGCGGCGTAAAAACAACTAAAAAGCGGAGTGATGGAGTATTGGAGTGGTGGATTGTTGTTATGAAAAAGCTCCATTGCTCCAACAATCCAATACTCCATATTAGTGGTATTTATGTGGATTAAAAATAATGCTCAACGCCCTCCTGCTTCTCGGACAAAAGAATCCCAAAAAAGTTATTGGCCTCATGTCGGGGACATCAGCAGATGGTATTGATGCCTGTCTTGCAGAGATTTATGGAAATGGTATAAACACAAAAATAAATATCATTGCATTTGATACATACCATTATGACAGTAATACACGAACTGCTATCCTTGAAATGTGCAGCCCTGAAACCGGTACGGTTGACAAGATCTGCCAGTTAAATTTTTATTTGGGAAAATTACTTGCAGATGCTGCTAAGTCTATTGCAAGCAAGGCGCATATCCCTCTCACAGAGATAGACCTCATTGGCTCTCACGGACAAACAATCTATCATATTCCTAATCCCGTATTGCCGCAGAATTCAGGCAGACTTTTTGCACATCCACCCCGGTCCTGCATGATACCTTTTGCCGGAAAAGGTGAGGGAAAGGAAGCGAAGGATGCCGGCAGAGAAAGGGAAACAGAAGATAAAGAGACAATTTCCAGAAAACAACCCTCAAAAAATGAAAACATGGCGCTCAATATTCAACGCCTTCGTTCAACACTTCAAATCGGTGAGTCTTCTGTCATAGCCTACGAGACGGGCATTACGACCGTAGCAGATTTTCGGACGGGGGATATGGCGGCTGGAGGTCAGGGAGCACCTCTCATACCTTATGCGGATTTCATCCTATTCCGGGATAAAGAAAAGGGGCGTGCCCTCCAAAATATCGGTGGAATTGCAAACGTTACGTTCCTGCCTTCAAACTGCAGCATTAATGATGTTATTGCCTTCGATACCGGTCCCGGCAACATGATCATAGACCGTATTACAGAAATCATTACAAATAATATACATCATTTCGATGAAAATGGTAACCTCGCTGTACAAGGAGAGGTGGATATCAACCTCCTTGCCAACCTTCTTGCGCATCCGTATTTATCAAAGACACCACCAAAGACTACGGGTCGCGAGGAATTTGGAAGATATTTTGCGGATAATCTCTATAGAGAGGCTTCATCTTCTGGCGTTAAGGGTATCGACATCCTTACAACGGTTACAGCCTTTACAGCACAAACTATTGCAGATAGCTATAAACGATGGATTCTACCCCGTTATCGTTTGTCTGAAGTAATACTCTCCGGTGGAGGAAGCCGTAACAGTACGATTATAAAATTTCTCAGCAAACATTTTACTTCCTCAATTAAGATACATACGATAGATACATATGGCATAGCACCCGGTGCGAAAGAGGCCCTGGCCTTTGCCATTTTAGCCAATGAAACAATTTCTGGAAACCCTAATAACGTCATCAGCGCTACAGGTGCGGGAGAGCCAGTGGTAATGGGAAAAATTATTTTGGGTAAGAGATTTAAGACAATGTAGGGACACGGAGCACCGTGTACGTACTATGGAAAGGGTTTAATCTTTATTTTAGTGGAATTAGTATTCAACCTTTTTACATGACCCGGTTCCCGTGATCCGTTGCCCGTAAGTCGATAATACGGATCACGTGTGCCAGACCCACAGATCATAAATAATAGAACATGGCTTGCATAAAAATTTCAATCCTCAGCTTTAATGGAATTAGCATTCAGATGCGACGGGTCACGGGCAACGGATCACGGGAACCGTAATTTCAATACGGACCACAGGAACCGAAACCGGACCACGGATTTTCGTTTCAATCTTTTAATAGAATCAGTATTTCAACGCATCCATCGTCCGTCATCTATCATCTATCTTAAGTTTCAATCCTCATTTTAATGTAATTATAGTATCCAAAGGATGAAACCGAACATATACTCAACTAACGAAAGACTACCCCCAATGGTCATCTATAAAAAGCATGCCATTGCAATGACGCTGAGAAAATGCATTGCGAGGGTCTTTTCCGAAGCAATCTCATAAATCATCATAGAGGTCCTTCCATTCTGCTCTGCATTCGTTCCATTAATTAATTCTATTTTTTTAGCCCTTGAGCCACCCTTAATTTGTTTCTCCCGGGATATTGCGTTTCTCACGTCACGAAATATCTCGTAATATATTAATTTTGTAACATTATATTTTTTTGTAAATCCCTCGATCCTCTTCTCTCTATGCTCATATATTCTTCTTTTAAGATTATTCGTGACCCCTGTGTAGAGTACTGTATTATTTTTATTTGTCATTATGTAAACGGAGTATAATTTGTCCATTACAATTACCCTGATTGAATCTGGCATTATAAAAAAGATTGCTTCGGAAAAGACCCTCGCAATGACAAGCTGATACCTTTAATCCTGCGATAAGATACTCTGTCCGTATAGTATTGAGATTGTTTCGTCGCTTTGCACATCGCAATGACCGTTGAGAAATGTCACTGCGAGGGTCTTTTCCGAAGCAATCCCAGAGGCAGGGATTGCGGAGCCTGTTCCGAGCATATCAGCAAGGAATTTCCGAGTTTGCTTCAGCTTCCGACTCGCAACCGTTTCACTCCTCGCAATGTCATTTTAAGATTTTCCGTATGCTCCATACACCTGCATTCAACCAAATACTCTACTTTCGTCATATTCTGTTCGGTTTCGTCTGTTGGATGCTATAGCATTTCAACATTAATCTTTCAGCATTCCCAGCATCAAAGGAATAACACACCCCCTGCCCCCTCTGTTTCAATCCTTGTTTTAATGGAATTAGCATTTCAACTAGTGTATGCTCCAATCTCTCCATAGTCAGCTATGGTGTTTCAATCCTTGTTTTAATGGAATTAGCATTTCAACCAGAAAACAGCACGGTGCAGCGTGCGAACGATAGCTCGTTTCAATCCTTGTTTTAATGGAATTAGCATTTCAACGTTGGCTGCGTAGAGGTTGAGGGGGAATAGTAATATGTTTCAATCCTTGTTTTAATGGAATTAGCATTTCAACATGCCCTGGGTGATCGTATGTATGAAGCCGACCACACATGTTTCAATCCTTGTTTTAATGGAATTAGCATTTCAACAGCTAATCTTCCTTATTTTCCAGACAGAAAGAAAACGTTTCAATCCTTGTTTTAATGGAATTAGCATTTCAACGGCAAAACTCATCAAATTGGATGATACAGACTTTGCGTTTCAATCCTTGTTTTAATGGAATTAGCATTTCAACGTATTAGGCATGAGCCAAAACGAATAAAGAAATATGGTTTCAATCCTTGTTTTAATGGAATTAGCATTTCAACTT
>CAZPUD010000207.1:0-7394 GCA_964589115.1 uncultured candidatus Brocadiaceae bacterium | reverse complement strand
TCTTGGGATAACCTCTTAGGTTCGAGTATATCAAATAATACAAAAGTGAAATTTCTTGGTAATGAGTACATAGTTAATGTTAAGCTTCGAAAAGTACTATCATTACCTCATAATACACCAGTAGAAGGTCATCTAACTGTCTTAATCCTTCATTATCTTTCTCAAAAGATAGCAGGCTTACCAGTAGTCAGTGGAGAATATCTTAGTTTTAATGGGCTCTCTGTTATAAGCGGCTTTGCCGAAGTGTTTAAGAAACGATCTGCTGATGTGATAATGAAAAGGTACAGAAATAATATATTCAATATATTATCAGTATTGCATAATTTGCCTGCCCAAAAAATAAACCGCGCAGACGTAGCAATTGTGGTTGAAGCATTTGAAGGTGTCCCCATATTAATTGAACTCTGGGATGCGGATGAAGAGTTTGGCCCTGAAGCAAATATACTTTTTGATAAAACCATAACGAAGATATTCTGTGTTGAGGACATAGTAGTATTGGCGGAAGTTGTTGCGCGGGCCGTATCTTATAAGAATAACTATGGGATGTATGACTAATGGTATAAAGACATTAACTGCAGTAAGAAAGGCATAACAACTGCGTGCACTTGAATAAGAGGCACAGATCGCTTCTTGAGCTTGCTTGAGTTTTATGTCAGCAAATCGTCTCTTGCTTTATTTTTATCATTCAGTGCCTCTAGTCAGTGACGCCGGCGTTAGTAGGAAAATATAATGACCGATATCGACCGTATACGTAAATTCATAAAAGTTCAAAGAAAGTATGCGTCTTTCTTTGAGTGGTACAAAAGAGAAAAAAACATAAAAGAAGTGGGTGTAGTTGAATCTTTGCTTGAGTCGATGTCAAATCAGGGGTTGCCCATTTATAAAAATCTCCGGGCCTCAGAAAAGGATCCACCAGACTGTCTTGCGGAGAGCGGCAATGGTGCTTTTGTAGGTTTTGAAGTTAGAGAGTTGGTCGACAAAGACGCAATAGAGCTGAATGAAAAAGGAAGAGAAGTCTACAGAGATTGGACGAACGATGACGTGGTACAGGAACTCCAAAAAATTATTGATGAAAAAGATTCAAAAAACTATATTGGCGGTCCATATGAGAAGCTGATATTGGTTATTCCGACAGATGAACCAGTCTTAACATATGGGCAGTTAAAACCTGTTCTTGATGCCCACGAATTTAAACCAGCCAAACAATTGCACGAGGTGTATTTGCTCTTTTCATATGATCCAGAAATCAAAGGCTATCCTCATATACGACTTAGGATGCCTGCTAACAAAACGCTCAAGAAGGACGCGGCAAGAAGCCGCCGCGCCCTGTAGCTTGGTCGTTAGATGTAAATAAAAATGAGTATTAGAAAACGAATTGATGATGCTATGTTCTTATGGCAAAACAACCACACCGAGGGAGCTTTTTTAAGCGCACTAATTGCCGTGGCCGCAACCGCCAGGCTTAGATATCCAGACCGAGCCAATATTAACGATAAAGAATCTTTTGAGAAATTTCTCGGTGAATCAAGCCAAGCTAAAATTCAGGTTGAGTTTAGAGGTGAATGTCGACCGATCGAAAATATTTTCTATAAGTGGTTAAGGTGTGAGTTAGTGCATGAAGGCGGCATCCCGACCGACATCGAGTTCGTGCCTAGTGAAAATCAAAATGCATTAATGATTCGCGCTGGCGGTGCGCCGGAGTACAAATTAAAATTATCTGAAAACTGGTTCCATCATCTGGTCAGCATTGTCCTAGAAGCTCCTGAAAACCAAGGCATATTTGAATAGATATTGAAAACCAACATCTAACAATCCAATCCAGCGGATGGCTTACAGGCACCGATGATTTCAGGCATTATCAGGAAATAAAGATATAAAGGAACAGGAGTATATGGGATGAGCTTTGATTTTATGGATTATGAAATACCGCTCCTCAAAGCACTTATTAAACTTGGAGGAAAAGCAAAAACAAAAAGTGTCTATCCTGAAGTTGAAAAAATAATGGGATTAACTCCAAGTAAATTTCCTGAAGAATATGAGACTTATCAAAAAGGACAAGTTAAATGGAGAAATAAAACTGCGTGGGCAAGGGAGTACCTTAAACGAAAAGGTCAGCTTGATGGCTCAGAGCGAGGCGTATGGAAAATTACCGATATTGGTAGAGAAAGAATCAAGGCTGTTTCAGAAACAAAGAAAGACCCTGACGAGGGACTTGCACAGTTACATGGAATTGATACATCAATCGCAGAAAATAATGATGTTACACCCGAAGAAGGTTTTAATAGAATTGAAAATATTCAGATTCACGAGACAGGTGGCATTCTTGGTGTTAAAGGAATAGTCTATGAGCCGATAAATGAACAGGGTGTTATATTACTATTTGCTGCCCTTTGCCATGATTTAGGATTTATGATTGAAGGTATTAGGAGCAGTTTCCCAGATGCATTACTTCGTAGAAGAAACAACAAAGGAACTTGGAACAGTTGCAAAGCTGAATTTGAATTTAGATCAATGAATTTTAAAATCCATCAGCATAATCCAAAAGACTGCGATATTGTCATTTGTTGGGAGCATGACTGGGCTGATTGTCCTCTTGAAGTATTATGTCTCAAGGAAATCGTTACTAATTTTAAGAGGCGATGACTGATAACAACGGCATAGAGCCGACCCCGAATAACGTGAGCATTTTTTTCTGCAATGCTTTGTGGCGGGGTCGGCTCATGCCGAGCGTTTGTATGTTGGGTTGAGGAACGAAACCCAACATTACCTTTTTGGGTGCGGTAGCCTTTGAAAGACGAAGGCATAATAAAACTCAATTATTATCAAGATTCCATATATTAATAAATTAAGAGTAGTATTGTTTGAATATTTTGGCACATTCAACACAATCCAATCGGTTTCTGGTCGACAACTGATATGGTATGATATTGTATATCATTATTTGTAGAATAAAGATAAAAGTGAATGTTGGGCATTAAAATTTAAAAGGAGCTCAAATGTCTTCTGAACAACTCCTGTTCCATATCGTCGAGCTGTTGATAATAATAGCAGTGGCTTTCAAAGTATTTTTTACGTCATATGTCTCTGAAAAAGGTAAAAATTTAGCCACTAAAGAAGATATTGCTGAAATAACAGATAAGGTCGAAAAAGTTAGACTGCAATATGCGGTCAAAGGGTCAGTCAGTCAAAGGGTCACACCTTGATTAGTGATTAAATTATTGACAAGAGAAGGCAATTTTGCTATCTTGTCTGCCATGACAAGACAATGGCGTATAGAATTTGAAGGGGCTTACTATCACATATTATCACGGGGAAATGAGCGAAGGAACATTTTTACTGATAATGATGATCGTATTTCGTTTCTGGACATTTTGGGAAACATGTCTGAAAGGTTTGAGATTGAAGTTTATGCCTATGTTCTCATGAATAACCATTATCACTTACTCCTCAAAACCAATAAGCCCAATATTTCTAAAGGCATGCAGTGGTTTGGAACCACGTACACACGCCGGTATAACATAAAACACAAGCGAAATGGACACCTTTTCCAGGGACGGTTTAAAAACTTTCTTGTTGAAAATGATGAATATTTGATGCTTCTTTCCTGCTATATCCATAGGAATCCGCTGCGTGCCGGAATAGTTAGTCGGTTAGCAGATGATCCCTGGAGCAGTTATCCAGTGTATGCCTATGGCAAAAAATCACCAGAGTGGTTACGCACAGCACCTATTCTTTCTCATTTTGATACAAAAGATAAGAACAAGGCATATAGAGAAATGGTTCAAAAATATTCCCAGGAAGAGAAAAGAATATGGGAAAATTTTCGGCACGGTTTATTTTTAGGATCCCAGAAGTTTATTGATTGTATCAGGTCTAAATATTTATCAGAAAAACCTGATGTTGAAATCCCCCAAAAACGGCAAGCTTTAAGAGATACCAACCCTAGAACCATCCTTGAGAAAGCGGCAAGAGTATTAAAATGCAATACCAATGATTTCTTACAATCCGCCAGGATATACGATTCAAATAAACTAAATCGTGATTTATTAATCTATCTTTTATGGAGCACGGGTTGGTATAATAATCAAGAAATTGGTAATTTGTTTGGCCTTGGTTATTCTTCCATAAGTAGGCGAGTAACTATTATGAAATCAATGATATCGAAAGATGATGAAATTCATAAACGATTAGAAGAAATTAAATCACTAATCAAGATGTGACCCCTTGACCTTCCCTTGACCTTCCTTTGACAACATATTGTGTCCTGCATAATATAACGCACTAGATATGACCTTTCCCTTTTGGAGAAAGGAAAAAAGGCAGAGACGTAATGCATTGCGTCTCTGCCGGTTGATGAAGGCAGGTATGGTAGCTACCACCATATCTGCCTTTTTTATTTCCTGATCCCCGTTTTCACGGGGACAAGACTTTTTTAAGGAGACGGTATGAAAAAAGCATTGCTTGTCGGAATCAATAATTATTCAGACCCTAATGCTAATCTGAATGGTTGCATCAATGACATCCATCTTTTGCACAAAATACAAGATCTGACTCAATGCTATGTTATGTGACTATTAGATATTCAATCATATCTAATTTCAATATTGTCTTTTTAAAATCTGATTTTGCATGGTATTTTATATTGGTGGTAAATGATTTATATTCACTACTATCGTTCTATAATATAAGAAACTTAACAATTTAGTTTTTTGAAAACCCTTGCACGAATGTTATTGTAGGGGCAGGTTTAAAACCTGCCCCTACACGGTATGTAATAAATTATTATTTCCAGAAATTTTTAAAAACTGAATTGTTATGAAAAAATTTTTACGAGGTAATAACTATGATGAACCGATACACTCTATTTGTTATCTTTTTAATAAGCTCCTGTGCACAAACTCTTCCTCATAAAGAAGAGGTAAATATTGCCGCAACCCCTTACAAGCTTAATGTCCATTCGGGTTCTGAAGATAAAATATTTGTCAGATTATCAGACAGGCAGGGAAGACCTCTTTCCGGAGTGAAAATTGAAGCGGAGAGCACCTCTCCAACGGTAGCGACTGTTACACCGGCATCTTTAACCGACACAGAGGGCAGGGCAATTTTTATCGTAAAGGGTATCTCTCCAGGCACTACCAATATCATTTTGTCTGCCATGGAGCACAGAACTACTGTAGAAGTAGTTTTTGTAGAACATTAAATACTTAAATTAGGCTGCCTTTGGCAGCGACTAAGGTTGGTTCAATCTTGTAGTTTGAACCATGCGTTTAGCATGGTTCAAACTACAAGATTGAACCATTCGTTTAGCATGGGCTTGTACGTTTTGGTTTATTCCAGGCATATGAAACATGCCAAACGTTTCGGTTCAATCGTGGACGATTGAACCAACTCTGAAACTTTGAAATTCCTATACATTAAATTAGGGCTTCTAAAAAGAGCCATCCTCTACATATTATCAAAGATGGTTTTTCTGTTAGTAAGGGGTTCAGAAATAGAATATACTTCTTAGAAGCCCAATATTAGTGAAACTATACACAAAAGAATAATAACGCAGTTATTACCTGCTAGCTCGCTTAAACATGTCCCGAAGTTTTTGAAGGATTTCGTAGATAATGGCGGCATTATTGTAATATATTTCCCATGGACGCTGCGCATCAGCAAGCAGCCCTGCACACCCTCCCTTTTTATCAGTAAAAAACTTCGGAATCATTCCTTCTCTTACCTGGTTTACCTGATTATGTCTCAACATTAGTGTCGGGACACGATCTTCCTTCCCGTTCATCATTTCTGCCGGAATAATACCATTCCATTCTTTTGAAAAACCCTCAACGATATAAGGCCTGCCCCGTTTATCAAATAACTGATACCAGACATGGGCAAAGGCAATTGAACTATCCTTATCTACAACCCAGCCCCAGACGATATCTCCATCAATATCAGGCTTAGATAACAGTGAGTAGAATAAAAAAACAGAATCTTCGCAGTCGCCTTGTTTGCTCTGCATGGTCTCTCCGGGTGTCTGCCAATAATCCGTCTTTGGGGGTTCGGTATGATAATCAATATCAAACGCTATCTTCTTATATGCCTCATAAATTTGTTCACCACTGTTGAAAGTGTTAATACACCACTCTCTGTACAGAGTATTATCGGATGTACCTCTTCCATTTGAGATGCGTGCCCCGGATGATTCCAGTGGCCAGTTATCTTCAACCGGTTTGTAGCCTCTCCTGCTGAGAAACAAGTCTGCGTACGAAACATCCGCAAATGCCTTGATAAAATATATATCTTGTAAAGCAATAGAAATTACGATAGTTAGCAAATATCTCATATCAGATTTTCGAAAACAAGAGTATTTCTACTTAAGTTATCTATCCCTGGTATGGAGTAATGGAGTAATGGAGTATTGTTGTGAAAAAACTCCATTACTCCAACACTCCAGTACTCCACAACTCCATATCGATGGCTTTAGCTACGGCTTCTTTGAGCCATAACATCTTGTTTTACCTTCGTATTCCCGCGCTCCTCGATAGTTTTGATCAGCTTTTCTCCCGTCGTCCATCCACGGTAATAAGTAACCTTCACCTCACCCGTATCAACATTTACATCAGAGTTACATACTCCAAAAACCCCCAAAAGATATGCACGTACATCATGCGCTTCTACTTCTTCCATACCTTCTGTTTTGAAGGTTGTTGTATCCATGGGTATAACAGTTTTAAATCCATTATCTTCTAATGTCTTAATTATCTTTTTAGCAAATCTGATCCATCCCTCGTAGTAGTTAATGGTGACCTCCTTTGTTTCAAGGTCAACGTTACCCGTCGTAACCCCGGGAAGGTCATCGAGGCTTTGCCTTAACCTTTCTTCGTCCGATACACCTGCAAGATTATCGATCCTAAAAGTAAGATAATCAGGCAATGAAGCAGAAAAACCTGCAACTCTTATAGCTTTTATAATTTCTTCTTCAGTAATTGCACCAGGGCAAAGCGTGGATATACATATCTCTGTCCTGTCCGGGCTAATATTTGCACATTTGATTGCCTGATTCTTCTGCAATGCAGCCTTTAATCCGACAGCCTCGGCAAGATTCTTTACTCCTTGTAATTTAAGAGTTATACCGTCAGGTGAGGAACCTCCACCACCGCAGGAATAAACCTTTACCGAAACAATACATATTAAGATGAGACTTATGAGTAAAGATATTAACGGTCTGTTCACATACCTAAATGTGATTCTCATTACATATCCTCTGCTTTAAATTATGAAATGAATGACCCGCCATTCTTGGCGGGTCATTCATTAGGAATTTTATAATGCCTTCATGAATTCCACGATGTCTTCTAACTCCTGCTGAGACAGATGTGATGTCCTACCATGCATGTCTTTCTCTGTTA
>CAZPUD010000206.1:0-7447 GCA_964589115.1 uncultured candidatus Brocadiaceae bacterium | reverse complement strand
CTCCTGACCTCTGCGTTCTGTGTTCCGCAAATAATAACTTTGCGCTCTTAGCGTCTTTGCGGTGAAAAATATTTATTTAAATTTACCGGCCAAAACCATGCTTATTCAATCGATGAGAAACTTCCTGAGATGAACAATATCAACCCTGCCGCCAATGGCATCTTCAACAGACTGCTTCCTTTTTCCTGATTTCATGAGTTCCCGATTCATAAATATTTGTAAGCGGACAAGCTAGATTTATGGATTGTGAGGAATATCTTTTGTAAATGGATTGATAATTTTAAGTTTTTTTTCAATAATCTGACCGTCCTGAAGATCTTCAGTGTAAAGTGATGAACAGCTGCTTTCTAATGCAGAAGCAACTATAAGGCTATCCCAATATGAAAAACCATATCGTTTTCTTATCTTCCAAGCCGACTGGATGGTATTGAATATCACATTTACTAAAACTGCATTTTCAACAATTTCGTATATTCTTTTCTGTATTTCTGCATCACTAATACCATTCTTGATAAGTATTACATAAAATTCATTAATTACTTGTGTGCTAATTAAAATTTCGGTGTCTTCTCTCTGAATCAGTTCGACTGCCTTTTTTCTTTTATCAAGATGTAAGTTATCATTTACAGCAGAATATATGAAGATATTCGTATCGACAAATATCTTATCTTTCATGGATCTGTTCCCTTGAAGGAATGATTAGTTTTTTGATTTTTAGGGGATCTGATATGATTTTTTCAAATTTTTTTGTTTTCTTGTTTTTAGTTTTTCTACCATGTCTATCAATGAGAAAACAGTAGAAATCTATTAACTCCTTTTTAGCTTCATCTGTAAGTATTGATAAATCTATTTCTTGTTTTATTGTATTCATTTTTACTTCTCCTAAAAACGCATTGTCAAGGCTTAACCGCAAAGAAACACAGCACAAAGCAGTCTCAACCAGATAAATTACCGCAAAGACGCTGAGAACGCAAAGTTATTATTCTTAATTTAGAACTTAGGTACTCAAGATCAAAAATTGTTCCTTTTCCTGATTTCATGAGTTCCCGATTCATACAGAATAATCGCAATAAACTATAAATCCGTGATTTTTCGGCCAATGCTTCAGAATGACAATGTGAAACAGCCTATTGTGTTCCTCTTATGACTGCAATTTTACGCATGTTAGCATAATAAATCTTTTGTAAGTATTTTCTCGTTATTTCTGAAGAATGCCTTTACATCATCCCATGTTGTTCCATAGTGACTGACTGGTTCCGGCGAGTTCTCAGCATCCTCAAAATAAAATAATGACTTCAAAATATGGTAGCAATTTATTTTCTCTATGCTGTATTTCTCTATGAACATTTTTTTCAGTTCAACAGGTTTAAATACTTTGAGTATCTCATATACATCAAAAAAATCCTTTTTCTCTGCACGCTGTGAGAGTGCTACTATTTTCATACATGCGATATCCTCAGTACTTGCTATATTTAATCCTTCAATCGTTTTAAACGGCAACAATACTTTGTATGGGTAATAAAGCAGTGACAATTTAATGTTTTTAATGAGTGCGTGTATTGTTCCCTCTTCCTCAATCAATATTTTACCGCTTAAAGTAAGAAGTAGCTGTGAATAATGCTCAACAGAGAAATGTCTTTGTGAAAATAAATCAATATCATCACTTTTGCGGTGTCCAAGTTGTATTGCCAATGCCGTGCCACCAGCAAGGTAAAAATTGCTGGCTATTTCCTGTATTTTTGAAATCCTTTTTATTAATAAAAGCAATCTTGGATCAACTGCATCTTCAAACATAATACCTCATCTGGTGAAATATTGTAGTGTAACGACCAGTAATTGGCTGTCTTTTTGTCAATAGTTCTCGATGATTTTACAACCTCGACAATATCGTTATCGCTGTAATGAGTAAATAACCATTTTATCTGTTCCGGCCTTCCATATTGCAAAAGCCGTTCTATAATAAATTTCTTATTTTTAACTGTATCAAGACTCCTGGCATTTACATCCCAGAAAAATTCTGCAATGTCATCAATATCACTCATTTCTTTTCCTTAAAAACTCAAGATCAAAAAATCTTATATTTCCAACCCAGTCCCCAAACCTTCATTTATCAGACGTGACATGAGTTTGCCATCTATCCAAAAACCAGTAATTCTTAATTCTTCGTTTCATAGAAATCTTTCAACAACCCAAGCTTACCAGGTGAATGATGGGCGATGAATTACTAACAACTTTTTGCATACTTTACATCTTCCTCGGCATCTTTTTCATAATAATGTCTTTGTATCCCTCTTTCGGCTAATCCTTCAATAAACTCCCATTTTGTTAGTCTGGCCAATTTTCTGGCTATCCCCATAGAAGTGTATCCTCTGCTATATAAAAGAAATGCTATTTCTTTTATAAGTTCTCTTTCTACTTTTTCCTTTGGCAGTTTAATTGTTTCTAAAATTTCATCTGGTATACTCAGAATTAGAGACATCTTCTTACCCTCCTGTTTTCCTTTAAGCCGAGTATTTTAATTATATTTTCTGGTATTTCGATGTCGCATCTAATTGACATACACACCTCCTTCTAGTTAAAAACGTATTGTCAAGGCTTAACTGCAAAGAAACACAGTGCAACGTGGTCTCAACCAAATAAATTACCGCAAAGTCGCAAAGAACGCAAAGTTATTATTCTTAATTTGGAACTTCTAAGCATCTACTTTTCCTTTACTTAAATTCCACATTCATCTATCTGTCATTTGTAAGGACTAATTGGCTCCGACCTCTACACCAACCAATCTCGAAGTAACCTTCGGAGACAATTGTTTTACTTTTATGTAAAGCACCTTACCTCCCTCAGCCGCTATATCCTTGGCCACTTTCATGTTAAACTCCATCAGTTCATGATCATATTCAGGCAGAAATATAATCATCTTATCTTCTGTCAGGATTTCTTCCACCTCCGGATGTTCTAAAACATATTTACTAAACTCTATGCTCAATTCAGAATTCCTCATGAAAAATTCTTCATTTTTCATCATCATGAATATTAGTCATTTTCAAAACTTTTGAGTGCCATTGGAATAACAGGATTGGCAATCCGCTTTAATCGCATTATTTTAGCTTGCTCTTTAAAAAATGCCATCTTTGCGTTCTCTGCGTTGCGGTGAACTATTAAGGATTTTTTCTGTTCAACTCAAAAATGATTCTTTCCAGCAAGACTATGCCAACTCACTCATCGGAATAATCTTATCGCTACCCCATTGTTCTGAATATAATTTATTGGCGTACTGTATAGCCTCATTCCTGTTTTTCCCATTATCAAAACTTTCAAGCAACCAACACATATAACTGCCCATCCTTTCGCCACCTTTCCCATCTCGAAAAGGATCAAGTTTGTTCAAGTATGGTGACCAGTTTCCTAATTCGCTATTATTTTGGGGATTTTCCTTATACTTCTTGAGAGACTCTATCATTCTATCTAAATTATCAAAAATAAGCTTCTCATATCCCCACTTATAAAATTCATGACTTTTGAGATTTGTCATATCGCAATGTATTCCTCTGCATCCACCAATAACCGCTTCTATAAGCGCTGAAGAAATACCGCAACCAATAGCCATATCCGCACCGAAAGAAGCCTCTGAGGGAAAACGTCCAAATTCATTCTCTCTTCTTATACATCTGTCAGTTTTCAACGCTCTGTTTAGTAAAGAATGAATTTCCGGAAGGTTATTAATAACAAAAGGCTTCTTAGATTTAATTATTAAGCCAACTGTTGGATCATCAAGAATCCATTGCAAAATTGATTGATAAAATTCAATCATGCCTTTCTTCGAAAAATGTATATCGGGTCCATACATATTATCAAACAGCGCAATTATAAAACCGATTCCTTTAGATTTTAATTTTTGACTGAAATCTGAACGAAAATTAGATATATTTTCGTCTTTTCTAACTATACAATTTGGATACCCGGCAATAACAAACACTTCATTTTGATTATAATTTGGACTAAAATAATGTCCCAATCTTTTATTCCAGACAAAAAATATATGTTTTGGATGATAACCAATGCAATACAAAGAATGTGGTAAAAAAATTTCTGATCTTTGTTTTCCAATAAGAAGCCCTGGTTTTGCCTCTTCAATATCAAACGCAATGGATTGAGCAATATTTTTTGCAAGCCCTTCTTCTGATGTATAATTAATTCTAATATCAAATTCATTGTAAAAAGATCGCCAATAATGTACTTGTTCTAATAAATTATTTGTAGTGCTTACAATCCAGGTCTCGACTTTGTTCTGTGCTTCTTTTCTATCAATAAAGAAATTGTCTGGTACTTTTGGTGGTTGCCAGTAATTACCATTTTTTCTTTCAATAATATTATTATCCAAAGCTACCCACCTGAACCCATGTTTTTCAATTTGCTGAACGGTTTCCTTTCTTACCTTATTTCCCTGTGAGTTATCTATATTATTACTATCTAAATAAATTAAAACCTGTTTTGGTGATATACCGCTACCCCAAAACCAGTTCAGATCATTTCGCCTGAAAGGATCTATGCCCTCAGTATAATGACATGCAATGGTCCCTTGTTGTAGCCTTGGTAAAGTAGGATAATTATTTTTTTTAAACCTGTAAAAATCATTACCTAACTTGACCATTGAAGTTTTCGCATAATATTTTATTAATTTTTGTAATGAAGCTACATTTGTAAAATTTAACAACAACTGGCTAACCAATGTAATAGGTATATCTTCAAAATTCCAACATTCTTTAAGTAATATAAAAACACCTGATTTAGGAACCTTAACAACACTTTCGTGAAAGGGAATTGTTTTGCCATTACTTTTATACCATTGAATAACACAACCTTGACGCACAAATGGATAAATCTCTTTTTTTATAATATATTGAAAATATAGAAGAACACGTTGGCTTGGTAATTTCCTTATTAATTGCTTATAAATGGATGTTGACTCAATGATACGTGAAATACGAATAGCGAGTTCGAAAGCTCTGGCTTCTATTTCATACCTCAACACAGAACCATCTGTCCCCAGCATTTCACCAAGCTGATATTCTAGCATAACCACCTGATTCCACACTATACACCGTTTTTATCAAAGAATATTCTCCAAAAATATTTCAGCTTTGACGAAAGCCTCTGAAATTTGCGTCTCGTTCTAAGTAAAGTTTTTCTGATTGTTTAATAGCACTGAGTAGTTTTTTATTAAAGTAATTTGTGAACAATTTTGTGTTTGCATCCAAAAGACACCGATGAAATTCATCATCGCCCATCTCGGTAAAATTAATAGCTAATAAATCTGAGTTGGTATGCTTGTTTTCATAAAAGTCTTCACAGTCCTCCATAAGCCCCTTTTCAATAGCATAATAATAAAGTGGAGAACCAGGATAAGGCGTTACAGGGCGAATCGTACGCATCTGGGCGCCATCATCATATTTTAATAAGAACTCTACTCCATTATTTAAAGTTTCTCGGTTGTCACCAATATTTCCGAATATAATATTAAACCCAGGGCTTATTCCAGCAGCTAAGGTTGCTTCAATACCTTTTATAATTTGCTCAGTTGTTAAACCTTTTTTCATGTTTTTCAGTACCTGATTATCCATTGCCTCAATGCCGTAGTTAATAAATACACATCCAGCATCTTTCATTAGTTTCAGAACATCGGGTTTTGCATAATTCAATCGCCCATTACAATCCCATTTTATATTTAATTTTGCCTTTATAAAATCTTCACATAAACTGACGGTTCTCGATATAGACGACATCAAAAGTTCATCAGAAAAAGCTATGTATGTAATTCCATAATCCTTTTTTAAAAGTTTTATTTCTTCTATAATACTTTCGTTACGGCGCGGCCTAAAACCTGTGTCTAAGCGATAACAAAAATTACATTCAAATGTGCATCCTCTTCCAGACAAAACAGGCATTATGAAGTCACTATTTGTGGCATGCGGTATACGGAGTAGCCTGTAATAGTCAACAGGAAACATCTCATAAGCAGGAAAAGGTAGAGAATCAATATCTCTTATCAATGCCCGCCGTTCATTTACAACAACTTTATTTTCCTCTCGAAAGGCTATGCCTCTTACATGAGCTAAACTTCTTTTTGTGTTTATAGCGTCTAATAGTTCAACTATTGTCTCTTCACCCTCCCCTATAATTGCCACATCAGCCTGTGTCTTTTTGAGAAAGAATTCAGGTTCAGGAGATGGACCATGACCGCCAATTATATAAGATGGACGTTGCTTTGATTTGTTTATTGCATCAGATATTCTCAAAAGTTTCCTGTATTGATAATATCCTGCAATTACACTCACACCAACAATATCATATTTATTTTTGTTTAAATATTCTGTGAGATGCTCATCGGAATAATGGTTTTTATCCTGATTATAAACCTCTACTTCATATCCATTCTTTAGAAGAATAGCCCCAATATATGCTAATCCCTGGGGAAACCAGTGTATATAAGAGTCGTTATCGTATACAACTAACAAAACTCTCATTTCTCACAATCTTTCACTCTCACTCTTTAGATTTAATTAAAAATTGTTACAAACACACTATTAAAAGTTAAAATAACTTTCCCTCATCAAAAACTCGGCAAATTTAAAATCAATATCATTATCTATATCAACTGATCTTTTAGCAGGCATTATATAAGCGTAAGTTTCCGTACCAAGAAAACTCCTTTGAGCTTTCAAGTAACTGCAATATGCTAAATAAATGGCACCGTTTATCCTATAAAATACCGGTATTTCCTGCCTATTTTTGTTTATTATTTCAGGTTGTAAAAAATCCTTCATACAACCATCGGTGGGTAAACTGTTTGTCCAAAGCGGGGGATGTTCCGTCTTGCATACAGATATAATACACTGGGCTTTTTTTAGGAACAGTATGTCTATTGCAGCGTCTATATCTTGAACTATTCTGAGTGGAGAGGTGGGTTGCAGCAGCATTATCAGATCAAAACCGTCTCTGTTTTTTTCAAACCACTCTATGGCGTGTATAACAACGTCAATCCCCTTGGCATTATCTGTTGCCAACTCTTTAGGCCTGGTAAAAGGAACTTCTACACCACTATTTTTTGAAATCTCTGCAATTTCTTCGTCATCGGTATTAACGATTATATTATCAAGATACTTACTTAAAAGCGCCTGTTCAATCGTCCAAATGATTAGTGGTTTCCCTAAAAGGGGCAATAGATTTTTCCCTGGCAACCCTTTCGAACCGCCTCGGGCTGGTATAATACCAAGAATTCTTTTCCCGTTAATCACTTTCCAAACACCCTAACTTCCCAATACTCTTTTTATATTCCTCCCATTGCCCTATATCAAACCAGCCTCCATAAATTGGAAACACGCTTACCTTTTCTTTTTCAATTACTTTGTCAATTAAACTATTCATATCAATTTTACTGCCTTCAGGA
>CAZPUD010000205.1:0-7447 GCA_964589115.1 uncultured candidatus Brocadiaceae bacterium | reverse complement strand
CAAAACGTACAGGCCTATGCTAAACGAATGGTTCAATCTGCAAGATTGAACCAACTATAGGTTAGCCCCTACGTTGGTGTTATAAAAGACGACGAATGCCTAATTTAATTTGTGAAGCAATAATTTCTTTTTTCTTCCGTCTATATACGGATTTCCATCAAATGTTGTTAACGGGGGATGTTTTATTTCAAAATGCCTGATATCTCTTAATGAATGTATTACAAGGATATTTTGAGGTTTCCACAGTGAGGATTGCAGGTCAACATTTAAATCCGTTACATTTTTTATGCTTCTTACATCCCATAGGGGTGCATAATAATCAAAAACCCTTTTTTCCTCACCGCAATAAATCCTTGTAGAAGCGGTATCAAATTGTTGTTTGATAAATTGCATTATCTGTATCGATGCAGGGATTGTATTATGATATTGAATAACCAGTACGGAAGATGTTACCGATAAGACAGCAACAAACAATAACGTAATCACCTGGACACAGAAAGCTGTAATCTTTGTTTTTTCATAGATCTTGCATAATCCATAAGAAATGAGCATCAATACTATAGGTATCACGGGTATCATGTGTCTTGGATTTGCCGCATTCTGCCCGATAATTATCCAAAGCATATAAGGAATTACATATAGACCCAGGAACCACCGTTGATACCATAAAAGATGCCGTTTAAAAGAATAGGATATGGCTGCAGGCATTACGAAGGAGGGAATTATTCTGAAAAGCGTTGTATCGAACCACCAGCCACCAAGTCCATATACCCATACAGATTTCATAAGGCATACGATTCTTTCAAATCCTCCAAAGGTAACTATAGAACCACCCCAATCGATAAAGTGTCCGTATGAGAATGCGAAGCAACTCTGCCAGAAATGATGCCAGCCTACATAGATTATCTGAGGTAGAAGCCATAAAAAGATACCTATAATAAGCCCCGACAATCCGTATGTAATACACCTTAGTTTAAAGGGTACTTTTTTAATAGCCAAATGAAACAATATACCTGCCCATAAAATAATAAATGGAAAGTAAGAAAGCCGGACGCCAAGTCCGAGGCCTAAAATAAGACTGCCTAAAAACAACCGGTTAGAGATTTGTGATAATTTAATGTGCAGTAAATTCAAAGTATTGGATATTTTTCTTTTTGAAAAAAAAGGAATGGGATTGAGATGTACTATCGAAGAACCTTTGCATGCTTCATTATAAACTTCATACAAGAAGCGGGCCGATAGTATTACGAAGAACAGACCCATTGCATCAGAAGTTGGCCTTTCTGACTGTAACCAGCACAGGGGATTAACAAGGTAGAAGATACAAGTCAGTATCGCTGCTCTTTCAGAAAATAATTTTCTGGCAAGGAAGAAAAGTGGGTAGACCGTAAGGCTGCCAAAAAGAACACCGGGTATTACCAGTGCCAAGACCTCGTTATGGAATATTTTGAAAAATAGCCATGAGGTAAAGATGTATACAGGATAACCTGGAAAGTGTGGTTGATGAAGAGAGAGGTCGTAGTTCTGAAGCCCAAAGGCAAAGTCTATGCTGTCACAACTATCAAGATATCTTCCGGCAAAACATAGGCGCATCAAAAGGCAAACAAAAAACAAAATGTTTATCTTACATTTGAAATCTTTGAGATATATATGCACATAATTAAACATCTTTTTGATGCGGATAATAGCCTTTTCTTTAGATGTTTCGGTGTGTCCTCACACCGAAACTCATTTACTTCCTTAGTGATTGTTTTGGTGATAAGATACACGGAAACATCTAAAGGTTACTCAGGGGCTAGTGTATTGTCAATGGAATAATAAGTATCTGTCCAACAGGAATATCTTTGATATCTTTTATTTCCTGTTTATTGGCATCGTAGATAACTGTCCATCGTTTTCCATCGTGAAAAACCTTTGATGCAATCTTGTAAAGGCTGTCACCCCATCTTACACGATATACAGTTTTCTTGTATTTATTTTTATCAATCAGTTGTGATTCTTCAATATCTTCCAAAATAGGAATATCAGGGATGATCAACTCTTGCCCGGTCGTTAATGTTTCATCAGTTATACCATTATTAACTTTGCTGATCTCTTCTACCATAGTCAGATTGTCATAAAATTTTCTGGAAATGTCAGATAATGTATCTCCCGTTTGTACTCTATAGTAAACCTCCGTTGAATAACCATTTGGTTTTATAGAAATTGTATTCGCCCAAATGGAAGAATGGAAATCTTTACCTGGAATGCTGATGATACATTTTTTTGCAAAACGATCAGCGGTATCTTCAATTACTTTTTCCCTTACATTCATAGAACTTTCTATTACCGCTTCCGGAATGCTAAAAGGGGATACCGGAATGGAATCGCTATGTGTTTTTTCTATGTGGCTTACCTGCCAGATTATCCTGGATGATCTTACATCTACCATCCTTACTTCCGCTCCAAGCGCTACCTGAGAATATACACCAAAGAATTTCTTGGAACACATGGTGATTTCGCCATAAATAAGGGCGTCTGCCTTTACGATCCGACCTACTTTATACACATTTTCTTTGTTGAGATTGGAACCGTTAATCCCTGCTGGGTTCAGGCGTTCATCAACCTCTTCGAGTCTCAGCACTCTGTAGCCCTTCGTACTGAGATTGATGAAAAAACACTTGCGTAAAATTTCTTCTATCCTCTTCTTTCCGGTTTTGTTCTCAAATGGCAAGACTGCCAGGGTTGTAATTCCATCTCTTTCTGACGGACGGAGGGTTTTGATTCGCGGAGCAGAATGTTCTTCTAAATAATTACAGGATGAAATGGTAAAAAATAAAAGGTATGCGAAAAAATATTTTTTCACAACAATACTCCATAACTCCACTACTCCGTATCGTGGCCCAATTGCGCTAGGAATTTGCCGGATATTTCTCCATCTGCTCTCCTGCTGTGGATACCAGTTTTCTCTTTCTATAAATCAGCATAATGTTGCGTATATAGATAACAAGACCTGTGGACTGTCCCATAATAAATACAGGATCATGCCGGTGGATAGCGTACATGAGCAACATAGCACTTCCGCCCATACTCAGGTACCAAAATATTTCGGGGATAATACTTTCGCCTCGCTTTTCAGAAATAATCCACTGGACAAAGAACCTGGATCCAAAAAGAAACTGGCCAATAAAGCCTAAAACAACCCAGACATTAATGTGTGTTGTGAGGTTCGTCATTCTTCTACCTCGTAATTAAGTTTCCGCTTTTTCATCCATCGTACAACTAACAGGTCAATAAATGCCCGAAAGGCCCTGTTCGATATCCCATATTTTGATTTCCCGAATCTTCGGGGGTAGTGGTTTACAACGATTTCAATAACGGTGAAACCTTCCATTTTAAACAGGGTAGGCAGAAAGCGATGCATGCCGTTAAACAATTTGATGTGATTCAGACATTCCTTCCGATATGCTTTAAGGGAGCACCCTGTGTCTTTAATATCTTCCCAAGAGAGTTTGTTTCTGATAAAATTTGCCACCGTTGATGAAATCCGCTTTATCCACGGATCATTCCTCTTCTGCCTCCACCCACATACCATATCATAAGTACCTAATTTTTCAAGTAATTTCGAAATGTCTGCAGGATCATTCTGCAAGTCAGCATCCATAGAAACAACATATTTCCCCATAGCAGATTTAAAGCCGGCATCCATGGCCGCTGTTTGGCCTGCGTTCCTCTTGAAGTGAATTGTACGGAAGTTTGTATGTGCAGCACACCATTCCTTCAGTTTTTCAGTACTGCCGTCAGTACTGCCATCATTCACGAAGATCGCCTCGTAATTTTGTCCCTGCATGGCCCGGAGAATAGAATGCCCAAGAGGTTCAATGTTATCTACCTCGTTGTATAATGGAATAACAATAGAAATATCCGGGTTTTTCATCTTTCATTATGAGTAACAATTTAGTTTTTTGAAAACACATGGATGAATAGCATTTATTGTAGGGGCAGGTTTTAAACCTGCCCCTACACGGCATGTAATACACCGTTATTGTTATAAATTTCTCAAAAAACTAAATTGTTACCTTTTTTATAAATTTTGTTCTTCTGAGGGAGATATCCAGTTTATTTGACGATTTTTTTTAAAAATAAGTATTACTTGACGTTTTTTCGTACAAACATTCAGGGTATGTAATGTATCATCATGCAGACGGTTTTTTACTTCTTCAAAAACATTTTTCTCAATAATACAGATTGGTATGTGCTCAGAAGAATTTAAAAAAGTCTTTAATTTATTGATATTTTTGATCATGGGGATATGGGCGTTTAAGCTCAAATTGATAATGTTCCATAACGATCCATCCAATCTATACCCGCGTATATCACAGGTGCTCAGGTCTCCCAGATCTTTTTTTATTACATCAGTTAGTTTCGTTCCAAAAGTCTTGTCCTTTGAATGAAGCGTAAGGCAATGAATGTATATTCCCCATCCTACTACCGAAGCAAAAATGCACATCATAAAACATGCATTGGCTAGTCCAGTCTTCAAACAAAGGGATAGAAATACCCCGACTGTGATAAAGAGTATGATAAAAGATATGGATATTCCAATCTGGGAGTAATTAAAGAAATATGCAGGCAATGCGGCAAGCAAGATTGTTGCTAATCCAGCCATTATAAAAATAATCCAACGTACAGATGAGTGTAACCATGGAAGGTAAAGAGTAGACCTTCTTAATGTATCGTCGATGAGTGCTGCTATTATGATCGTGAATGCGGGATAAAGTGGCAGCATATACCTCGGATGTTTTGCCTTCGCTATACAGAGAAATACAAAAATGAGCACCGTCCAGCAGAAAGTAAAGGTAATATAATCGTCTCCCTCCCGCCATTTTTTATAAGCAAAGAGAGTGGCAAACGGAATAAACAATGACCATGGCAGGAAATCGGACCAAATATTAATAAAATAATAATAAAAGGGTTCGCTGTTATTTATGGGCTTATTAACCCTGGTTAAGAATTCCCTCTTTATTGTGGCTATAAGTGGTTCGAATCCTACCTTGAGGCAAAATGCAAAACATAGTCCGGTTATCGTTACAAAGAGGATAGTGCCCCATTGCCATTTCATCTCTTTTATAGCCTTTAAATCTCTTTGAAGTGCGAGGAAGGCTGCAATAATGCCAAAGATGAAAATAATTGCCAGCGGTCCCTTTGTTAAAGTTGCAAAGAATGTAAAGAGATGCACACCAATATAAAATTCCTTCTTTTGTTTGTATCCGAGGTAGAAAGAATAGAGGGCAAGCATAATAAAAGTTGTGAAGAGCATGTCTGGTAAGGAAGACCGGCCATACCAAAAATACCTATGGGTTGTGGCAAGGAGGACTGCAGCTATGAAAGCGGTGCGTTTGTTAGAAAATTTTTTGACAAAGTAATAAGTTATAATGGTACTTGCAAGACCTGCAACAGCGCTTGGTAATCGGGCAGTAAGGGTAGTAACGTGCTGTCCAATTGAAGAAAAAAAGGCAATCAGCCACATGAACATAGGGGGTTTGTTCATATAAATTTCACCATGTTTGTAGAGTATCAGCCAGTTCCCGTTTTGCATCATCTCTTGCGTGATCTCTGCAAACCTACGGACATCCTTGACCTCAAAACTTCGGCCGCCTAGTTCAAAGAAAAAAAGAAAAATGCTTAGGCCTGTAAGTATACAAAACAGATAGTGTTGTCTTATGATGGGAAATAATTGAGTTATTTTCATTTCTTTACAAAACTCAATAAAGTTTTTAGCAATTATTAATCATGTTACTGTGTAGATGGAGCCGCATCGATCTCCATCGTAGTTGTGTAAATATAATCATCATCGGCGGTACCATTACCGTTTGCCTCGCTTCCCGCAGCGTAAAATGTTAACGTACCGGCGGCATTACCGGGTGGTTTCCATTTGAATACCCAACTCTTCTTTTTCATGCCCTTAAAAGTGTGTTCGATATATTTCCCCTTATCAGACTTCATTAGTTCCCGATAGTCATTTGGTGATATAACCTGGGTGGTATTCCCTATTTTTTTAAATGTTCCTACCCTGTTGCCATCGGCATCGAGTGCTGTCATCTCAAAACCATGCAATTTTCCACCGGTGTTGCTGAAAGAAATTTTTATTTTTACGAATTTACCGGGGGTATAAAAATCTGGAGCTGTAATTGAAAATTTTGCACTTCCTGAATTGACGGGAAAGGAATTATGGCAATCATCGGTATTACACGTACCTTTATCATCAGGTGCGCCTGCCCGGTAAGCAGGCGGACCGCTGGACCATGCAAGTACCGTATTTGTAAGCAGGCAATACATAACGAGATTGAACATAAAACAAAAGATAATCTTCTTCATGAAATTACTCCCAAAAGTTTATTTTTAATCATGACAGTACTTACAGCTTTCCTGGCGGATAACAACCTTCTTTGCTACCAGACCACTCTTCCTAACCTCTACATATACGTCAACACTGACGCCTGAGCGCATATTGTTGAACGATATTGCTCTGCTACCCATGGTAACGCTGGAGAGGCTGCCGGCATTTATATCTTGTCCATAAACCCTGAAGGTTTTTTTTGAGGTGCTCACATTCTTTGTTTTTCCGGTGATCTTACCGTCGTAACCCCGAAGCTTTACAGGATCTTTAATACTCGCAGCCCTGATAGTGCCAGAACTCCTGGCATTGCCTTTGACCATGACAATATCACCTTCCTCAATATCGGCAAGTGTTGCACTATCTGCTCCTTTCTTTTTTATTTTTGCATCGCTGGCGTCGATCTCCACCAGATCGCTTAAGATTGTAAGCGCACCGCTAGTCTCATCGACGCTGCTCACCTCTCCTATAATGCGATCCTTTGCAAAAATACCAGCCGGAAATACAGCTTCGACTACAAATGTACCTACAAGCAGTGACAATGGCATAAAACATTTTTTAAACATGCAACCTCCTTATTTTAAATAGTTAATAGTGAATAGTTTCGTAGGTGGGCACTGCCTATCCTGCGTGACTACTACACAGTCAACATAATTGTTAGTAATAGTATCTGTCATTGCGAGGGCGTTTTTCCCCGAAGCAATCCCTTTTGAAGTACCCAGGAGATTGCTTCGGAAAAGACCCTCGCAATGACATGCTATACCTCTTTTGGTTATTCACATACCGTTACAAATAATGTTGATAGTGTACTAGTTAATCAGGGTATTTATTTTTAACACTGCGAAGAGATTAGTCTTGTGAAAAACCTCCGTTCGTCTCCACCTTGCGAAAGAGGTGGAAGGGAGTTGCAAGGGCGGAGCATTTGCTGCCAAACATGTAAAAACTGAATTCAATCCCATATCAGGAATGCTCCGTCCCTAATATGGTCACAAACAAAGTAACCAAAGGCCTTCAGTGTTGGTTCAATCGTCCACGATTGAACCGAAATGTTTAGCATGTTTCATATGCCTG
>CAZPUD010000204.1:0-7480 GCA_964589115.1 uncultured candidatus Brocadiaceae bacterium | reverse complement strand
GTTAATCTGATTCGTGAGGATTGGGGACAATTGAGGAGGGTTGGAATATTGAGGTTTCTTAAAGGAACGTTAAGGGCAGGTCGCAGAACAGCAGCTTTTTATTATGAGGCTGTCAGTAAATACATGAAGCGTTTTGAGCCAAAACTTGTTTCAGAACATGGGCTGGTAGGTTTTCATCTTCAAGTAGGTTTGCGAACTCCTATTTGGAAAGTTGAAACTATCGGTAAACGTGACATCTGGAATTCCGAGTCTCTTGATAAGCTAGCCAGTCTGATTTCTTATCTGACAATACATGATAATCCTAAGATGAAACCACTTCCTCTATGGTTTGCTGAACAGCTGGTTCGGATGCCAAAGGAAGTTTTAATTAGCTATTTAAAATCGACTCTGGCAATGCTTAGAGATAAGGAAGTTGACCAGACATGGCTTGAAGGTATCGATACAATTCAGGAAGAGGTAGAAGAATGAATAAAAACCAAGAAAACTTTATCGGAAAACTGGTTGGCAATACCGGCCAGCCTGACAAACTTACTATAGCGCTACGGAATAGTTTTTCTGCTCGACGTGGTGAGTTTGTGAGAATTGCTCATCAAGAGCGGGAAAATGATCCAAACATGGATGTGCTGGGCCGAATTGTTTCTTTGTCCAGAAACAGTATCCTTTTTAATCCAGCGCTTGGAGAAGGGATAAGCGAAGTAGAACTTCTTCCACATTCCAAAGTGTCCGGAGAAACAGTTTATGGAACAATCGAGCTTGTAGGCTACAAAGATACATATACAGGTGAGATTAGAATTCCACGTCGACCGCTTAACCCAGGAACAAAGGTCTTTAGTGTTGATTATGACTTCCTTACAAAGTTTTATGATTTCTCCGAAGACACGAGCATACATTTGGGGAATTTAGTGGGGTACGAAAAAGGAGAAAATGTTGTTCCTGTCTACCTCGATGCCAACACTCTGGTCACTGAACACTTAGCAGTTCTGGCAATGACCGGCTCTGGTAAGAGTTATACTGTTGGCCGGATTATTGAGCGGTTGGTTTCCCAGCTTAATGCGTCGGTAGTTGTTTTCGATCCGCATGGTGAATACGGAAAAGCCTTACGTGGTGGAATTCTCAACTTTAATGAACGTCTCGACTCAGTGGAGGACATAAGAGATCGTGAAAAGCTGGTTGAAATACAAAAACGGTTAAAGGCTTTGCAGGATAAAGGAGCCGGGATTATCGCTTTTACTCCCCAATTGCACAGTTTTTCTGAAAAGTATGCTGGTAAGAATCAGAACCTTGCACTACAACTCGATCACTTCGATGTGGATGAATTTTCAGGAGTTCTACCCGGACTTACCGAGCCACAGCAGCGTGTTCTTGATGTTGCACTTAGATACTGGAAAGAAAAATTTGACGAGCCGCGAGACATTCAAGAGCTTTTCGCCGTGTTAGACGATCTTGACAGGTTAAAAAATTGGGTGACTGAGTCTGGAAGTTCCAGTGAAGCCAATGCCCTCAAAAGTGGTAGTGCGAATATTGCCGCCATTCGTTTGCGCAGAATAATTAATGAATCACAAAGTTTCTTTACTCGTGCAGCAGGTGAACCTTTCGATATTTACAAAATGGTTGGTGATTCTAAAGAGCAGTATGGTCGCTTATGCATTGTAGACCTTCAAGGACTATCGAATACAGCGAGACAGGTGATTGTGGCGCTTATTTCAAGCGAACTGATGAAAGCAGCAGGTGATAAAACCCGCCCAATACGGCCTGTTTTTATAGTTTATGAAGAGGGACATAATTTCGCTCCGAATGGTGAACCCTGCATTTCAAAAAACATCATTAAACGCATTGCAGCAGAAGGTCGTAAATTTGGCGTAGGCTTTGCTATAGTCAGTCAGCGTCCAAGCAAACTTGATTCAGATGTTAGCAGTCAATGTAATACGATTGTTGCCATGCGTATCAAGAACCCTGACGACCAGAAGTTTATCCAAAAAACCTCAGACTACTTTTCCGCTGCCGATCTGGCTGAACTGCCAACCTTATCAACCGGTGAAGCTTTGATTTGTGGTCGGGCAATTATCGCACCTCTGGTTGTAAAAATAGGAACAAAGGCACTTATACATGGAGGAGAATCTCCAAAAGTATGTGAACGTTGGGGGAGACCGGAGCTTTGATGAAGGTTACAAAAGATATCATCGAGAAAGTCTTTGTTGCTATCAATGACCAAACACTCATGGCAGATCGCTTTCCTATGCTTTTGAACCCGGGGATTCCAGATAAAGGAATTACGGTACATTCCCATTTTCTTACCTATCTGTCCACCTGTGGTCAAAAGGCTGGCTATTCTGCGATAACGGAATGCCCTATATGTATCCCTGCTTCCTTCCAAGGAATCGGAGAAATACGCTCTGATTCAGTCTGGTTCAGCATGGATGATCTGACCCCACGAATTGCTTTTGAATTTGAACGTTTTGAAAAAGGTGATGAAAAGAAGCTCAAACAGAAAGTGGAAAATTTGGCTATTACTGCATCTCTTACAGAGTCTCTAGAATTAGCAGTACTTATATATTGGGTTCGATCTGGCTCCATTCCCCGCAGCATGGATGGTATTGTTTCACAATATGGTTCTAATTTACGGCGGAACGGCATTGTTGTGAGAAAGGCCGCAGTACCACTTATGATTATTAAATGTGTTATGAGAAATTCAGGAATTACGCAAAATCTTATTTTTGGTGAATTTCTTCGAGATACGCGTAATGAACGCCGCCTATCCGGAGGAAAATAAGTATGGGCATTTTCTTCAGGACTAAGAAAAACGAATTACTTGGTGACCGCTTCCGTCTTATCGAAGAAGTCGGTAAAGGTAGTTTTGGGGAAGTCTGGAGAGCAGAACGCCTTTCAGATGGAAAATATGTCGCTATTAAAATCCCGAAAGATCAGGAAAAGGGAGAAGAGGTCTTAAGGAAAGAAGCAGACATTGTTCGAGGAATAATCCATCCAAATATTGTGCAGGTATATGCCTTTCATAATATAAGTGAATTATTCTTTATCGAAATGGAATTTGTTGATGGCTTTAGCCTTTCGAATATCCTACAAGGCTTGGGATCTGCATCCAAACTTTCTTTTCGTCAGATGCTTGAGTGGCTTATAAATATCCTCGATGGACTTGCTGCTGTTCATCAGCGAAACATATCGCACAACGACTTAAAACCCGAAAATATTCTAATCTCTAAAGAAAATAATAAAGCTAAAATATCTGATTTCGGCGTAAGTCGCAGGTTTGAAGATGCGTGGGTCTGGACCAAAAGACATGGAACAGAAGCTTACATGGCTCCAGAAGTTGCTCTCGAAGGAAAACGAAGCAAGATTTCGGACATTTATTCCCTCGGGGTTTTACTTTATGAAATGACAACCGGAACACTGCCTTATACCAGTCCTCACCAACTTTTAACTGGTCTTAATATTTCAAAACCGCGTGAAATTAATAGAGACATACCTGCAGATTTAGAGGAAGTGATATTAAAAGCAATGGCCCGCAGGCCTGAGAAAAGGTATCAGGATGTACTTGACCTTAGGAAAGATGTTGAGGATTGCATACACAGCCTGAATGCAAGTAATATAGAAGCAGAATTGCCTACTCGAGCACTGCAAAAACAGAAGTTCCAACCACCATCCTCTAGTCCATTGTATTACCTTGAACTTGCCAAAAGGAAGCTTACCGAGGGCGACCATCAAGGAGCTCTTGCGGCTGCAGAAGCTGCTGTTGATAGAAGCGATGAACATCCCCAGTATTTGAGGATGCTTGGTGGCATCTGTATTCGTGTCGGTTATAAGAAAAAAGCTATTAACGCTTATGAACAGTTATTAAAGGTATATCAAAGAGGTTACCCTGTCGAGGATAGGCAAAAGTACGAAGTGATAGAACGACTCGGTTCATTATATATAGATGAACAGCGTTATGATAGTGCCATTAATATATATACCTTATTGTGTAAAATCAATGATGGCTCTTATTCCAAATTTAAGTTGGCTATTGCATACGGCTTGGATGGCAACTATCCCAAAGCAATCAATCTCCTCGAGGAAATTAGATCAGAAAAGCCAGAGGCTCTGGTCGTATACAATAAATTGGCATGGGCGTACGTTCTTAATGGAGATGACCATTTAGCTCTCAGCTTTTATAACCAGGCTTTAGCCATTGATGCATTCGACTTATTCAGTCTCTTCCATCTTGGGCAATATTATCACATTATAGGTGACCGTCGAAGATCAAATGAATATTTCCAAAGGCTGTTTAACGCTGACAAGGTTGGAGATTATTCTGCAAAAGCTAGAAGGCTTCTAGGTGAAACAACTATATAATTACCTCAATATAACGATATTTTTCAATACAGCCCCAATATTGTAAATTCATATGAACGAAACTTGATTCGAAATCTAAACTATCTGACAAAAGTGAGATTGTGGAGAATAAATGATGAAAGGAAAAAAAGATGCACATGAATTAGTATTTGGTATTGATGATCCATTAGAAAATCCAAATGATGATTGCCTTGATAGATCCCTATTTGCTAAAAGGATTTTTGAAACAATAAAAGGAACTCCATTATATACAAATACGACCATTGGTATTCATGGTGCATGGGGAAGTGGAAAGACGACTACCATGAACTTCCTAAGATTTTATTGTAAAAAGGCAGGACATCCTGTTGCTCTATATAATCCATGGCAATTTTATGAGAGAAAAGAAGCCTGGGAAGGTTTTATATCAAGCATAGACAAAGGTATTGCAGAATGGCAAGGGAAAAAGATAGGAAATTTAAAGAGAAAGTGTTTTCTGAAGAAAGCTTCTGAAAAAGTACGGGAATTAACTGCTGCTACAGAAGTTGGAAAAATAGCCGGTTCTTTAATCTTAGCACCATTGGAAGGTTTGTTAGAACAAACGAAACAAAGAGTCCAGAAGGAATTAAATAAGGCTTTAAATGACAAAAGATTATTTATTTTCATCGATGATTTAGACAGATCAGAGCCAGATATTTTATATGAGTTGCTAATGCTCTTAAATGAAATAGTAAATTTTAAACGTTGTATTTACATAATTGGATTAGATGTAAATGTAGCATCCCAAATTATTAAAAGAAAAACAGGAAATGAAGGTGGTAATGACTTTTTGGATAAGATAATAAATTGGCAATTTCAATTACCAATACCAACAGATTTTGAATGGCAAGAGCTTTTGGACAAAGAAACGAATAATTTGAATGATAATATCCAGAAAAATTCATTGCAATTAATTTTCCCATACCTTCCAAGAAACCCACGAAAGTTTAAACATTTTCTAAGATATATTAATGCACTTCATAAAAGTTTTTTGAACAGATTTGATATAGATGAGCTGAATTGGAAACTGCTTTATTTAGCACAATTATTGAAAATAGAATTTCCTGAAGTTTTCGATAAAATAATTACCACAAAAGAACTAATGGATGGAATTCCTTCAAATTTTTTTATGCCTGAAGAAGAAAGCGCTAAAACATTGAAATGGGCAGATGAAATTTCAAAAGATGTTGCAAAAAACAAAAAAGAAAGATTGTCAACGCTATGGCAAGGGCTAAGAGAATCTGTTGGATTTATAGATCAGGAAGAATTAAAAAAACATCTGCTTGTTGTAGAAAATCACGAGTTGTTAACATGGAAAGAATATAATGCATTTAAAAAGACTCTGTTATTACTGGCAGATAACGAAACAAGAAAGAAAATAGACACTTTTGTTAAAGAAGCAACTAAAAGTAAACAAATTGAACGTGTTCGTGAATTTATCAAAATGCTTTTTGTAGATAGAGATAAAATACTTTCTCGTGTTGCCGATGCTCCTGATCAAGAAGAAATGGAGCAGTTGCTTAATGATGTTAAGGATATTATGAGAATATGTTTTCAGTTGTTGAGTATAGATAATATTTTTACAGGATATAATCCTGTTTTTAATGCTGAGATATTTAAAATGTGGTACGAAAATATCGTTAAATGGGCTCATTTCAGAAATCCAAAAGAGATATACAAAGAGATAAGAGAATCCGAGGCTGAGTTAATGAAAAAACTTGCTTCAAAAATGGCATCACAAGCTTCTATTATATTAGAGACATTTAGATTTAAAGAACCATTTGATCATATTAAATCTTTTGAAACCACCAATGAAGAGGTTAAGGAAATATTAGAAAAAGCTTTGGTGGAACAAATAATTAATCGATTTAAATGTAAGGATGGAATCTTAGAATTGTGGACAGGAAAATGTCGTTATAGGGCAGAAAAACGTATTTTATTTTGTATGAATTCCTTGTTTCACAATAAAATTGTATTTAATCAATTAATTAGTATTGCAAGTGAAGCATCAGTGAGTCGAAATATACATGAGAATTTTTGTGAATATGTAAGGATGTTATTTTATGCAGCAAAAGATCATATAAGTGATATTAATAAAGATGAAATTATAGAACTATTAAATGAAAGAGAATTTACAGATATTATCTGGAAAGCAGTAACATCAAGGCATTTGAACTTACGATACATTGGATCACTTGAAGAGAAAAGAAAATTTATTATTAAAGACATATTGAAAGACGAAAAGGCATTTCCCACTCCAGAATGGTGGGAAAGAGAATTAAATGATGCTCAAGATAGAAAATGTGAATCATAATAATAGGATTATTGTGTCATTCAGCATCAATACCGACATTATTCATCAGCAACTTGAACACCGGACACCATCGCCAGAAGTACGATTAGCTGCTGCAAAGAAGTTACAGGAATGTGGTTATGAAATACGTTTAAGGATAGACCCTGTTATATGGTATTCAACATGGAAAAGGGATTACCTTGAGCTTGTTCAAAAAATATTTAGTTATGTTAAGCCTGCACGAATTACCATAGGTGAATACCGCCCTTCTAAAGGACTCATCGCGCATATAAGCTCACGCTTCCCTGAGTCCTCTCTCTTGAAAGTTACATCCGGATTAATAAGTGACGGAACAAAACTCCGCTATTCGGCAGAATACCGTATTTCTATGTTTAGTACAATAATTAACGCAATAAGAAAACACGATAGCAATATAAAAATGGCTCTCTGCAAAGAGGATGTGAAAATTTGGAAAGACCTTGGCATGCCAATATATGGTTTATATTGTAACTGCCTTGAGTAAAAGTAAAGAACGACTCTTTATAATTGAGAATGGGATTCTTGTAAGTTGACATTCACAAAAGAAAATGCCGTGGAAAAATTCACAAACCACATGTTGGGTTTAACGGAGTACGAATCAGGTATGAAGCAAAAAATAGCATAATTGTGTAAGTAGTACATCGTCAAGATGATTCATAATAATAGGTGATAGAGTATCCGTCATTGCGAGGGCGTTTTTCCCCGAAGCAATCCCTTTTGAAGTGTCCAGGAGATTGCTTCGGAAAAGACCCTCGCAATGACATGCTATACCTCTTTTGGATA